>NZ_JBEZXU010000017.1:0-187902 GCF_040638175.1 Actinoplanes sp. NPDC026670
CGCCCTCATCGCCCTCGCCAAACTCCACCTCGGCGGCTACAACATCGACCTACCAGGCCGCACCTAACCCACACATCCACCCGGAGAGCCGGAAATACGTGCAAGATCCGCGAGGAAGCAAGGCGGCACAACGGCACAGCGAGCGGCACAGCGGCAGGATGGCATGGCAGGAACCGGGCGGAACAGCGGAGTGTGGACGCAGAACCGCCGGCGCACTACGAACGCGAAGCCGTCAAGGAGATAGCCCCCGCCAGCGACGCAAACACCCGACCATCGACGAAGACACGAACGCGTAGGCGCTGGCGGCTGCGCGAACACGCGACCGCTGGTAGCTGGGCGCGCCCTTGGCCGCGGCGGCGGGACGCCGGGCGCGGCCCCGTGGAGCGATGCCCAGCCTGCGCGGCGGAGCAAGGCCCAGCGCGCGCGGCGAAGCAAGGACGAGCGCGCGGCGGAGTGAGATGATGCACGTCGCTGGGCGGCTGAAATCGGTGAATTGGGATTAACTTACCGGGTGCCGGGGTGTCGCCGGGGAACGAACCGGAATCGGGCGGATTCATCGGTCCGGAACGACCTGAGTAACCGTTAGGCTCATAGCCGTGCGGAAGATACTGATCGCCAACCGTGGCGAGATCGCCCTCCGGGTCATCCGGGCCTGCAAGGACGCCGGCCTCACGAGCGTCGCCGTCTATGCCGACAGTGACCGGGACGCGCCACACGCGCGCCTGGCCGACGAGGCCTACGCGCTGGACGGTGAGACCGCCGCCGACACGTATCTGCGCATCGACAAGCTGCTCGACGTGGCGAAGCGGAGCCAGGCCGACGCCGTGCATCCGGGCTACGGCTTCCTGTCCGAGAACGCCGAGTTCGCGCAGGCCGTACAGGATGAGGGTCTGACCTGGATCGGGCCGACGCCGCAGGCGATCCGCGACCTGGGCGACAAGGTGACCGCCCGGCACATCGCGCAGCGTGCCGGCGCGCCGCTGGTGCCGGGGACGCCGGATCCGGTCGGGGACGCGTCCGAGATCGTGGCGTTCGCCGAGGAGCACGGGCTGCCGGTGGCGATCAAGGCGGCGTTCGGTGGCGGCGGCCGCGGGCTGAAGGTGGCGCGCACGATCGAGGAGATCCCGGCGCTGTTCGAGAGCGCGACCCGGGAGGCGGTGGCCGCGTTCGGGCGGGGCGAGTGTTTCGTGGAACGCTACCTGGACCGGCCCCGGCATGTGGAGGCTCAGGTTCTGGCCGACACGCACGGCACGGTCGTGGTGGTCGGCACCCGGGACTGTTCGTTGCAGCGCCGCCACCAGAAACTGGTCGAGGAGGCCCCGGCGCCGTTCCTGAGCGACGACCAGCGCAAGAGGATCCACGAGAGCGCGAAGGCGATCTGCCGTGAGGCCGGATATCACGGCGCCGGCACGGTCGAGTATCTGGTGGGTCAGGACGGGACGACCTCGTTCCTGGAGGTCAACACGCGTCTCCAGGTCGAGCACCCGGTCAGTGAGGAGACCGCCGGCATCGATCTGGTGCGGGAGCAGTTCCGGATCGCGGCCGGGGAGCGGCTGCGGTTCACCGAGGATCCGGCGCCGCGCGGGCACGCCATCGAGTTCCGGATCAACGGGGAGGACGCCGGGCGTGGCTTCCTGCCGGCGCCGGGCACGGTGAGCCGGCTGGAGTGGCCGTCCGGCCCGGGGGTGCGGGTCGATTCGGGCGTCGCCGAGAAGGATGTGATCGGCGGCAACTTCGACTCGATGCTCGCGAAGATCATCGTGACCGGGTCGACGCGGGCCGAGGCCCTGGAACGGGCCCGGCGGGTGCTGGACGAGACGGTGATCGAGGGCATCGCCACGGTCCTGCCGTTCCACCGGGCGGTGATCCGCGACGAGGCGTTCACCAGCGAGCCCTTCAGCGTGCACACCCGCTGGATCGAGACCGAATGGGTCAACGAGGTGCCGCCGTTCGCCGCGCCGGCGACGCCGGACGGCGAGAAAGAGGAACGCGAGACCGTCGTGGTCGAGGTCGGCGGGCGGCGCATCGAGGTGCGTCTTCCTAAAAACCTGGGCAGCGGTACGGCTACCGGCCCCGTGGCGAGGCGAACGCCGTCTCGGGCCGGAGGCAAGGCGCAGGCCAAGGTGGCGACCGGCGCGCTGACCGCCCCGATGCAGGGCACGATCGTGAAGGTCGCCGTGCAGAACGGTGACGAGGTGGCCGAGGGCGACACGATCGTGGTGATCGAGGCGATGAAGATGGAGCAGCCGTTGCAGGCCGCGAAGGCGGGCACGGTGGCCGGCCTGTCGGTGGAGGCGGGTGCCACGGTGACCGCCGGCACGGTGATCTGCGAGATCAACTAGCCGCGGGGAGGCCGAGGATCAGCGCAGGCGGGTGATCGTCACCTCGACGCCCTGTCCGGTGCTCTGCGGACCCGAATAGATGCCTTTGAGCGGCGGCACGTCGTCGTACTCCCGGCCCCGGCCGACGATGACGTGCCGTTCGCCGACGGGCACCCCGTTGGTCGGGTCGTAGGAGGTCCACCGTCCGGCCCACCACTCGACCCAGGCGTGGCTCTGCCCGACGACGCTCTCCCCGATGGCGGCGCCGGCTTTCGGGTGGAGGTATCCGGACACGTACCGGGCGGGCAGGCCCATCCGCCGGAGCATCCCGACGGTCAGGTGGCTGATGTCCTGGCAGACCCCGGACCGCTGGGCCCAGGCGTGCAGGGCGTCACTCTGCACCCCGGTCGACCCGGGCACGTAGGCCACTTCGGCCCGCACGAACTCGCAGACCGCCATGGCCGCCTCCTGCGGGGTCCCGTGCCGTCCGCGCAGGTCGGCCACGACCGAGTCGAGTTCGTCGTCGAGCCCGGTCCGCGGGGTCGGCAGGACCAGCTCGTACCACCGGTCGGCGTGCCGGGCCACGTCGTCCCAGCCGGCGCTCTCCGCGGCCGGGATCCGGTCGCCGGGCGGCAGGGTCTCCACGGTGGACGAGGCGGTGACGGTCAGCGACTCGTGGGCGGCGTGCACGTCGAAGGCGGTGACCACGGTGCCCCAGTAGTCCTCGTACTTGTAGGTGCGCGCGGGCGGCCACACGTCGACCTTGGCGTCCAGGACGGCCTGCCGCGCCTCGTTCCGGGGCCACATCCGGGCCTCGTTGTACGACGACGAGACGGGTCCCGCGTACTCGAAACCGGTCTTGTGTTTGATCTTGAGTCGCCAGCTGTCGACGGTAGGTGAACTCATGCCAGGGCTCCCGAGGTCCAGAGAACAGCCGACGTCTGCCGGAAGTAGCGGCGCGACACCGCCTCGTTGACCTGGGAGCAGGTGCGTTCCAGGCTGGCCAGCACCGGCCCCAGGTCGTTGATCAGCTCGTCGGCGCCGCGGAATTCGAGCCCGGTCCGGGCCCGTCCGACGATGCGCTGCGCGTCGGTGGCGACTCCGGCCCGGCCGGGGTCGGGTTCGAGGTCGCTCAGGCAGCTCTCGGCCGCCGACAGCGCCGCGAAGACAGACCTCGGGAAGAGCCTGTCGAGCAGCAGGAACTCGGCGGCGTGCCGGTCGTCGAGCGCCCCGCGGTAGGTGCGCAGGAAGGTCTCCCAGGCCCCGCTGGACCGCAGCAGCGTCAGCCAGGACGGGATGCTGCCACCGGCCAGCTCGTGGGTGCGCAGCAGCCGGGCGGTCATGTCGACCCGTTCCACGTTGCGGCCGAGGACCAGGAACATCCAGCCCTCGTCGCGGCTCATGGTGGCGTCGGTGAGCCCGGCCATCACCGCGCATCGATCCCGCACCCAGCGGAAGAACGCGTGGACACCCTGCTGCTCGACGGTCCGGCGGACACTGGGCAGTCCGTGGAAGGTGGCGTTCAGGCACTCCCACATCTCCGAGGAGATGATCTCCCGGCAGCCGCGGGCGTTCTCCCGGGCGGCGGCCAGGGCACCCACCACCGAGCTGGGGTTCCGTTGATCAAGACCAAGAAGATCAACTACCTGACCCGAGGTGTACGGCCCATCGGCGACCGCCATGCCCATGACCCCGAGCAGGGACCGGACGGCGGTCTCCTCGTTGGTCCACGGGTCGGCGAGGATCCGCTGGAGGTGCACGTCGAGGATGCGGGCGGTGTCCTCGGCCCGCTCGACGTACCGCCCGATCCAGTAGAGGGACTCCGCGATCCGGCTCAGCATGCCCGTACCCCCTTATTGCTGTTGTTGTTGCTGTTCGGCCAGGTCGGCGCCGCCGGGGCCGGGATCGGGCCGGCCGGCCGCGGCGAGCGGCGCCGGGTCGGCGGGCAGATGCGGCACCTCGAACGGGATGGTGTCGTCGGGCGAGGCCAGCACCCAGGTGTCCTTGGAGCCGCCGCCCTGACTGGAGTTGACGACGAGCGCGCCCTCGGGCAGCGCCACCCGGGTCAGGCCGCCGGGCAGCACCCAGATCTTCTCGCCGTCGTTGACCGCGAACGGCCGCAGGTCGACGTGCCGCCCGCGGAGCCGGTCACCGACCAGGGTCGGCACCATGGAGAGTTTCACCTCGCGCTGGGCGATCCACCCGCGCGGGTTGGCGAGCATCTTCTCCCGGACCGCGTCGAGCTCGTGGTTCATCGCCTGCGAGCCGATCACGATGCCCGCGCCGCCGGCCCCGTCGACGGGTTTGAGGACGAGCTCGGCGATGTGGTCGAGGACGTGCTCCATGACGCCCGGCTCGTCGAGGCGGTACGTGTCGACGTTCGGGATCAGCGGTTCCTCGTTCAGGTAGTACCGGATCAGGTCGGGCACGTACGTGTAGAGGAGCTTGTCGTCTGCGACGCCGTTGCCCACCGCGTTGGCGATCGTGACCCGGCCGGCGCGGGCCGCGTTGAGCAGCCCGGCCACCCCGATCACCGAGTCGGCCCGGAAGTGCACCGGGTCCAGGAAGTCGTCGTCGATGCGCCGGTAGATGACGTCGACCCGCTGCTCGCCGGCCGTGGTGCGCATCGCCACCCCGTTGCCGACGCAGATCAGGTCACGGCCCTCGACCAGCTCGACGCCCATCTCCCGGGCGATCAGCGAGTGCTCGAAGTAGGCCGAGTTGAAGACGCCGGGGCTGAGCACCACCACGGTGGGGTCGCTGATCCCGGCCGGGGCGGCCGCCCGCAGAGCCCGCAGCAGCATCGCCGGGTACGACTCGACGGGCAGGATCCGGCTGGCCGCGAACACCTCGGGCAGCACCTGGGCCATCGCCCGCCGGTTCTCCATCACGTAGCTGACCCCGGACGGGATCCGCACGTTGTCCTCGAGCACCCGGAAGGTGCCCTGCTCGTCGCGGATCAGGTCGACTCCGGCGACGTGGACCCGGACCCCGTTGGGTGGGTTGATGCCGGCCGCCGCCCGCAGGAAGTGGGCCGAGGTCGCGATGATGCGCCGCGGCACCACACCGTCGGCGAGCACCTGCCCGGCGCCGTAGACGTCGGCCAGGAACGCCTCGAGCGCCCGGATCCGCTGGGCCACGCCGAGCTCGACCGAACGCCACTCCTGCGCCGCGATGATCCGCGGCACGATGTCCAGTGGGAACGGCCGCTCCACGCCCTTCAGCGCGAACGTGATGCCCTGGTCCAGGAAGGCCCGGGCCAGTACCTCGGCGCGTACACCCAGTTCCGCGCTCGACAGTGGCTGCAACGTCGCGTGCAGCGCCTCGTAGCTCTCCCGGGGCACGCCCAGCTCGGCGAACATCTCGTCCCAGCCGGGGCCGAGGCGGTACTCCTCGAAAAGATCCGCCATGGCTGGAATCTAGGGGCGGTTCATTGCGTGGGCGTTTCGGCCGTCACAAGTTCGTCTCCTGCGCCGTCGCCCCCACGATGATCAGGGGCGGGCCGCCGATACGGGACCTACCGACGGCCCGCGGCTGCGCGCCGACGCTGCGACGCGGGCAGCTCAACCGTACGCCCGACACCCGCGACGCAGGTAAAGCGGGAGCGTGCGCAGGCGCCGGGCCGTAGCGTGTCCCGCATCACCGCAGAAAGTGCCGGGCCGGGCGCATGCTGTGAGCACAGCGCTCTCTCAGCAGCTCTCACGGAGAATGCCGGGAGTCCCGAAGCCGCGAGGTGGCCGCACCGATGACCGAACTGCTGACCCTGTTGGCGACGCCGGCGTGGGCTTATCTCGCGCTGTTCGCGTTCCTCGCGGTCGACGCATTGGTCCCGGTGGTGCCGACCCAGGCCATCATGATCACATCCGGGGCGCTGACCGTGTACGGGAATCTGGACCTGGCCCTGGTGATAGCGGTCGGCGCGGTCGGCATGTTCACCGGTGACGGCGTCGCCTTCGTGCTGGGCCGCTCGACGGGTTCCCGGCTGAGCGCGCTGGCGGCCCGGTTCGCCCCGCGCACCGACGAGCCCGGGTCCCGGACCAGGCGGGCGGCCGAGCGGTTCACCCGCGGCCTGCGCCGGCCGGGCCCGCTCGTGGTGCTGCTGTGCCGGTTCGTGCCGGGCGGCCGGATGGCCTCCGGATACAACGCGGGCCGCACCGGCTACCCGATCCGGAGTTTCGTCGGGTATGACGGGGCGGCCGCGCTGACCTGGGCCGCCTACGGCGGACTGGTCGGGCACCTCGGGGGCACCGCGATCACCCAGTCCGCCTGGCGGCTGTTCGCCCTGGCCGCCGTCGCCGCGGTGGTCTTCGGCACGGCCGGCTGGGCGCTGGCCCTCTTCGGGGGCCAGGGGGACGCTATTGGATCTCGTGCAGCATCAGCTGACGGGCCGCCTCCGCGATCGACCCGGAGAGCGACGGGTAGATCGTGATGGTGTGCGCCAGCTGATCGACGGTCAGGTTGTTCTCGATCGCCATGGTGATCGGCAGGATCAGCTCGCTCGCCTTCGGCGCCACCACGACACCGCCGACGATCTGGCCGGTCGCCGGCCGGCAGAACAGTTTCACGAACCCGTCCTGCAGCCCGGACATCTTGGCCCGCGCGTTGCCGGTCAGCGGCAGCATCACCTGGCGCGCCGGGAAACGGCCCGAGTCGACCTCGTTCTGCGACACGCCGACGGTGGCCAGCTCCGGGTCGGTGAAGACGTTCGCCGACACGGTCCGCAGCCGCAGCGGGGCGACCGCCTCGCCCATCGCGTGCCAGATGGCGATCCGGCCCTGCATGGCCGCGACGCTGGCGAGCGGCAGGACACCCGTGCAGTCGCCGGCCGCGTAGATCCCGGGGACGTTGGTACGCGACACCCGGTCCACGGTCACGTAGCCGCCGTCCGAGATGTCCACCCCGTACTCCCGCAGGCCCAGCTCGGACGTGTTGGGGATGGCCCCGACCGCCATCAGCACGTGTGAGCCCTCGACGATGCGGCCGTCGGAGAGCGTGACGCGCACTCCGTCGCCGGTGTTCTCCACCGCGTCGCCCCGGGACTGGCTGAGGATCGTCATCCCCCGCTCGCGGAACACCCGCTCGATCGCCATCGCGGCGTCGGCGTCCTCGTGCGGCATGACCCGCTCGCGGCTGGAGATGAGCGTCACCTTCACGCCCATCGCCAGGTAGGCGCTGGCGAACTCGGCGCCGGTCACCCCGGAGCCGATCACCACCAGGTGGCTGGGCAGCTCCTCGAGGTCCCACACCTGGCGCCAGTCGAGGATCCGCTCCCCGTCCGGCCGGGCCGTCGCCAGCACCCGCGGGGTGGCGCCGGTGGCCAGCAGCACGGTGCTCGCCTCGACCGCGTAGGTCTCCCCGCCCTCCGGGGTGATCAGCACCTGATGGGTGTGCCCGAGCCGGTCCTCGCCGAGCCGGGCCCGGCCGTGGACCACGTCCACCCCGGCCTTGACCAGCTTGGTCTGGATGTCACCGGACTGGGCGAGGGCGAGTTTCTTGACCCGATTGTTGACCGCTTTCGCGTCGACGCTGACCCCGGACAGACCGGAGGACCGGATCCCGAACCGCTCCTCGTGGCGATAACCGGTCATCACCTCGGAACTCGCGATGAAGGTCTTGGACGGCACGCAGTCGGTGAGCACACACGCTCCGCCCGGCCCCTCCGCTTCGACGAGCGTGACGTCCGCCCCGAGCTGCGCGGCGACCAGAGCCGCCTCATATCCGCCCGGTCCGCCACCGATGATCACGATCCGACTCACGACAAACCGACCTCCAAAAACCATTAGGTGTGCCGACACGCACTCCTCATATTCTCACCACCGCTCGCTACGACTATCGTCGTCGCCGTGCGTCACTACGCCGCGTATGGCTCGAACCTGGATCCCGCCCGCATGCGGGCCTACTGTCCGCACTCGCCGATGGTCGGCGTGGGGTGGGTCGAAGGCTGGCGCCTCACCTTCGCCGGTGAGGGCGAAATAGGCTGGGAGGGGGCGGTAACCACGATCGTCGAGTCACCCGGCGACCGGGTCTTCGTCTCGGTCTACGACGTCCACCCGTGGGACGCGTCACAGCTCGACGAGGTCGAGGGGGTGACGGCTGGTGCGTACCAGAAAGTAACCGTGCGTGTATCGACGCTCGACGGTGACGTACCGGCATGGGTCTACGTCTTCACCGGTTACGAGGGCGGCCTGCCGACCGCGTGGTACCTGTCGGAGATCGCGAACGCGGCCGAGAAGGCCGGCGCGCCCGACGACTACGTCGCCGATCTGCGCGGCCGGCCCACCGGAACGGCTTCGCCGGAGCCCTAGGCGGTCCCGGCCGCGGCCTCGACCGTGGTGCGGTAGATGTTGGCCCGGTACAGCGCGTCCATGCCGACCTTGAAATACAGGCTCGCGGCATCGGTCGGGTTGGCCAGGTCGACACCGAGGCCGGCCTTCGGCCGTCCGTTCGCGGCGTAGGTCGCGAAGGCGCGGCGCAGCAGGGCCTCACCGATACCCCGTTTGCGGTACGCCCGGAGCGTCGCCAGGTGCTTCACCCAGCCCTCGTCGGTGTCCTCCCCGCCGTCGCTGGACTGGAGGGCGCCGACGATCCGGCCATCCGCCTCGGCGACGAACCACTCGTCGAACGGCACGCCGGGCTTGGTGACCTGGTCGAGCCAGCCGTCGAACGGGATCGCCAGGTGGTCGGAGTCGACGAAGGCGTCCTCGATGACCGCGTGGAAGGCCCGCATCTCGGCCTCGTCGTCGTGCCGGACCGGGCGCACCGTGACGCCGGCCGGCGGCTCGGGCGCGACCGGGGAGAACCCGGCCAGGGACATCTGCATCCGGGCGAACTGCTTGAGGAACACGAAACCGGTGCCGGTCAGCGCCTCGATCAGCTCGGTCTCGCCGGGGATCGCGCCGGCCCGGACCTCGTAGACCCGGTGCCCGAGCTCGGCGGCCCGCTCGGTCATCCGGACCATCAGCCGGTCGAGCAGCGGTTGCAGAGCGGGCAGGCCGCTGCCGGGCCAGAAGTAGACGTTGGCCATGTCCCGGTCCCGGCCGGTGGAGTTGCCCGGGAACGACCATCCGACGATCTTGCCGGAGTCGTCCAGGGCCAGCAGGCAGTCCCGGGTCATGTCGGTGTTCGGCGTGGTGAGGTCCTCGCGCACCTCGTCGGCGGTGTAGTCGGGCTCCCCGACCGCGGCGATGTCGCTGGCGTGCACCAGTTCGAGGATCGCGGGCACATCGTCGAAGGTGGGCCGGCGGGTGGTCCAGCCCTGCGGGAGTTCCGTCATGTGGGAATCGGACCACGGCCCGTGGCGCGCTGCCAACCGAGTTTCGCGAGCCGCGCCGGGCACCTACCATGGCGGCATGCAGTCGCGCCGTGAGTCGATGATGCGCCCCTTCCCGGGGCTCCTCGCCGTGCGCTGATCCACTTCACACGAGCCGGCCCCGTCCCGTCGGGGCGGCTCGTCGTCTTCCCCGTCCGGGACCGGGCGGAAAGAGACGATCATGAGCAACTTCTACGTGACCACCGCCATTCCGTACGTCAACGCCGCCCCGCACCTCGGGCACGCGCTGGAGCTGGTGCAGGCCGACGTGCTGGCCCGGCACGCCCGGTCGCGCGGGCGCCGGACGCGGTTCCTGACCGGCACCGACGACAACGCCCTGAAGAACGTCACCGCCGCCCGCGCCGCCGGGGTCGAGGTGCGCGCCTTCGTGGACACGAACGCGGCCCGGTTCGCCGCGCTCCGTGAGCCGCTGTCACTCTCCTTCGACGACTTCATCCGGACCAGCGCCGACGTCCGGCACACCACCGGGGTGGCCCGGCTGTGGCGGGAGTGCGCCGCCGCCGGCGACTTCTACCGGCACACCTACCAGGGCCTCTACTGTCCCGGCTGTGAGCAGTTCTGGGCGCCCGCCGAACTGGCCGGCGGGCTCTGCCCGGAGCATCTGACCGCCCCGGAGCCGGTCGCCGAGGAGAACTGGTTCTTCCGGCTGTCCCGGTACCGCGAACCGATCCTGGAACTGCTCGAATCCGGTCGGCTGCGGATCGAGCCGGCCGCCCGCCGCAACGAGGTGCTCGCCTTCGTCCGGGCCGGGCTCACCGACTTCAGCGTCTCCCGGCCGGCGGCGCGCGCCGGTGGCTGGGGCATCCCGGTGCCCGGCGATCCGGACCAGGTCGTCTATGTCTGGTGGGACGCGCTCACCAACTACGTCACGGCGCTCGGGTACGGCAGCGACG
Organism: Actinoplanes sp. NPDC026670; assembly: GCF_040638175.1. Classification (NCBI taxonomy): domain Bacteria; kingdom Bacillati; phylum Actinomycetota; class Actinomycetes; order Micromonosporales; family Micromonosporaceae; genus Actinoplanes; species Actinoplanes sp. NPDC026670. The sequence goes on from NZ_JBEZXU010000017.1 coordinate 10,545, forward strand.
ACCCCGCCTACCGGAGCTGGTGGGAGGGTCCGGGCGAGCGGGCGCACGTGATCGGCAAGGGCATCGTCCGGTTCCACGCCGTCTACTGGCCGGCCCTGCTGCTCTCCGCCGGGCTGCCGCTGCCCACCTCGATCCTGGTCCACGACTACCTCTCGGCGGACGGCGCGAAGCTGTCCAAGAGCGCCGGCAACACGATCGACCCGTTCGAGCTGGCCGCCCGGTACGGCGCCGACGCCGTGCGCTGGTGGCTGCTGCGCGAACCGGCCCGGGTCGGTGACACCGACTTCACCGTCGACCGGCTGGTCCGCCGTTCCGACGTCGACCTGGCCAACGGGCTCGGCAACCTGGTCAACCGCACCCTCGCGCTGGCCTGGAAGCACCGGGCCGGTCGGGTGCCGGAGGGCGTGCCCACCGGCGCTCTCGGCGCGGCGTGCGACAGACTGCCCGCTCTGGTCGACCGGGCGCTGCACGACTTCGACTTCCGGGCCGCCACCGAGGCGATCTGGGCGGTGGTCGACGAGGGCAACCGTTTCGTCGAGGCCGAACGGCCGTGGGACCCGGCCGCCGCCGACCGCCTCGACGCGGTGCTGGGCGCCCTGATCACGGCCTGCCGGCTGGTAGCCACCGAACTGGCCCCGTTCCTGCCGGACGGCGCCGCCCGCCTGCACGCCCGTCTCCTGACCGGCGACCGGGTCGCCCGCCCGTCACCGGCCTTCCCGAGACTCGGTGCCGACGGCCTGGCCGGTGCCGACCGGCTCAGCGGGCCAGGCGGTGGCCCAGGGACTCCAGCAGGCCGGTGAACTCGATGCGCTCGGACTGGTCGAGGGCCGCGTAGGCCTGCCCGGCCAGGGAGTCGGCCACCGCTTCGGACCACATCAGCCGGCGGATCAGCGGGCCCGCCGGCGGATAGGGCCCCTGCCAGCCGAGCGCCACCGCGCCGGTCTCCCCCTCGGGGCCGGCGATGATCGCCTCCAGCGGGGTGAGGCCACTGGCCCGGACCGCGAGGACGTGCACGCCCAGGCGGTGCTCGTGCAGTTGGTGCAGCAGCATCGCGGCCCGCGCCCCGGGCGTGCCGTCCGGGGCCGGCATGGCCCGCCACGCCGCATACAGCGGCAGGCCCGCGGTGTCCACATGGTCGGTGATCTGGCCGGCCAGGTCGATCAGCCGGGTCAGCCGGGGAAACCCGCCGAGCTGGTCGGCGCCCCACTTGCACAGCTCACCCAGGTGCCACCGGGCGACCTCGCTCGGGGCCGACGCCTTGACCGCCGCCTCCCACCCGTCGGTGACCGCCTCCGGCGCTATGAACGCCAGCACCGCGGCCACCGTCTCGGAGCGGACCTCACCGAGCGCACCGGCCCGCGCCGACACGTGATACGCCCACCCGGACAGCCCCAGCAGCCGAGCACCCTGAAGGGTCCGGGGCGATTCCGAGAAGGCCCGGAGGATCGCGGCGAGTCCCGTGCGAGCGTGGGCGGCGGCCTGTTCGGGGGTCACCTGCCCGATTCTGCTCCCCTTGACCGTCTAAAGAAAATCTCCGTCGATCGTCCGAAGAGAACGCTCCCGCAAGCTATGTCGCGTTCAGCTCGTCGAGGGCCGCCTGCACGTCCCCGACCCGGCGGCGGGCGGCTGCGGACTCACGTTCGGCGGAGCGGCGGGCCAGTTTGCGGCGGGCCACGTCGGCGACCGCCTCGGTACGCCGTCGTTCCAGCTCGGCGAGCTCGGCGTCGAGGTCCTCGACCAGGTGGCCGGCCTCCCGTTCGGCGTCCTCGGCCCGTACCAGCCGCCCGTCGGCCCGTCGTTCGTCGGCCCGCGCGGTGTTGAGCTCGCGTTCGAGTTCCCGTCGCCGCCGCTCACTCTCCCGGCGTCGCTGCTCCTCTTCGCGGCGGCGCTGTTCGGCGGCGGCCCGCTCACGCGCCGACAGCGCGGACGGCTCCGCGGACGCGGACGGCGTCGCCGATTCGTCGGGACCGGCCTCGAAGCCGGCCTCCAGATCGGCCGCCGAGCCGGTCCCGGAGTCGGATTCGGTGTCCGTGACCAGCCGCAACCTCGGCCGCGGCACCTCACCGAAACCCGCGTACGAGACCGCCCGGATCAACCGCCCGGATCGCACCTGCACGGCGATCTCCGGATCGGCCAGCGCCGCCGTGAACGTCGTCTCCACATCACCGAGCGGCAGCTTCCCGGCCGCGGTGCCGGACTCCTCGACGGCCAGCCGCCGGGCCGCCGCGACCAGCGACGAGACGAACACCCGCCGCTGCGTCGACAGCTCCCGCAGCTCGTCGCCACGCAACTCCCGCTGGGCGGCCCGCAGCGCGGTGGACAGCTCGACCAGTTCCTCGATCAGCTCCGGCCGGCGCAGCGCCACCAGGTTGACCATCCAGGCCGCCACCGTCGGTTTCTTCAGCGCGGCGAGCCGCTTGGCGGCGTCCCGGTCGCCGGCCTTCCGGGCGTCCTCGATCGCGGCCGCGCGGGCCGTCACGAACCCGTCCGGCGTCGCCTCGTAGAGCCGCCGGACCACGACGTCGATGGCGAGCACGTCAGTCCAGCTGGGTGCCCGGCGCCACCTGCCGGAACTTCGTCTCGGAGAAGGTTTCCAGGTGCTTGCCGTAGACGGCCGCCCCACGCTCGTTGACCAGCCCGTCATGCAGGGCGAAGGCGCGGCCGGGCCGGACCGTGCGGACGAACTCGAGCGACTCGGCGATCGTCGCCCACGGCGCGTTCAGCGGTACGAACAGGGTCTCCACCTCGATGTCCGGCGCCACGAACGAGTCACCGGGGTGGTAGAGGTTGCCGGCCCCGTCGTCGACGGCGAACCCGAGGTTGGCGAAGACCGGCACGTACGGATGGATGATCGCGTGTTTGCCGCCGAAGGCCCGGACCCGGTAGCCGGCCGCCTCGAACTCCTGCCCGGCGGTGACCGCCGTGGTGGCCGCCGCGACGCCGTCGAGCAGTGGCAGCACCGCCTCGTGCGCGAAGATCCGCAGCTCCGGCCGCCGTTCGACGGCCGCGGTGACCGCCGCGACGTCGAGGTGGTCGAAGTGCTCGTGGGTGATGAGCACCGCATCGGCCCCGTCCAATGCGGACGCTTCGGAGAATTCACCTGGATCGACGACCAGAACTCCGGCGCCTTCGATGCGCAGGCAGGAATGCGTGAACTTCGTGACCCGCACGGGACCCCTCCGCTACTGAGTTGTAACCCCTCACCCCGCAGTCTGCCGGAACCGGGATGTGTGTGCCGCACGTCCCACGGTCAGTGAAGACTCAGATCGGAGCTGCCATGCGGAAACGGGGAATCATCGCGGCGTTGCTGGCGACGGGCGTTCTGCTCGCGGGTTGTAGCGCTGATTCATCTGATATGAGCCAGGAAACCGCGGCCCAGCCGGCCATGGGCGGGGCCGAGGGTGGCGCGCCGATGGCCGACAAGGCCGCCGAGCAGGCCGGCGGCGGCGCCGCGCCGAACCAGGGTAAAGACACCACAGCGCAGGCTCCTGACCTGCGGATTGATCAGCGATCGATCATCTATACCGGGTCGATCACGATCCGGGTGGACAACGTCACCGACAACGCCGCCAAGGTCACCGGGATCGCGGCGGGCGCCGGCGGATTCGTCGGCGGCGACGAGCGGCACAGCGGCGACGGGTCGTCCACAGCGACGATCAAACTGCGTATCCCGGCCGACAAGTTCTCCACGGTGATCGACCAGATCGCCGGCATCGGCAACGAGGAGAACCGCGGCATCAACACCGAGGACGTCACCGAGGCGATCGTCGATCTGGACGCCCGGATCGAGGTGCAGAAGGCCCGGGTGGAGAGCGGCAAGCGGCTCCTCGCCGAGGCCAAGTCCCTGGACGACCTGGTGATGCTGGAACGTGAGGTGGCCACCCGGGAGTCCGACCTGGCCTCGCTGGAGGCGAAGAAACGCCGGCTCAGCGATCTCACGTCGCTCTCCACGATCACGGTGATCCTGCTCGGCCCGAACGCGACCGTGAGCGACGACGGCGACGATCCGGCCGGTTTCCTGGGTGGGCTCGCCAACGGCTGGAACGCGCTGGTGGCGTCACTCGGTGTGCTGCTCACCGTGCTCGGCGCGCTGCTGCCGTGGGTCATCGCCTTCGGCGTCCCGGCGTGGGCGATCCTCCAGCTGGTGCGGCGCTACCGGCGGCGCGACAACCTCCCGGTGGTCACCCCGGCTGCCGAGGCTCCCACTTCGACCCCTTGATGTCGTACGGAAGAAAAAGCTCCAACCGCACCCTGATCGCTCTGCGGTGACCACCGCGAGGTCGTCCCGGCGCAAGGCCGCAACGCGGCCGCCGGGCCGGTCAGGTGCGACCACGGCCCCGTGCCTCCGCGCCGCCGTTTCCGCGAGGGCGTAGGCACGGGGCGGCCCCGCAAAACGCCGCCGGAGCGAAGCGGAGCCAGCGAGCTCAGAAGGCGCCGGTGGAGAGCGCGGCAAGGGCGGTGTGGGTCATCACCCGGACGCCGTAGCCGATGCAGCTCTCGTCCACGTCGAAGTCGCCCTGGTGCAGGTCGTGCCGGACGTCCGAGCCGGGCCGGCCGGTGCCGAGCCGGATCATCGCGCCCGGCACGTGCTCCAGGTAGAACGAGAAGTCCTCGCCGCCCATGCTGAGCTCGGCCTCGACCACCCGGTCCGGGCCGAGCGCCGCGCCGGCCGCGCCCGCGATGACCGCCGACGCCATCCGGTCGTTGATCACCGGCGGCACCCCGCGGATGTAGTCGACGTCGACCTCGGCGCCGGTCGGCGCGACCACCTCGCGGATCAGCCGGGTGATCAGCTCGGGCGCGTCCCGCCAGGCCTCCCGGCTGAGCACCCGGACGGTGCCGCGGACCTCGCCCGCGCCGGGGATCGCGTTGAACGCCTGGCCGGCGTGCACCGCGCCCCAGACCAGGGACAGCCCGGCGCGCGGGTCCATCCGGCGACTGAGCAGCGCCGGGACGTCGACGATGATCCGGCCGAGCGCGTGCACCAGGTCGGCGGTGAGGTGCGGCCGGGCGGTGTGCCCGCCGGGACCGGTGAGCTTGACCTCGACCGCGTCGGCGGCCGCGGTGAACGGGCCGGAGCGGACCCCGACCAGCCCGGCCGGCAGCTGCGGGTAGCAGTGCAGCGCGTAGATCGCGTCGACGTCCTTGAGGCCGCCGGCCGCGATCACCTCGGGCGCGCCGGACGGCATCGCCTCCTCGGCCGGCTGGAAGATCAGCCGGATCCGGCCCGGCAGCAGGCCCTGCTCGTTGAGCTGGGCGAGCGCCATACCGAGGCCGAGCACGATGGTGGTGTGCACGTCGTGGCCGCAGGCGTGCGCCTGCCCGTCGACGGTGCTGCGGTAGGGCACGTCCTTGAGGTCCTGCAACGGCAGCGAGTCGATGTCGGCCCGGAACGCGATGGTGCGCGGCCCCTCGCCGATGTCACAGATGACCCCGTTGCCGCGCGGCATCATCCGCGGGGAGAGACCGGCGACGACCAGCTCACGGGCGATCAAGGCGGCCGTTTCGAACTCGGAGTGTGACGGTTCGGGATGGGCGTGAATGTGCCGGCGAATCGCTACGAGCTCGGCGCCCCTCGATGCGAGCCAGCGGTCCAGCCGGCCGGGGAGCGGGTCGGTGCCGGGCAGTTGCCCGGGCCACGACGTATCGGCGCCTTCCGGCGCCTCCAGAGCAGTAGTCACGTCGGCTTCCGTATCACTCTCGAAAATTCGTCGGTTTACGCAACGCGCGACAGCCTAGTCCGGATTGTGGTAACGCTGTGTAACGGTCGCGTAAAGAGGTGCTCACGCCCCGGCCGAGGTAGGGCGGGCTCCCGGGAGATCGTCCCGGCCCGCCAACCCCTCAACGGGTAGTGGATCGCGGAGGTGACGCGACACACTACGAGTACGTCGACCAGCTCAGAACCGTTCGACGGGGCGGTGCACGCCCCATACCCCGCGGAGGGTGTGACACACCTCCCCCACCGTGGCACGGAGGCGCAAGGCCTCTTTCATCAACGGTAGGACGTTCACACTTCCGGCGGCGGCCTTCGCCAGATCTTTCAATGCGTCCTGGACAGCCGGGTCGTCCCGGTCCTCCCGAAGTCGGGCGAGACGGGCCACACACCGGCTTGACGGGAAACCCTGATCCTGCATTCACAAGTCGAGTCCAAGACTCGTCAAGGCGTCCGATCGTGAGGAATTTGCCACCCTGCGTCCCCCGGTGGTCAACCCTCGGCCACCCGGCCACTACGGAGGGTCGAAGTGTCGTGAACAGTGACGTCGTGACTTTCATTCGAGGGGTGGCGGCAGGCAAGATAGCGGGGTTGGTCGACGGCCCCTATACCCCCTCGGTGGCATCCTCAGTGACTCAATCTCCGACGTGGAGCGGCGGCAACGCGGCTCCCCCCAGCGGACGCGCCGCCCCGGGCACGCTCATCGGCGGGCGGTACACGCTGCGCGCCGCGGTGGGTCACGGCGGCATGGGAACGGTGTGGCGGGCGGCGGACACGCTTCTGCGCCGCGACGTGGCCATCAAGGAGGTCATCCTGCCGCCCGGCCTCGCGCCGAGCGACCGGGACGCGATGTATGAGCGGACCATGCGCGAGGCCCGGGCCGCGGCCGCGCTCCAGCACCCGGCCGTGGTGCAGGTCTACGACGTCGTGCACGAGAACGGCCGGCCGTGGATCGTGATGGAGCTGCTGGACGCGCGCAGCCTCGCCGACATGGTGATCGAGGACGGCCCGGTCTCCCCGCGCGTGGTGGCGAAGATCGGCATCGCGCTGCTCGGCGCCCTGGAGGTGGCTCACGCCCACGGGGTGCTGCACCGCGACGTGAAACCGGCGAACGTGCTGATCTGCGGTGACGGGCGCTGTGTGCTGACCGACTTCGGCGTCGCCCGGATGCCCACCGACGTGCAGCTGACCACGCCCGGCATGGTGCTCGGCTCGCCGCACTTCATCTCGCCGGAGCGGGCCATGGGCCACGACTTCGGTCCGCCGAGCGACCTGTTCTCGCTGGGGGTCACGCTCTACACGGCGATCGAGGGCCGTCCGCCGTTCGACAAGGGCGACCCGATCGAGACCATGCACTCGGTCGTCGAGGACCCGCCCGCCCCGGTGGTCCGGGCCGGTTCGCTGACCCCGGTGCTGATGGGCCTGCTGGAGAAGAACCCGGCCCAGCGGATGGACGTGCAGACCGCCCGCACCATCCTGCGGCAGCAGCTGGCCGGCCCGCTGGCCAGCAAGAACCCGCCGCACATGATGACCGACCCGTACTCGGTGGTCCCGTCGCCGCGGCCGGTCAGCCCGGCGCCGGCCGAGACCCAGCAGATCCCGCCGCAGCCGTCCGGTCAGATCGGCGGCCGCGCGATGCTGGCTCCCAACGAGTCGCTCACCGACCACCTGGCCAAGCTGGAACAACAGAATTCGGGTGGCCGCCGGCGCGCCCCTGAGCCGCCCGTTCCGGCCGGTCCGGGCGCGAGCCTGCCGACCGGCGCCATGCCGGCCCACAAGCTGCCCAACAACAACGGCCGCCCCGGCGGGGACACGACCAGTGTCATCCCGCCGCAGGGCCCGTGGGGTCAGCAGCCCGGTGGCGCCCGCCCGGGAACCGTGGTGATGAGTCCGGCCGCCAAACGCCGCGCCACCATCGACAAGGTGGTCGGCACCGCGAAGGAGACCACCGAGAAGGCCGTCACCACGTTCAAGTCGTGGCCGCGCAACAAGCAGCTGATCTCCGGTGGTGCGGCCGCCGCCGTGGTCCTGGTCCTGGTGCTGGTCTTCGCGATGAGCGGGTCGGGCGATCCCGCGCCGACCACGCCGGTGGCCGGCCCGCAGCCGAGCAACGCAGCCGCCGCCGACTTCGAGACCCAGCCGTACAAGGGCAACGCCGCGGTCAGCGTGGACGTGCCGGCCGGCTGGACCCGCGCGGCCGGTGGCGTCTACGTGGAGTACATCGATCCCGAGGACAAGAGCACCAAGGTCCGGATCCTGGTGGAGCCGGGCAAGGTCACCCCGATCAAGTTCGTCACCTCGACCGCTCCGACCGGGCTGAAGAAGGGCAAGACCTGCCCCGACCCGTTCGAGTCGCTCGCCACACAAGAGGTGACGATCGCCGGTAACGCGGGCGCCGAGTTCGAGTACACGTGTGGTGAGGGCGCCGACATGCGCCACGGCATCTGGCGGATGACCACGGTCGGCGGCAAGATGTACAGCTTCTACCTGACCACGACGGATGCGAAGTTCGCCGAGTACCGGAAGTACTACGACGTCATGGCGGAGACGTTCCAGCTCAACCTGTGACGGCACTGTGCTATCAATCCCTGATGGCACCAGAAGTTGATGTTGACCTGATCGCCCGGGCCGAGGCCTGGCTCGCCGACGATCCCGATCCGGCCGGCCGGGCCGAGTTACGCGCGGTCCTGGACGGTTTACCGGGCACCGCGGTGGAGCTCTCCGACCGGTTCTCCGGCCCGCTCACCTTCGGCACCGCGGGGCTGCGGGGCCGGCTCCGCGCCGGGCCGAACGGGATGAACCTCGCGGTGGTCACCCGCGCGGCGGCCGGTCTGGTCGGCTGGCTGGCCGCACAGAGCGGCGAGGGCCCGCTGGTGATCGGCTACGACGCCCGGCACGGCTCGCGGGAGTTCGCCGAACGGACCGCCCGGGTCGCGACCGGCGCCGGGCGGGCGGCGCTGCTGCTGCCCGGCCCGCTGCCGACACCCGTGCTGGCCTACGCGGTGCGCGCGCTCGACGCGGTGGCCGGCGTGATGGTCACCGCCAGTCACAACCCGCCGCAGGACAACGGCTACAAGGTCTATCTGGGCGCGAGCCTGGGCGGGCCGGCCGGGTCCGGGGCGCAGATCGTGCCGCCGGCCGACGCCGGCATCGAGGCGGCCATCCGGGCGGTCCGCAGCGCCGCGTCGGTCCCGCTTGGCGATCCGGGCACGGTTCTCGGCGAGGAGATCCTCCGGGGGTACGTCCGGAGCGCCGCCGCGGTCCTGTCCGAGGCCGGCCCGCGTGACCTGACCATCGCGTACACCCCGATGCACGGGGTCGGCGCGTCCACCGCGGCCGCCGCGTTCGCCGCCGCCGGTTTCCCGGCCCCCGCGATCGTCGCCGAGCAGGCCGAGCCCGATCCGGCGTTCCCGACCGTGGCGTTCCCCAACCCGGAGGAGCCGGGCGCCATGGACCTGCTGCTGGCGCTGGCCGCCCGGACCGGAGCGGATCTGGCGATCGCCAACGACCCGGACGCCGACCGCTGTGCCGTAGCGATCCCGGCCGGCGCCGGCTGGCGGCCGCTGCGCGGTGACGAGCTGGGCGCGCTGCTGGCCGACCACCTGATCCGCCGCGGCGTCCCCGGCCTGTACGCGACCACGATCGTCTCGTCGTCGCTGGTCGGCCGTCTGTGCGCGGCCCGGGGCGTACCGTATGCGGAGACGCTGACCGGCTTCAAGTGGATCGTGCGGGCCGCCGACGACCTGGCGTTCGGCTACGAGGAGGCGCTCGGCTACTGTGTCGCCCCGGCCCTGGTCCGCGACAAGGACGGCATCACCGCCGCGCTGACCGTGGCTGAGCTGGCCGCCGCGCTGAAGACCGAGGGCCGCACCCTGGCCGACCGGCTGGACGAGCTGGCCGCCGAGTTCGGACTGCACGCCACCGACCAGCTGTCGGTGCGGGTGGACGACCTCGCCGAGATCGGGCGGGCGATGGGCCGGGCCCGGCAGAGCCCGCCGGCCACCCTGCTCGGCGCCGACGTGACCGAGGTGGTGGACCTGCTTCCGGAGAACGACGTGCTGACGTTCCGCACCGCCACGGCCCGGGTGGTGATCCGCCCGTCGGGGACGGAGCCGAAGCTCAAGGCGTACCTGGAAGTGGTCGAACCGGTCGCCGAAGGCGGCCATGCGGCAGCCCGCGACCGTGCGGCGACCGCTCTCGCCGCCCTGCGCACCGAGATCGCGGCAACGCTCGGCGTGTAGTGATGCCGTCCCGGGGCTCGCTGAAGCCCCGGGAGACGGCGTCAGATCGGCTTGGGCGCCCCGAGTGCGGCCTGGATGGCCCGGCCCAGGGTGGCCACCACCAGAGCGACGCTGGGCCGCACGATGGAGTCCTCCAGGGTCACGTCACCGACGAAGCCGGCGTTGCTGGCGATCTCGGCGAGACGCTCGTGCGCCCGGTCGGCCTCGTCGGCCGGCAGTTTCAGCGCCGGTTCCATCCGCGCCGCGACGAGCAGGGTGGCCAGCGCGGCCGTCCGCTCGTCGGGCAGGGTGTTGCCGATCAGCGCGGCGGCCAGCCGGCTGCGGATCTCGGCCTCATACGCCGGATCGGTGGTCGGGTAACGGTGCACGTGGATGACGCCCAGCTGGGTCTCGTCCACGTCCTGCACCACACCCCGGGCGCACAGGTCCTCCAGCACCCGCGTACGCAGCCGGTGCCGGAGCCGCTGGAGCCACTGGGCGGGCGTGTGCGGCTCCTCCGTCGTGATCTTCTCCAGGACTGCGTCAGCCACCGGGTCGCCGAGCGGCGTGGCGTCCACGACCTTCAGGTATCCGTCGGCCGCGTAGGCAACACGATTCGCCAGAGCGAGATCGATCAGGACGGCCGCGGCCATACCGAGATCGAGGCCGATCCGGGATCCGGTCGCTTTACCGCTCTGGTCGTCGTACGCGAGGAGAAGCAGTTCCTCGGCGAGGGGGATGGACGTCATGTCCGAACGATAGTTGCTCAACGCCCGGCCGCCATCATCCAGTCGACGAGCTTTGCCGCCGCGCCGCCCTCTCCGCCCGCACCGTGTGTCGCCGCGAAGGCCTCCGCCCGGTGCCGGTATTCGGCGACGATCGCCGGAATGTCCTGAAGCGCGGCCGCCACCTCGGCGGACTCCCGCAGCAGCGGACCAGGGGCCTCCCGCTCCAGGTCCACGTTGAGGCCCGGGGAGCTCTCGAACTCCTCCAGGTCCGGCACGTAGAGCAGAGCCGGCCGGCCGGTGCTCGCGTAGTCGGCGAGCAGGGCCGAGTAGTCGGTGACCAGCATGTCGGTCGCGAGCAGCAGTTCACTCACCTGGGGGTACGCCGTCACGTCGAGCACACCGTCGACCTGGCCCATCACGTCGTCCGGAACGCCCGGATGGCGGCGCACCAGCAGCCGGTGGTCCGGCGGCAGCGCGGTGGCGACACCCAGCAGGTCGAGCAGCCGGCCCGGATCGCTGGCCCCGCGCCGGCGCAGGTCCGACGGCCGGCGGGTCGGGGCGTACAGGACCAGGCTGGTCTTCTCCGGCAGTCCGAGCAGCTGGAGCACGTGCGCCTTGGCGGCGTCCCGGTCGATCGCGGAGAGCAGGTCGTTGGCCGGGCGGCCGTACTCCAGCACCGTCCCCTCGAAGCCGAACTCCTCGCGCAGCACCGGGGTGGCGGTCAGGCTCGGTGAGGCCACCGCGGTCCACGACGCCGCGTCCGAGCGCAGCTGGTCGATCAGGGTCTGCCCGAGCGGGTGGGCGCTGGCCAGGGCGCCGGAACGGGCCACCGGCCAGCCACCGGCCAGCCGCAGCACCACCTGACCGGCGGCCGGCTTGAACCAGAGCGGCAGGTTGTCGTTGGTGACCACCCAGCGGCTGGTGGCCAGCGCCGAGTACCACTCCTCGGAGCCGAGCGAGACCGCCTCGACACCGTCCGGCAGCGGCTGGCCCCGGTCGACGGTCCAGAGCACCGGGGGTGCGTCCGGCCGGGACCGCAGCTCGGCGAGCAGGGCGGCCGGGTCGTCGAAGAACCGGCGTCCGGGCGCGGCGTCGAGCAGCACCACCTCACGCAGCTCCGTCCGGCCGGAAGCCGGGAAGTACCGCTTGAGCAGCCGGTTGTGCTCCTCCGGACCGGTCTCCGGAACGATCAGGTCGAGCACCGCGCGGTCGTTCGGCCCGCCACGCATGCGGCCCTGAACGCCGTGCTTGTCCGGCCCGTCGAGCGGCAGCGCGGCCAGCACCGCGGCGTCGAAGGGCAGCGGTGTGGTCGTGTCGTGGCGGTTGCCGGGCGCCCGGAACGTCAGGTCCCAGGTGCCGGCGACCAGCGGCAGCCGGCCGGCCAGGGTCGGCACGCCGGCCGGGTCGACGGCCACCTCCCAGCGCCCGTCCACCACCTTCAGCGGCAGGCCCAGGTCCTTGCGGCGGCCACGCAGGCGCAGCAGCAGCCGGCCCTCGGCGGGCACCGGGCTGTCGCCGCTGAGCACCATCACGCCGTCCGGCCGCCAGGTGATGTCGGTGACCACCGGCCCCTGCGGGCGGGTCGCGATCGAGACGGCCCGGTTGCTCTCGGCGACCGTGGTGAAGACCTCGTCGCTGCCGTACGGCGTACGCATCGCCTGGTAGTCGTCCCCGGCCATCAGGCGGACCGTCTCACCGGTGACCAGCTCCAGCAGGAACCGCTGCCCGTAGTGGCCCTCCGCGTGGTTGTCGTCGCGGACGTCGAGCGCGATCCACTCCAGCGGCACCCGCGCGGTGAACTCACGCCCGTCCTCGCCGATCTCGGCCGCCACCGTGTGCGTGACGATGCCCGCGGCCCGGCACAGCCGGATCTGGGCGCTGTCCCGCCGCTGGCGCAGCCGGCCCACCAGGACCAGGTCGTCACCGTCGCGGTGGGTTCCGGTGAGCCAGCCGTCCGCTTTGATCACCGAGACCCGCAGGTCGCCCTTGGCCGCGAACGGCATCACCCAGACGCCCGGCGCCACCGGGATCCGGGGCATCGGCTCGGTCCAGTCGCTGGGCAGCCGGAGCACTGTCTTGCGCAGCTGGAGGCCCTGGTTCACGGCGGCCGCGATGGTCCACTGGCCGGCCTGCCAGGAGCTGCCGGAACGCAGCGACTCGGGCTTGAGCCGGAGCACGAAGCCACCGGTCTGCGAACGCGACCAGATCGGGATCCGGCGGCCCTCGGCCGGGTTGCTGGCCCAGAAGACCTTCAACCGGCCGGTACGGGTGGACTGCGCCATCGGGGAGCCGATCGAGCCGGCCAGCACGAGCTTGCCGTTCTCCCAGGTGACCGAGCGGACGACCGCCTCCACGTGGGACGCCTTGACCGGCTTGGCGTTGAGCCGGTAGCCGTGGTCGATGAGCTCGATCAGGTCGTCGAAGCGGCCCTGGTTGATCAGTTTCCAGTGCGGGCGGATCTCCACCGGCAGCTCGCTGATCACGCTCGGGTCGACCTGCTTCAGGTACGCCCGGGACAGCTCCATGAACGTCGACTGGAATTCCGGCGTCGCCGAGGGCAGGAACTTGAAGTAGTTGCTGAGCTGGTCCTTGATGGAGAGCTTCAGGAACTCCTGGCGCAGCTCCTTCTTACCGGCCCGGTCGAGCGCCTTCGCCGCCAGGTCGATCGAGAAGAAGCGGTCCACCAGGTTGCGCAGGTCCCCACCGGACTGGGTGATCGACCGGACCGCCCCTTCCCGGAGCCGCCAGAAGTAGATCGTCCCGGCGACCACCGCGACCTTCTTCGCCAGCGCGTGCGCGGGCACGGTGACCGGAGCGTCCTCGTAGAGCCGGCCGACCGGGAACTCGAAGCCGTGCTCGTCGTAGAAGCTGCGGCGGAACAGCTTGTTCCAGATCGTGCGGTCGGCCAGCAGCGCCGGCCGGGTGGAGACGTGGGCGTCCAGTTTGGTCTTGGTGATCGCGGTCTTGTGCGGGGCGCCCCGATGGGTGCCGCGCGAGGTGAGCCGCACGACCCCGCCGGTGGCGAAGTCGGCGCCGTCCTCGAGCGCGCCGACCAGCACCTCGTACGCGTGCGCGGCGAGCAGGTCGTCACTGTCCACGAAGGCCAGGAACTCGCCGTTCGCGGCCGGCATGCCGGCGTTGCGGGCCGCGCTGAGGCCGGCGTTGGCCTGCCGGATCAGCTGGAACCGCGGGTCGGCGGCGACGTACTCCTCGGCGATCGCCGGGGAGCCGTCGGTGGACCCGTCGTCGACCAGGATGACCTGGAGGTTCGAGTAGGTCTGGGCGCGCAGCGAGTCCAGGCAGTCACGCAGGAACGGTTCGACGTTGTAGATCGGCACGATCACACTGACCAGGCCGGGCACCAGCTCAGACAAGGGGTTCCCCCAGGAAGACGCGCCGGACGACCCGCTCGGCGGCGTGACCGTCCTCGAGGGAGCAGAACCGCTCCCGGAAACGGCCCCGGGCCTGCCGGGCGGGCTCGTCGTCGATCGCACCGCTGCGGAACGCCTCGACGAGCGCGTCGAAGGTGCGGACGAACGTGCCGGGATGGTCGGCTTCCAGATCGAAGGAGACACCGCGCACTGCTTTGTAGACCTCCCAGTCCGGCGCGAAGATGACCAGCGGCCGGTTCAGCACCGCATAGTCGAACATGACAGACGAGAAGTCGGTGATCAGCGCATCGGACGCGATTGCCAGCGTCTCCACAGACGGGAAGCTGGACACGTCGAGCACCCTGGGGTGCCGCGGCGGGAAGCCGATCGAATCGTAGAAGTAGTGGCCGCGCAGCAGGATCCGCACGTTCGGGCCGAGCGCCTCGGCCAGCTCGTCGACGTCCAGCGGCGGGGTGAAGACGGAGTGCCACTCACGGTGCGTGGGCGCGTAGAGCACGACCTGCTCGTCGGCGCCCAGGCCCAGCTCGGCGCGGGCGGCGGCGACGTCGTCCGGGCCGGCCAGCGCCAGCCGGTCGTTACGCGGGTACCCGGTCTCCAGGGTCTCCCCCTTGATCGGGAACTGGCGGTCCCAGAGCAGCGTGGTGTGCCGGTTCGCGGTGATGCTGAAGTCCCACTTGGCGAGGTTCAGCCGCATCCGGTCGGGGTTGAAACCGCCCAGCGAGGCCGGGAAGCGCGGCTGGTCCAGGCCCATGGTCTTGAGCGGCGTGCCGTGGTGGGTCTGCACCTGGACCTGGCCGGGCCGTTTCACCACGTCCGGCGGGAAGGTGGCGTTGTTGATCATGTACTTGGCGCGGGCGATCGTCCGGTAGTACGCCTTGGTCCCCGGGTGCACCACGGTCACGCCCTCGGGCACCTCGCGGGCGCCGGGCTTGACCACCCAGACACCACGGACCTGCGGGGCGAGCTCTTTGGCCTTCTCGTAGATCGCGGCCGGGTTGCACGCGTAGCCGCGGTACCAGTACGCCCCGTACACCGCCAGATTCTCGTCGATCGGCAGCCGCAGCTGCTGCTTGTAGTAACGCAGCAGGTTCGCCTTGCGCAGCGTCGTCTTGGCCTTGCCCGCGGCGCCGCGGGCCTTGCCGAGCACCCCGCCGGCCGCACCCCGGCCACCGCGCAGCAAGCGGTACGCCGAGTAGGAGTCGGCGGCGAGCAGCTTGAGCCGCAGCCCGCCGAGGCCACCCGGGCGCGGCGAGGTCCGCTTCTCGTGCTTGCGCAGCAGCCCGGAGATCTCGGTGAACATCGCGCGCCGCGACTTCTCCGGCAGGCGCGAGCCGTTCTCCATGATCGCCAGCAGCTCGTTGACGGCACGGTTCAGCACCCGGCGGCGGAGCTTCGGCTCGGCCTGATCCACAGCGGACAGGCTGAGCGCCCGGTCCCACTGGCGAACCGCCTCGATGTGCCGTTTCGACCTGCCGCGCAGCGATCCCTGCCGGTCCAGCCGGCGGATGTAACAGGGCGGTTCGAGGGTGGCCACGTTGTCGGTGGCGGCGAGCACCGCATACCCGAAGGCGAGGTCCTCATACCACTCGGACTCGAACCGGATGCCGGCGTCGATCAGGAACTGCCGGCGCACCACCAGGCCACCCAGCGGCGGCGGGGCCACGGTCAGCGCCTCGGCGCCGGTCCGCGCCTTCTTCGGCGTGACGAAGCGGGACACCTTACGGTTCCAGCGCTCCCGGGCCACGCCGACCAGCAGCACGTCGGGTTTCTCCTCGAGCAGCCGCGCCTCGACGGCGGCCAGGGCGCCCGGGGCGATCCGGTCGTCGCCGTCGACGAACCACACGTACTCACCGGTCGCCCGGTCCAGCCCGGCGTTACGCGCCGCGCCCGGTCCGGCGTTGGTCTCCAGGTGGATCGCGACGATCCGCGGATCAGCCGCGGCACGCTCGTCGATGACCTGACCGGAGTGATCAGGGGAGGCGTCGTCGACCGCCAGGACCTCCACACCCTCGACGGCTTGCTGGCGCAGGATCGAATCCAGACATTCGTTCAGATAACCCTGCACTTGCCACGCAGGCACGACTAAACTGGTCAAGTTCGGCATAGGTGGACGCAGACCATCCGTGTGACGTCGTCGAGGAAGCGCCCACAGTATCATCGACGCTAACTGAGACCGTCATTAAGATGACCATCTAACTTCGACCTCGCAGCGGCGGCGATAGGCTGTGCGGGCTGCGGTTTCCAGACCGTCGGAGCGGCCCCGCCGGCGGCGGCGCCCACGAGTGGACGATCAGTCTCGTTTCCTCCACCTGTCGGCCGATGCGCATCCCCTTGTCAGGCTAGGGTGCTCCGGTGCGAGCAGTCCTGGCAACCCTCGGATACGTCTTCTCCCCCGACCGCAGCCGCATCCTCATGATCCGGCGCGACGCCCGGCCCGACGACATCCACTACGGGTACTACAACGGCCTCGGCGGCAAGCTGGAGCCCGGCGAGGACGTGGTCACCGGCCTGCGCCGGGAGATCCACGAGGAGGCCGGGATCGACTGCACCGGCGTCGAGCTCGCCGGGACGATCTCCTGGCCCGGTTTCGGGCGCGACGGCGAGAACTGGTTCGGCTTCCTCTTCCGGATCACGTCCTGGACCGGCACGCCGCACTCGGCCAACGACGAAGGCAGCCTGCACTGGGTCGCGATCGACGAGGTGCTCTCCGGCTCCCTCCCGATGTGGGAGTCCGACCGCCACTTCCTGCCCCTGGTCTTCGCCGAGAAACCCGAGGTGTTCCACGGCGTGATGCCGTTCGCCGCCGGCAAGGCGCAGAGCTGGAACTTCAACACCATCTAGTCGTACGGCCACCCGCCCCGCCGAATCGGGACAGTCCCGCCGGCGCCACGCGACGCCCACACCGCTCCAGGCCTCCAGCGCGCCCGCCGGGCTGATCCGGTGGTCACCGAGACCGCGAGCCGTCGCTCACGTCGGTAAAGCCGCCGCCAATACCGCGCCCAGCGACGGCTCGCGGTCTCCGGGACCCGCCGGCGACCGTGAGCCGTCGCCTACGCGGGTAATGCCGGGGGCATTACCGCTCTGAGCGACGGCTCGCGGCCTGCGACGCCCGCCGCAATGCGTGAGCCGTCGCTCACGTCGGGAATGCCGGAGGCATTACCCGCGTAGGCGACGGCTCGCGGTTATCGGTGACCACCGCATCAGCCCGGCGGCCGCGCTGGAGGCCGAGAGCGGCACGGGCGTCGCGGGGTAGCCACGGGAAGTGGCTGGTGCGTTTGTCCGAGTGGTGGCCCGTACCAGATGGGGGTCTAGAAGCGGCGCATGCCGCCGAACTGGCGGTCGCCGGCGTCGCCCAGGCCGGGCACGATGTAGGCCTTGTCGTTGAGGCCCTGGTCGATCGACGCGGTGATCAGGCGCAGCGGCAGGCCCGAGTCCTTCAGGCGCTCGATGCCCTCGGGGGCGGCCAGCACGCAGCAGATGATGATGTCGGTGCAGCCCCGGTCGGCCAGCAGGCGGCAGCAGTGCAGCAGCGAGCCGCCGGTGGCCAGCATCGGGTCGAGGACCAGCACCGGCTGGTCGGTCAGGTCGGCCGGCAGCGACTCCATGTAGGCGCGCGGCTCGTGGGTCTCCTCGTCGCGGGCCAGGCCGACGAAGCCCATCGACGACTCGGGCAGCAGCGCGAGCGCGGCGTCGGCCATGCCGAGGCCGGCCCGCAGCACCGGGACGATCAGCGGCGGGTTGGCGAGCCGGGTGCCCTCGGTGGGCGCGACCGGGGTCTCGATGGGGTACTTCTCGACGGCGAAGAGGCGGGCCGCCTCGTAGACCACCATGGTGGTCAGCTCGTGCAGCGAGGCGCGGAAGACACCGGAGTCGGTGTCGGTACGGCGCATCGCGGTGAGCCGGGTCTGGGCCAGGGGATGATCTACGACTAGGACGTCCACGGGCAACAACCTATCGTTCAATCAAGATCAACTGTCACAGGGTTGCGTAGAATCCCTTTCATGACTGTGACAGTGTCCGCCGGTCTGTCTGATCTCCGCTCCTTCCTGCACGGCCTGCCCGGGGTCGACAAGGTGGGCGTCGAGGCGCGGGCGGCGGCACTCGCCACCCGCTCGATCAAGACGGATGCCAAGGCAAAGGCCATCGACCTGGCCATTCGCATGGTCGACCTGACCACGCTGGAGGGCGCCGACACGCCCGGCAAGGTGCGCGCGCTGTGCGCCAAGGCCCGGCGCCCCGACCCGGCCGATCCGTCCTGCCCCTCGGTCGCGGCGATCTGCGTCTACCCGGCGATGGTCAAGGTCGCCGCCGAGGCGCTGGCCGGCTCCGGGGTGCATCTGGC
Source organism: Actinoplanes sp. NPDC026670 (assembly GCF_040638175.1). Taxonomy (NCBI): domain Bacteria; kingdom Bacillati; phylum Actinomycetota; class Actinomycetes; order Micromonosporales; family Micromonosporaceae; genus Actinoplanes; species Actinoplanes sp. NPDC026670. Next base: position 28,940 of record NZ_JBEZXU010000017.1, read on the forward strand.
CAGCGTGGCCACCGCCTTCCCGTCCGGGCAGGCGCCGCTGGAGGTCAAGCTGGCCGACACCCGTGACGCGGTGGCCGCCGGCGCCGACGAGATCGACATGGTGATCAGCCGGGGCGCGTTCCTGGCCGGCGACTACACCCACGTCTTCGAGGAGATCGTGGCGGTCAAGGAGGCGTGCGGCGGCGCCCACCTCAAGGTCATCCTGGAGACCGGCGAGCTCGGGACGTACGACAACATCCGGCGGGCGTCCTGGCTGGCCATGCTGGCCGGCGCCGACTTCATCAAGACGTCCACCGGCAAGGTGGCGGTCAACGCGACGCTGCCGATCACCCTGGTCATGCTGGAGGCGGTCCGCGACTTCCGGGAGCGGCACGGCCGGATCATCGGGGTCAAACCGGCCGGCGGCATCAAGACCACCAAGGACGCCATCAAGTACCTGGTGCTGATCAACGAGACCGTCGGCGACGACTGGCTCGACCCGGACCGGTTCCGGTTCGGCGCGTCCTCGCTGCTCAACGATCTACTCATGCAGCGCACCAAGCTCACCACCGGCCACTACGCCGGCCCTGACTACTTCACCCTGGACTGAGGCCGATGTTCGAGTATGCACCAGCTCCGGAATCGCGTTCCGTAGTAGAGATCGCCTCGTCCTACGGGTTGTTCATCGACGGCTCGTTCGACGGCGGCAAGGACGGCAACGTCTTCAAGACCGTCAACCCGGCCACCGAGGAGGTGCTCGCCGAGGTCACGTCGGCCGGCCCGGAGGACGTCGACCGGGCGGTGGCCGCCGCCCGCCGCGCGTTCGGCCCCTGGTCGGCGCTGCCCGGGTCGGAGCGCGCCAAGTACCTGTTCCGGATCGCCCGGATCATCCAGGAGCGGTCCCGTGAGCTGGCCGTGCTGGAGTCACTGGACAACGGCAAGCCGATCAAGGAGTCCCGCGACGTCGACCTGCCCCTGGTCGCGGCGCACTTCTTCTACTACGCGGGCTGGGCCGACAAGCTGGCCTACGCGGGGTTCGGGCCCGACCCGCGGCCGCTCGGCGTGGCCGCCCAGGTCATCCCGTGGAACTTCCCGCTGCTCATGCTCGCGTGGAAGGTCGCCCCGGCGCTCGCCACCGGCAACACCGTGGTGCTCAAGCCGGCCGAGACCACCCCGCTGTCGGCGCTGTTCTTCGCCGACGTGTGCCGTCAGGCCGAGCTGCCGGCGGGCGTGGTCAACATCGTCACCGGGGCCGGCGACACCGGGGCGTACCTGGTGGCCCATCCGGAGGTGGACAAGGTCGCCTTCACCGGCTCGACCGAGGTCGGCCGGGAGATCGCCCGGACCGTGGCCGGCACCGGCAAGCGCCTCACCCTGGAGCTCGGCGGCAAGGCGGCGAACATCGTCTTCGACGACGCCCCGATCGACCAGGCCGTCGAGGGCATCGTCAACGGGATCTTCTTCAACCAGGGGCACGTCTGCTGCGCCGGGTCACGCCTGCTGGTGCAGGAGTCCATCGCTGACGAGCTGCTCTCCTCGCTCAAACGGCGGATGGCCACGCTGCGCGTCGGCGACCCGCTGGACAAGAACACCGACATCGGCGCGATCAACTCGGCCGCGCAGCTCGCCCGTATTAAGGAATTGTCGGAAATAGGGTCCGAGGAGGGCGCCGAGCGCTGGTCGCCGGAGTGTTCGCTGCCGGACCGGGGCTTCTGGTTCGCGCCAACGATCTTCACCGGGGTGACCCAGGCGCACCGGATCGCCCGGGAGGAGATCTTCGGGCCGGTGCTGTCGGTGCTCACCTTCCGTACTCCGGACGAAGCGGTCGTCAAGGCCAACAACACTCCGTACGGGCTGTCCGCCGGCATCTGGACCGAGAAGGGCTCCCGGATCCTCGCCGTGGCCGACCAGCTGCGGGCCGGCGTGGTGTGGGCGAACACGTTCAACAAATTCGACCCGGCGTCGCCGTTCGGCGGCTACAAGGAGTCCGGCTACGGCCGCGAGGGTGGCCGGCACGGACTGGAGGCGTACCTTGCCTAAGGCATCCAAAGTCGTGGAGACGGCGACCCGGCTCACCGTCCGCAAGACCTACAAGCTCTACATCGGTGGCAAGTTCCCGCGCAGCGAGTCAGGACGGACGTTCGTGGCAGACGGCGACAACGTGGCCCTCGCCTCCCGCAAGGACGCGCGGGACGCGGTGCTCGCGGCCCGGGCCGCCCAGCCGAAATGGGCCGGCGCCACGGCGTACAACCGGGGTCAGGTCCTCTACCGGATCGCCGAGATGCTGGAGGCCCGGCGGGGCGAGTTCACCGCGCTCGGCGTGCCGGGCGACGAGGTGGACGCCGCGATCGACCGCTGGGTCTGGTATGCGGGCTGGTCCGACAAGATCGCCCAGGTGGCCGGCGGCGCCAACCCGGTGGCCGGCCCGTTCTTCAACATCTCCGCGCCGGAGCCGACCGGCGTCGTCGCCGTGATCGCCCCGGCTTCACTGCTCGGGCTGGTCAGTGTGATCGCTCCGGCGATCGTGACGGGGAACACGACCGTGGTGCTGGCCGCCGGCCCGCAGGTGGCGATCACCCTGGCCGAGGTGCTGGCAACCTCCGACGTGCCGGGCGGCGTGGTGAACCTGCTCACCGGGCGCTACGCCGAGACCGCGCCGTGGCTCGCCTCACACGACGACGTGAACGCCCTGGACCTGACCGGCGTCGACCACCCGGAGCTGGCCGCCGAACTGGAGCGGTCGGCCGCCGGCACCCTGAAGCGGGTGCTCCGGCCCGGGGCAGCGACGGACTTCACCGCCGATCCGGGCCTGCGCCCGATGACCGCGCTGCTGGAGACGAAGACGGTATGGCATCCGAAGGGCTACTGAGGCCACCGGGGACGCTGTCACACAGCGTTGCCGACTAGGGTGTGTGCCCAGAGTCACCACGTCCCAGCACTCCCACATCACCCGGAGGTCACCGTGACCAGCCAGTCCGACGAGCCCGAGGCGTCCGCGCCGGTGGCGGAGAAGTCCTCGCCCGTGGGGTCTTCCGGGCGGGACCTTTGGGATCAGGTCCGCATCGAGCCGGTGGAGATCGCTCTGCCGGGCGGGGTGGGTCTGACCCTCCGGGCGTACCGGAAGGCGTCCGAGCTCGAGCCGACCGAGGTTCAGGTCGACGAGGACGACCCCTTCGAGGCCCGCAAGCGGCGCCACGAGGAGGACGAGGAAGAGGTCATCGTCGACGAGGAGTACCAGGCGCTCCTCGCCGAGGACGAGGACGGCAAGAGCGAATCCTCCGACGAGCCGGACCCGGCCGACTTCGAGGACGAGCCGGCCGCCCAGGCGGACGACGAAGAAGTGCCCATGTTCCTCAGCCACAAGGGCCGACTGCTCGCCTTCAAGAGCGCCGAATCGCTCGTCTCCTTCCTTCGTTCGGGTGCTCCGCACGATCTCGCACAATTGGACACCTGGGGTGACCTGGCCGAGCGGGTACAGTCGAGCGACATCGACCCGCAGCCGGAGGACCGCTACGAGCTCGACCTCGTGGTGGAAAACCTGCGGGGCGGACACGACACGTGGGATCTGCCGCTGCTCATCAACGCCGGCGAGGTGGCCCGTGACCTGGGTTATGCGCTCCGCATCAAACCGGTGATCCTGGCACTGGCGCCGGGCTCGCCGCTCGACGACCTCGACGAGTCCCTCCGGACCGCGGAGAAGGGCGGGATGGGCGGATTCTTCGGGCGTCGCCGCCTGAAGAAGATCGGAGCTCAGCAGGCCAGTCTGGGTTGGCGCTCGGTGATCGGAAAGATCTCTGCCGCTGTGGACTGGCGTGACTGACCGATTACCAGGGAATATCAATCCTTGGCCACTGAGAAGCACCCCCGGGGAGGAGGACGACGCCGTGGCGCTCGTGCGCGTGTACTGCGGTCTGGCGTCGGCTGATGATTCGGTGCGTTCGGCTTCGGCCGCGCCGCTGACCATCGCCGTGGTGGACGACGCAGGCCGGTTGCTCGGCGTCCATGAGATCAGCGACGACCCGGCCGGATACGCCCTGCTGGGGACGCTGCTCGTGGAACGGACGACGGGCTTCAGCGACGCGGCGGTCGCCGCCGACAGCGACGACCACGTCGTCACCTCGCTGCTCACCGCGGCCGGGCGGCCACTCGTGGTGGTCGACGACGATGACGCCGACGACTTCGCCGAGCGCTTCTCCGACGACGACTCCCCCGAGGAGATCTCCGCGCCGCTGGCGGCCCGCCGGGCCGTCGGCCTGGCCCGGGCTCTCCAGGCCGGCGCGATCGCCGCGGTGACCCTTCCGGCGCCGCGCGAGCTGGTCAGCTACAAGCCGGTCCTCGCGGCGCACGTGGCCATGCTGGTCGGGCGCAACTCCGCGGCCGTCGCCCTGCGCGAGGTGCTCCGCGAGCTGTACCCGGCCGCCCTCCGGGCCTACCCGGATCCCTCGCACCACCTGGCGCTCGCCGTTCTCGACGCGGTCCCCGAGCCCGGCCGGCTGACCGGCCGGGCCGGCGACCCGACGCATCTGCTCCGGGAGATCGCCGCCGAGCTGGCCCGTGCCGGCGCCGGCAGCGAGAGCGAGCTGATCGCCGCCGTCACCGCCCTGCACGTGGCGATCAGCGAGTCGCCGCGCCGTGGCGGGGTCAACAAGTCTCTCGCCCCGGCCGCCGCCGACGCGGTGCGCCAGGCGATCGCGGCCGTCCGCTCCTGCGACGCCGCCTGCTCCGCCCTGGTCGGCACGCTCGCCGCCCGGGCCACCCCGCCCGGCTCCAGCCAGGGTGTCGGCCGCCGCAGCGCACGCCGCGAGCCCGCGCCGCTCCAGCCGGTGCCGAGCGGTGACAACGGCTCCCGGTTCGGCCGGCGTGGCCGTCCCGAGCCGTCCTCGACGGGTAACGGACCGGCTGTCCCGCAGCCGATGACCGCCCCGCCTGTCGCACCCGACCCGATCGGCCCGCCGCCGATGGCCCCGGCCGCGGCGAACGGTCTGCCCGGCCGCGCCGGCAGCCCGCTGAACCGGCCGGTGTCGGTCCCGCCGCCTCCGCCCGGCATGACACCGATCACCCCCGGCTCGCGCCCGGTTCCCGGCTCGCGCAACCCGGCCGTCCCGTCGTCGGTGCAGCCGGCCGGCTCCAGCCCGGCCGACGCCGGCGAGCCGTTCCGCGCCACCCTTTCGAACGCGGAGCTGACCCGGGCCCGTGCCGAGCGCCAGCGCACGGTCATCCCGCCGCGCCCGACCACCCGGCAGCCGGCCGCCAACGGCTCGGCCGCCGGTCCCACCGACTTCAGTCTCCCGATGCCGGCTCAGCGGCCGGGTCAGGAGATCGCGGAGCCGGGTTCCCGGGCCAACTGGCCGCTGCTGAACACGGAGAAGGACGAGGCCGCCCGCCCCGACCTGCCCATGCGCGGCTCTGATCTGCCCTCGCGCGGCTCCGATCTGCCTTCCCGCGGTTCTGATCTGCCCTCGCGCGGTTCTGACCTGCCGTCCCGTGGCACCCTGCCGTCCCGCGGTTCTGACCTGCCATCCCGCGGGGACCTGCCGTCCCGGCCGACCTCGTCGCGTCCCTCGCCGGCCGCGGCCTCGGTCAGTTCGCCGACCGGTGGCCGGGTCCGGCCGCCGTGGCAGGACAGCCTCGAGCCGCCGACCCCGCCCAAGGAGCCGTCGCTGCGCCTGGTCGACCAGGCCCGCAACAGCAGTGGCCGGGCCCGCCTGCCCGGGCTCGACCAGATCGGCGGCACCCCGCCACTGCGGGTCGTCGACGACGAACGCCCCAAGATCACCGCGCTGGACCGCAGCACAGCGCCGCCGGTCCCGTCCGACAGCAGCGACGGTGACCTGCTGATCTTCGCGGCCGCCCGGTCGGCGTGGTTCACCGGCACCACCGACTCGGACGGCGACGTCAACTGGTCCAACCCGAACGACAGTGGCTGGCGCGCCGCACAGAAGGCGGCCACCCCGGCCATCGCCGCGGAGACCTCGGCCGGCCTGCCGAAACGCGTGCCCCAGGCGAACCTGGTGCCCGGCTCGCCGCTGCGTGAGGAGCGCCCGCTCCGGATCGTCCGGGACGCCGCGTCGATCGCCGCGCACACCACCGGCTACTTCCGCGGCTGGCGTCGCGGGCAGGAGATCGGCGGCTTCGCGATGGGTGGACGACCGGGCCGCGAGGCCGCCGGTGGCTGGGACTTCAGCCGCGACGGCCAGCCCGCCGACGAATACCGCAACAACAACGCGGGGTACGGCGGACGCTGATCGCACCGCACACGGACAGAAGGCCGCACCCCTCGGGGTCGCGGCCTTCTGCGGTCGTCTTCGACTTCTTCGGGACCCTGACCGACCCCTCAGCCGAGTTGCTCCGGAAGGAGACGCTCCAGACGACCGCGGTGGCGCTGGGAGCGGACCCGGAGCGGTTCTGGACGGCGATGGCGTCGAGCTTCCCGGAACGGATCATCGGCGCCTACGGCGGGACCCGGGACACCCTCCGGACGATCGCCAGGCGATGCGGGGCGGATCCGGACGAGGAACGACTCGACCGAGCCGTGGCGACTCACCACGCGGGCGCTGAGCGGGTCCGTACGCCCCGTCCAGGCGTCCTCGCGGTACTGGACCACCTCCGGGCCCGCAATTACCGCCTGGGGCTGATCAGCGACTGCTCCAGCGAGCTGTGCGAGGCATGGCCGCAGACCGCCTACGCGTCCCGGATCGACGCACCGGTCTTCTCCTGGCGGGAGGGACACCGCAAGCCCGACCCCCGGTTGTACGCGACAGCCGCCGCCCGTCTCGGGGTGCCGGCCGGCGAATGCTGGTTCGTCGGTGACGGCGGCAGCCGGGAGCACGACGGCGCCCGCCGGGCCGGCATGCGCCCGGTCCTGGTCACCAACGCGGCCTATCCGGGTGTCAGCGGCCTGCGTGCCGATCCCGACAGTTACCTGCCCGAGCACCGTATCGACGACCTCGATGACTTGATCCGTTTGCTGGGATCGAGCCATGACAACGGGTGATCACTCCTATACGATGGCGATCGGCCGGAAAGCGCGCGAAAGCCCCGATCCGGCCTACCGAGTCATCGGCTGGCCAGAGCGGGGCTTTCCACCGCCTTTTGAGCGGAACGCCTGCTGAGGTGGGTGTTACTGCTTGATCAGGCCGGTGCCGTAGCGCGGGTCCGACGCATCGTCAGCACATACTCGACGAGCGAGATGAGGACGTTCTTCGTCGACTCGCGGTTACGGGCGTCGCAGCTCACGACGGGCACGTCAGACGAGACCGCCAGAGCGTCCCGCACGTCCTGCGCGTTGTGGTACTGCATGCCGTCGAAGCAGTTGATCGCCACCAGGTACGGCAGGCGCCTGTGCTCGAAGAAGTCGATGGCGGCGAAGCAGTCGGCGAGCCGACGCGTGTCCACCATGACCACGGCACCGATCGCGCCTCGGACCAGCTCGTCCCACATGAACCAGAACCGCGTCTGGCCAGGCGTTCCGAACAGGTAGAGGATCAGGTCGCGGTCGATGCTGATCCGGCCGAAGTCCATGGCCACGGTGGTGGTCATCTTCCCCGGCACCTGCCGGTTGTCGTCGACACCCACACCGGCCGAGGTCATGATCGCCTCAGTCGTCAGTGGGGTGATCTCCGAGACCGACCCAACCAGCGTCGTCTTACCGACGCCGAAGCCACCGGCGATGACAATCTTCGCCGATGTCACGCGTCCCGCAGCGGGACGGTGCGACATGTCAGAGCCTGCGAAGTCCACTCAGCACCCTTTCCAGCAGTTCCGTGCCTACCGCGTCGGTCTCGTCTTCGAGCGAGGTGGGCTCGTACACAGCGACCAGGCCGTCAGAGGCCATGTCCGCGACGATCACACGTGCCACACCGAGCGGCAGTTGCATGCGTGCGGCGATTTCCGCCAGCGACTGAACTCGGCCGCCGTCGCACATCGCCGCGATGTACTGATGCTCGCTTCCACCCTGCCCGCCGCGACCCATTCCGGAACGCCCGCGCACGGTTGTCTCGACCAGCGCTTCCAGCGCTATCTCAAGCTTCGGCCGGGTCCGACCGCGGGTCATGGCGTACGGCCTGACCAGCGCGCCAGTCGGCTCATCGCGTTCAGGCATCGTCACCGTCAACCCCTCCCTCGGCCCCTCGAAGTGTATTGGTTATCAAAGCTTTTACCAGTAGCCGGCTGAGCTTACTCGGACCGTAAAACCCCAGACAAACCCCTGGATGTCCCCGGCCCACTACCGCTTCAGCCCAGCACCCCGGCCGCCGAGCGCGGCGCGGGCGTCAGAGCCTCGCCGACCCGGTCGACCAGGAGAGCCATCTCATAGCCGACCTGACCGACGTCACAGCTGCGCGCCGCGAGAACCGCGAACGACGAACCGTCAGAGATGGACATCAGGAACAGGAAACCGTTGTCCATCTCGACGACCGTCTGGAGGACGGCGCCACCCTCAAAGCATCGGGCGGCACCCTGCGTCAGGCTTACCAGGCCGGACGCGATGGCCGCCAACTGGTCGGCGCGGTCCCGGGGGAGGTCCCGCGAGGACGCCAGGAGCAGCCCATCGGCGGAGACCGCGATCGCGTGCGCGACCCCGGGAACGCGGTCAGCGAAGTTGGCCAGAAGCCAACCCAGATCCTGCGTAGATGTCATGCCTCATGCTCCTTGCCAGCCTGCGAGGGCTGCTGCCCTCCCGGAGTGTCCTCCAGGTTGGTCGATTGTTCCTTGGTGCGACCGCGCTGCACACCGCGGTGGTACGCGGAGAGTAGCCCGCGAACCCCCTCAGGCGTACGGCGCTGGACGGAGGTACCGCCCCGGTCGACACCACCGGGGACGAGTTGAGCCATCGGCGTGCGCTTCGGAAGGCCCGCCGTGGTGGTGACCTCGACAGGTGTCTCAGCAGCCGCGCGGGCCGCCTGCCACCCGTCGTCGGCCGCTGTCCGCCAGGGATTCGCGGCCGGGGCGCCACCGTTGCTGTAACCCGCCGCCGCCGCGGCCGGCGCACCAACAGTAGCCGGATCGAGGTTGCGGGACTCGGGTGATGCCGCCTGTTGCGGCACACCCGCGGTGCGGACCGGTTCCCCGGTCGGGATGCGCTGCGAGACGACCGACTCCTCGCCGACCCCGGAAACCTTGGGCCGGGCCGGTGGGGCGTCGTTTCCGGGCGTCGTCGTGGTGAACCACGCCGACTCCAGCTCCCGGAAGATCGGCAGCTCCATGGTCTCGTCCGCGAACGGGACAGCGCCCTCGCGGGCCGAAGCCATCTGTGCCGCGGCGGTGGCCTGGGCCTCCGCCGGGTCGGGCGTGGCCGGCAGTGCGGGCGTCGCCGGGACCGGCGCCGTCTGCGGGGCGGCCGGCCGCGACACCTGCGGCTGCACCTCGAAGTTCTCCGGGCGGAACCGCGGGATCTCGGCAGTCATGTCGAGCGCGGCGGCCAGGTTCTCCGGGACGTGCGGGGTGGCGGGCTCGCGCTCCGCGGCGACCGGCGGCCAGGCCGGCGGTGCCGAGGCGAACGAGTTCCGCTGGTCGAACGGTGATCCGGACATCGGCGTGGCCGACACCGGCTCGATCGGGCCCGACGAGTACGGCGAAGCCGAGATCGGCGGGGCGGGCGACACCGGAGGCGCCGAGATCGGCGGAACCGGAGGCGCTGAAACCGGAGGCATGAACGAGTTCGGTCGCTGGCTCTCCGGGTTGGCCGGGAGCTGACGCGGAATGGTCGTACCGAAACCGTTGATGTCGTTGTCCGGGCGGAAGTCTCCGCCGTTGCGGCGCTGGGCCAGCTCGTCCAGACCGGCGAAGCCCTGCGGGCCGGACGGCAGCGGCGGGATGACCTCGTTGCTGCGCGGACCGTGGAACCCGTTGGCCGAGCCGTTGCCGTTGCCGTTGAAGCCGCCGCCGTTGAACCCACCGAAGCCGGCCGGAGCCGCACCGGTGAGGTCGGACCACGCCGGGACCGCGCCGTTGGAGCCGTTGGAGCCCGGGTAGCCGTTCGACCCGTTGGAGCCCGGGTAGCCGCTCTCCAGAGCCAGCGGCTCGCCGAAGCCCGGCAGACCGGAGCCCGGACCGCCGTCGAACGGGCTCCGACCCTGGACCTGGGCGGTAGCCGCCGCGGCCAGAACGGAGACCGGCAGGCCGACCTCGGCCACGGTGCCGCGCTCGCGGTCCGCGGGCCGGAGCTCGACCCGGACCGCGTGCCGGTTCGCCAGCCGGGCGACCACGACCAGGCCCATCATGCGGGAGACGGCCACGTCCACCGTCGGCGGGTTGGCGAGGCGCTCGTTGAGGTCGCGGAGCTGCTCACGGCTGATACCGATGCCGTGGTCCTCGACCGTCAGGATGGCGTTCTCACCGACGCGCCGGGCCTCGACCAGAACGTTGGAGTTCGGCGGGGAGAAGGCGGTCGCGTTGTCGAAGAGCTCGGCGACCAGGTGGACCATGTCGTTCACGGCGTGGGCCGCGACCTCGATGTCCCGGTCGATCATGCCGAACTCGATGCGGGTGTAGTGCTCGACCTCGGACTGCGCGGCGCGGAGCACGTCGATCAGGGCAGCCGGCTCACGCTGGACACGGGTCGAGTCGGCACCGGCGAGAACCAGGAGGTTCTCGTCGTTACGCCGCATTCGGGTGGCCAGGTGGTCGAGCTGGAAGAGCTCGGCCAGACGGTCCGGGTCCTCCTCGCCACGCTCCAGCCGGTCCAGGTGACCGATGAGCCGGTCGACCAGGATCTGCGAACGACGGGCGAGGTTGACGAACATCGTCGCGACGGAGGCACGGAGTGCGGCCTGCTCGGCCGCGGTGCGGACCGCCTCGAGGTGAACCGCGTTGAACGCCTCGGTCACCTGCCCGAACTCGTCCCGGCTACGCACCGGGAGTGGCTCGGCGATCTGGTCGGCGACCTGGGCCGGGGTGAGCGACGCGGAGAGCGCCGGGTCACGCAGCCGGCTCACCGCGTGCGGCAGACCGAACTGGGCGACCGCGAGAGCACCCTGACGCAGCTCACGCAGCGAGCGGGCCATCGACCGGGCGACCAACCACGCGAAGAGGATGGCCAGCAGGAGCATGCCGAGCAGCAGGCTCGTCTCCAGGAAGACGTCCTGGTTGGTCTCGTCACGCAGGTCGGTGGCGTCGGACACGATCTTCTTGTCGAACTCCACCTCGACCTGCCGGAACAGGTCGTTGTAGCCGGCCAGCGCCTCCTCCCATTGGGCGGAGTTGAACGGCAGCGGGGTGGTCCCGTTGGTGGGGCGGAAGTCCAGCGGGTCGGTGTAGTTCTCCGCGGCCTGCCGCTTCGGACCGCTCACCGTGTTCTCGAAGTAGGTGGTCTCCTCGGTGGTGCCGACCGCGTTGAGGGCCTTCACCGCCGAGTCGTAACCGGTCACGGTCACCAGCAGGCTGCGCCGGTGTGCGTTGTCGAACTTCTGGTCGGCGACCATCTCCTGGCCCAGGTAACGCTGCTGGGAGATGTAGTCCTTGGCCCGGGCGACCGCGGCGACGACCCGCAGGTGGTCGCTCAGCTGCTGGTCGTTGGCGAGCTGGGCGGAGATGTCGCGGACCTGCAGAAGGTCCTCGATGAGTCGGGTGTAGGTGTTGCGGATGTTGCCCTCGTCCTCGTCGCCCTTGGCGACCCGGCTGCGGACAGCCGGCAGGTCCTCGATGTTGCGGTCGAGGCGGAGGAGCAACTGTCCCACGTTGTCCGGGACGTCCTCCAGAGCGCCCTTCTGCTGAAGGTACGGCTCTTTGGCGTCGTCGACCTCGGGGGCCTCTTCGTTGTACAGCTTGACGGCGGCCTTGAACGGCTCGCTGTTCTTAGGGCTGTTGGCGATCATCACGCCATAGGTGCGCTCGGCCTGAAGGTGGTCGACAAGACCACCGGCGGCCTCGGAGAGCACCGAGAGGGTGCGCGCGCGCTCCGCGTTGCTGGCTTGGTCGATGTGGTCGACGAGGCCGTTGACACCGACGACGATCGTAGCCACCGTCGGCACCAGCATGATCAGGCCAAGTTTGGACCAGATCGGTAGGTCTCGGAGTCGACCCGCAGGTCGACTGAGACGCGACATGACGCCATTCGCGCTGTTGGGGCGCTTGCTCACGTCACCGTCCTCCTGATTCGGGCCCGGCATTCGGCTCGCCGGGCACCGCACACGGCCGACTCGCCGACGTCGGGCCCCCGAGATTCCATCACGACAAGTGTCAAAGAGAAAGAGCAGGCGGACACGGACCGGTTGTGTGACGCGATGTTGCAACCTCGTAGTTGGACATCGCCGGCCTCAATATCACTGCCTGTGGTGCAGCACATCTCTCAAGGTCACTTACTCGATCGGCGCAGCGTTGGGGGGTGGGTGCAGGCCGATCGGGTCCCGATCGTAGTCGATCGCGATAGAAGTGACGATGACTCGGTTCCCCGCGATCGGCAAGGCAACGCCGCAGAGTGTGCCGACTTTGCAGGCGGCAGTCTAGCCGAACGGCGGGGAGCTCCAAGCGGACGGTCGATTTCTTTTGACGTACGTTCGTCCCGATCCCGATTTGACCTGCTATAGCGGGATCTCAGGCGACGAGCTTGGCGTACGCCGGCTTGATCACCTCGTTGATGAGCGCCAGCCGCTCGTCATACGGGATGAAAGCCGACTTCATGGCGTTGATGGTGAGCCACTGGAACTCCAGCCAGCCCCACCCGAACGCCTCCGACAGCAGGGTCATCTCCTTCGACATCGACGTGCCGCTCATCAGCCGGTTGTCGGTGTTGACCGTGACCCGGAACCGCAGGTCGTGCAGCAGCTTGATCGGGTGATCGGAGATCGACGCGGCGGCGCCGGTCTGCACGTTCGAGGACGGGCACAGCTCGAGCGGGATCCGCTTGTCGCGGACGTAGGCGGCGAGACGGCCCAGCACCGGCGGCGCGGAATGGGTGCCTCCGGTGACCGTCGGGGCGCTCGGCCCGTCCGCGGTGACCGTGATGTCGTCGACCAGGCGTACCCCATGGCCCAATCGGTCGGCGCCGCACCACTGGATGGCCTGCCAGATCGACGGCAGGCCGAAGGCCTCGCCGGCGTGGATGGTGAAGTGGAAGTTCTCCCGCTGGAGGTACTCGAAGGCGTCCAGGTGCCGGGTGGGCGGGAAGCCCGCCTCGGCGCCGGCGATGTCGAAACCGACCACGCCGCTGTCCCGGTAGCGGACCGCCAGCTCGGCGATCTCCTGCGACCGGGCGGCGTGCCGCATCGCGGTGAGCAGGGTGCCGATCCGGATCGGGGTGCCCTTGGCGGCCGCCTCGGCGCAGCCCTCCCGGAACCCCTCGTGCACCACCTCGACCACCCGGTCGAGCGTCAGGCCGCGCTCCAGGTGCTGCTCCGGCGCATACCTGATCTCGGCGTAGACGACGCCGTCGGCGGCCAGGTCCAGGGCGCACTCCTTGGCGACCCGGTGCAGGCCCTCCTCGGTCTGCATCACCGCGACGGTGTGGGCGAAGGTCTCCAGGTACCGTTCCAGCGAGCCGGAGTCGGCGGCGGCGACGAACCACTCGCCGAGTCGTTCCGGATCAGTGGAGGGCAGTTGGTGTCCGACCTTCTCGGCCAGCTCGACGATGGTGGCCGGCCGCAGTCCACCGTCCAGGTGGTCGTGCAGCAGGACTTTCGGGGCCTTGATGATGTCGGAGTGTTCGATGCCAGCCATCAGAAGAGCCTAGAGGGAAGCGCTCGATGATCGACGGAGCAATTCCGTATCTGCGATGCCCGGTGTGCCGGGAACCACTCACCAGGCAGGACCGGGCGCTGCGCTGCCCGCGGCGGCACAGCTTCGACATGGCCCGGCAGGGGTACGCCGACCTGAGCGCCGGACGGCTGCCACATGTCGGCGACAGTGCCGAGATGGTGGCCGACCGGGCCGGTTTCCTGGCCGCCGGGCACTACTCGTTCATCGCCGAGGAGCTGGCCGGGCATGCGGCCGAGGGACTCGTGCTGGACGCCGGCACCGGGACCGGCGACTACCTGGCCCGGTTCCTGGACGCCTCGCCCGAGGCGATCGGCCTGGGCCTGGACGTCTCCAAGCCGGCGCTGCGGCGGGCCGCGAAAGCGCATCCGCGGGCGGGCGCGGTGCTGACCGACCTGTGGCGGCCGCTGCCGGTCGCCGACGCCGCCGTGAGCGTGATCCTCGACGTCTTCGCGCCACGCAACGGCCCCGAGTTCCGCCGGGTGCTCCGGCCCGGCGGGCTGCTGCTGGTGGTCACCCCGGCCGCCGACCACCTGGCCGAGCTGGTCACCGCGCACGGGCTGATCCAGGTCGACCCGGACAAGGCGGCCCGGGTCAGCGGCAGCCTCGGTGAGCACTTCACCCAGGTGTCGAGCATCACTCTGCGGCGTGAGCTGAAACTGACCGCCACCGAGGCCCGGACGCTGATCGGGATGACCCCCAGCGCTCGGCACGTGCCGGCGGACGGCCTGCCCACCCGGGACCTGACGGTGACCGCCGCCGTCGACGTGGCGGCCTACCGGCCGCTGCCCTAGACCGAGAGGTCGACTTCCTCCCATTCCGGGGGCGCGTCATGGTACGGCCCCTGGAACACCACGGCCCACTCAAGAGCCCATCGGCGCTGGCCGATCGCGTTGCTGTCCACCTCGCCCGGCAGTGACCGGCCGTTCTGTTCCGCCTCCTGGTAGGCCCAGTCCAGGCAGTAGTACAGGTCGAGCAGGACGGCGGCCTCGATCGGGTCCCGGACTGCGACCAGTGACCGGGACCGCCAGCTGGTGAACGTCTCCCCGGCCGGCAGGTCCGGCATCTGGGCCATCATCCGGTCGTCGGGCGCCACCGTGGGGTCCAGGTGCCGGCTCAGGCCGAGCACCCAGGCCAGCGCGAAGACGGCGTCGTGGTGCAGCACGAACGAGCGGTGGTCGCCTTTCGCGCCGATCACGAACTGCCACTCCGGCGGGGTGACCTGCTCCACCAGGTGTGAGCCGAGCAGCCAGCTCATCGCGGCCTCGGTGGGCATACCGAAGCAGCGGGCGACGACGACGTGCAGCACCGAGGCGCGAGCTTCCAGCTCCGCGGTCGGGCGCAGCTCGACTGTGTCTCCGGCCTCCCAGACCAGCGGGAACGCCAGTGGGGGCAGGGGCAGGCCGAGACGGGCCAGCTCGTCGAGACTTGCCTCGCGGACCGCGCGGGGGTCGGGGGCGGCCTTCTGCATGGCGGCTCAGGCTATGCGGTCGAGCAGGAGCGGGGAAGAGGTGGGCTGTCCGGCCCCGACGGTGATGGCGCCGAGGGCGTCGGTACGGGCCGCGGGGATCCGCGACTCGTCGTCGGCGCGCAGCTCCAGCAGCACGTCACCGGCCTTGACCCGGTCGCCTGGGCGGACCCGCAGCTGCACGCCGGCGCCGAAGCTGACCGGGTCCTCCTTGCGGGCGCGGCCGGCGCCGAGACGCCAGGCTGCGATGCCCACGCCGTACGCGTCGATCGAGGTCACCACGCCGTCCTCGGTGGCGCGCAGCTCCTCGGTGTGCGCGGCGGTGGGCAGCGGCGCGTCCGGGTCGCCGCCCTGCGCCTGGATCATCGCCCGCCAGGTGTCCATCGCCTGCCCGCCGGCCAGGACCTTCTCCGGGTCGGCGTCCACACCGGCGGCGGCCAGCATCTCCCGGGCCAGGGCCAGAGTGAGTTCCACCACATCGGACGGTCCGCCGCCGGAGAGGACCTCCACCGACTCGGCGACCTCGTTGGCGTTGCCGATGGCCAGGCCCAGTGGGGTGCTCATGTCGGTCAGCAGGGCGACGGTGGTGACGCCGCTGTCCTTGCCGAGCTGGACCATGGTGCGGGCCAGCTCCTGCGCGGTCGCCAGGTCCTTCATGAACGCGCCGGTGCCCACCTTCACGTCCAGGACCAGCGCGCCGGTGCCCTCGGCGATCTTCTTGCTCATGATCGAGCTGGCGATCAGCGGAATCGCTTCGACCGTGCCGGTGACGTCGCGCAACGCGTACAGCTTGCGGTCGGCCGGCGCCAGGCCCTCGCCGGCCGCGCAGATGACCGCGCCGATGTCCTGCAACTGGCTCTTGAACTGATCGTTGCTGATCCGGGCCTGCCAGCCGGCGATCGACTCCAGCTTGTCCAGCGTGCCGCCGGTGTGACCGAGACCACGGCCGGACAGCTGGGGCACGGCGACGCCGCACGCGGCGACCAGCGGGGTGAGCGGCAGGGTGATCTTGTCGCCGACACCGCCGGTGGAGTGCTTGTCGGCGGTCGGCCGGGTGACCGAGGAGAGGTCCAGCCGCTCACCGCTGGCGATCATCGCCGCGGTCCAGCGGGCGATCTCGGCGGGCGTCATGCCGCGCAGCAGGATCGCCATGGCGAGCGCCGACATCTGCTCGTCGGCGACGACACCCTTGGTGTAGGCGTCGACCACCCAGTCGATCTGGGCGTCGGTGAGCACGTGGCCGTCCCGCTTGGCCCGGATCACGTCCACCGCTGCGAATGCACTCACGGTTTTTCCTCTTCCCAACGCTGCGGGATGCCCTCCGGGGCCTCTCCCTCGCCGGCCCAGGACAGGCCGCCCTCGGCATCCACCACCACGACCCGCGGAGTACGGACCAGTCCCCAGGCCACCGCGGCGGCCGTCGTGGGCAGGTTCGGCCCTTCCTCCAGGATGCCCTTCTCCTCGGCCGAGCCCGGCTCACCGGACGACCGCTCCCAGTAACCCGTCCAGATCGTCTCGCCACCGGAGATGTCCGGGTGCACGAAGACCGTCCCCCGGCCGCGCCACTTGGCGAGATCGGCCGGGACGTCGGCGGCGCCGACCGGGCCGGTGACCCGCTCCATGTCCTCGTAGCCGAACGCGTGCGGCAGCAGCTCGGTCATCCGCAGCGGCCGGGGCAGCGCCTCGACCAGCAGCTCCGGGCCGCCGTGCTCCCAGAGCAGCTGGCGGCAGCGGCCGCACGGCATCAGCGGGGCGCCTGTCGCGTCCACGCAGGAGATCGCCACCAGCCGGCCGCCGCCCGTCGCGTGCAGCGAGCTGACCAGGCCGCACTCGGCGCACAGGGTCATGCCGAGCGAGGCGTTCTCCACGTTGCAGCCGACCACCATCCGGCCGTCGTCGACCAGGCCGGCGACGCCGACCGGGAAGTCCGAAACCGGCGCGTACGCTCGCCGCATCGTCTCGATGGCGGCAGCACGCAGGGCCGCCCAGTCGATCTCCATGACGCCGATTCTGCCGTACGGGCGAGAGGGTTTTCACCGCGGCACCGGTACCGGCGGGCGGCAAACGATCATGAAACAGGGCGGAAACCGCGGGCTTCCGCCCTGTCTCGAATTCTTAACCCTTGACGTACGGCAGACCGTCCGCCGCCGGAGCACGGACGCGACCGACCAGCCCCGCCACCGCGATCAATGTCGCCAGGTAGGGCAGCATGTTCAGGAACTGGCTCGGCACCGGGCTGTCGATCGCGCCCAGGTAGGTGGCCAGCTTCTGGGCGAAGCCGAAGAACAGCGCCGCACCGAACGCGCCGAACGGGGTGTACCGGCCGAAGATGAGCGCGGCCAGGGCGATGAAGCCCGCGCCGGCGGTCATGTTCTTGGTGAAGCTGCCGGTGGCCACCAGCGTGAAGTAGGCGCCGCCGATACCCGCGACCACCCCGCCGAGCAGCACGTTCAGGTAGCGCAGGCCGCGTACCCGGATGCCGACGGTGTCAGCGGCGGTCGGGTGTTCGCCGACCGCCCGGGTCCGCAGGCCCCACCGGGTCCGGCTGAGCCCGAAGTGGATCACCACGACCAGCACGAGCGCGATCCAGACCAGCAGGTTCGCCTCGAACAGCACCGGGCCGATGACCGGGATGTCGGCGAGGCCGGGGATCCGCCACTCGGGCATCTGCGGCGGCGTGTTGTAGGTCTGCGAGTCGGGCTGCATCAGCCGCTCGTAGAGGAAGCCGGTGATGCCGAGCGCGAACAGGTTCAGCACCATGCCGACGACGGTCTGGTCGACCAGGTAGCGGATGGAGAGCACGGCCAGGATCGCGGCGATGATCACGCCACCGATCGCGGCGCTGATCAGACCGGCCCAGACGCTCGTCGCCATCGTGCCGACCAGGGCGCCGGCGAAGGCGCCCATCAGGAACTGGCCCTCGATCGCCACGTTCACCACACCGGACCGCTCGCCGAGCACACCGGCCAGCGCACCCAGGATCAGCGGCAGCGCCAGCTGGAGCGTGCCGTCCGTGGTGTCCACCAGTGGCATGAACTCGCCCGCCACCTGCCAGCACAGGAAGGACAGCACGAAGGCCAGGATGCCCACGCTGAGCAGCGCGTTGGACCACCGTTTGAGCAGCCCCGCGAAGAGGGCTGCGCCGGCGGCCAGGGTCAGCAGGCCGAAGAGGACTGCGCCGAACTGGCCGTTGATGGAGAGGGCGGCGCCCTCGGCGTCCTCGCTCAGCGTGAACCGGGCGGTCTCGCTCGGCGCCAGCGCGCCGAACACCGCGGCGGCCAGGCCGCCGATCAGGATGAGGGCCAGGCCGAGGCGGCGCTGCCGGGTCCAGAACGGCTCCGGCGCGGCGACCTCGGTCGGCTCCTGCACAGTCGCGGTCGACATGTCGTCAGCCCTTCGCCAGGGAGGCGCCGAGCCCGGCAGCACGGGCGGCACGCAGTCGGAAGATCGCCTTCACCAGACCGGGGGCGGCGATGAAGATGACGATGAGCGCCTGGAGCACGGTGACCAGCTCCAGCGAGATGCCGGAGAAGGACTGCATCCGGTTGCCGCCGGCCCGCAGGGCGCCGAACAGCAGCGCGGCGAAGAAGGTGCTCCACGGCCGGTTGCGGCCCAGCAGGGCGACCAGCAGGCCGTCGAAGCCGATGTTGCCGGCCACCGACGGGGTCAGCGCGTGGGCGGTGCCGAGCACCTGGGTGGCGCCGCCGAGACCGGCCAGGCCACCGGCGATCGCCATGAGCAGCACATACGTCTTGCTGACGCTGATGCCGGCGGTCTTCGCCGCGTGCGGGTTGGAACCCACCGCGCGCAGCTCGAAGCCGAACGCCGACCGGTTCAGCAGCCACGCGACCGCGGCCGTGACCAGCAGGGCGAGGATGATGCCGAAGTGCACGCGCAGCACACCGCCGGGGGACGGCAGCATCGCCGAGTCGGCGACCGCCTTGCTGATCGCGTCGGTCCGGCCCGGCGCCTGGATGCCCTTCTGGATGACCAGCCAGGACAGGAAGAGACCGGCCGTGTAGTTGAGCATGATCGTGGTGATCACCTCGTGGGCGCCGGTCCGGGCCTTCAGGAAGCCCGGGATGAAGCCCCACAGCGCGCCGCCGAGGATGCCGGCGACGATCGCGACGATCAGGTTCAGCACGATCGGCAGGCCGAACGTGAAACCAGCCACGCCGGCTGCGATGCAGCCGAGCACGGCCTGGCCCTGCGCGCCGATGTTGAACAGGCCGCCACGGAAGGCCAGCGCGACCGACAGGCCGGTGAAGACCAGCGGGGCCGCGTACGTCAGGGTCTCCGACAGCGGTGTGAACGCCTGCTGCCAGGTGGCGGTGCCGGCGAACCAGGCCGAGAACACCTGCGGGTCGCCGAGGGCGCCCTTGAGCAGATCGCCGTACGCCGTGCTGATCAGCACCCAGCTGGCGTCCACCGCGTCACTCGGACGGGCGGTGAAGTAGCCGAACTTAGCCAGCACGTCCGCGTCCGAGACGACGATGAGAACCGCGCCGATGAGCACGGCCAGGACCATCGACAGGGTGGTCAGCAGGACGTTGTTCGCGGACCAGAGTTTCCGCAGGAACCCGGTCACTTCTCTCCCTCCGGCGTGGCGCCGGTGATGCCGGCCATGAGCAGACCGATCTCCTCGCGTGGCGTGTCCGGCGAGACGATGGCCAGGACCCGGCCGCGGTACATCACCGCGATCCGGTCCGCGAGGCCGACCACCTCGTCCAGTTCGCTGGAGACCACCAGCACCGCGGTGCCCTGGTCACGCTCGTGAATGATCCGGTTGTGGATGAACTCGATCGAGCCGACGTCCACACCACGGGTCGGCTGCGAGGCGATGAACAGCCGCAGCGGGCGGGACATCTCCCGGGCCACCACGACCTTCTGCTGGTTGCCGCCGGACAGGGTGCCGACCGGGGTGGCCGGTGACTGGCAGCGGATGTCGAACTGCTCGATCCGCTCCTTGGCGTTGCCGTCGACCTTGCTCAGGTCGAGGCTGAACGCGTTGCCGTACGGGCTGCGGTCGTACATGTCCAGGACGAGGTTCTCGGCGACCGAGAACTCCTTGACGACACCGTCGTGGCTGCGGTCCTCGGGGATGTAGCCGACACCGGCCCGCAGCACCTTCTTGGTGCTCATGCCGACCAGGTCGTCGTCCTCGAGGTGGATCGAGCCGGCCCGCACGTCGCGCAGGCCCATCACGGCCTCGACCAGTTCGGTCTGGCCGTTGCCCTGCACGCCCGCGATGCCGAGCACCTCGCCGGCGCGGACCTCCAGGTCGACGCCGTCGACGGCGCGCACGCCCCGGTCGTCGTCGGCCACCAGACCGGAGATCTTGAGGACGCTGCGGCCGGGTTCGGCCGGGGTCTTCTCCACCTCGAGGCTGACCGCGCGGCCGACCATCAGGGCGGCCAGCTCGTCCTCGCTGGTGTCCGGGGTGGCAGTGCCGACGATCTGCCCGCGGCGGACCACGGTGATCCGGTCGGCGATCGCCTTGACCTCTTTGAGCTTGTGGGTGATGAAGACGATCGACTTGCCCATCGCGGTCAGCGACCGCATGACGGTGAGCAGTTCCTCGGTCTCCTGTGGGGTGAGCACGGCGGTCGGCTCGTCGAGGATCAGCAGGTCGACCTCGCGGGTCAGGGCCTTCACGATCTCGACGCGCTGCTGCGCGCCGACCGGCAGGTCCTCGACCAGGGCGTCCGGGTCGACCGGCAGGCCGTACTTCTTCGAGGTGTCGATGACGTCCCGGCGGGAGCGCCGCCGGTCGAGCCAGCCGAGCGGGCCGCCGCGGGTCTCCTCGGCGCCGAGCGCGATGTTCTCCGCCACGGTGAAGACGGGCACCAGCATGAAGTGCTGGTGCACCATGCCGATGCCGGCGGTGATCGCGTCGCGGGGGCTCTTGAAGACGCGGGGCTCGTCGTTGACGAGGATCTGGCCCTCGTCCGGCTGGAGCAGGCCGTACAGCTGGTTCATCAGCGTCGACTTGCCGGCGCCGTTCTCCCCGAGCAGGGCGTGCACCTCGCCGGGTTCGACGGTGATGTCGATGTGGTCGTTGGCCACCAGGTCGCCGAAGCGCTTGGTGATGCCGCGCAGTTCCAGTTTCAGCGGAATCTCCCGACGTCGGGTGCTAAGCCTGGTGGACGGTGGAATGCGAGCCGCCGCTCGGCTGCGGGTGATGACCCGCGGCCGGGCGGCGGCCAGATGGTACCTACCCGAGGGTCACTTCGGCGCGCTGACCGACTCGACCTTGACCTTGCCGGCGATGATGTCGGCCTTCAGGGTTTCGAGCTCGGTCTTGAGCGCGGCGTCGACCTTGCTGTCGAACTGGTTGAACGGGGCGAGCGAGACGCCGTTGTTCTCCAGGTCACCGACGTAGCCGGGGGCCGCCGCGAGGGCCTCGCCCTTGGCGCCCTTGACCACGGCCTCCTTGACCGCTTCCTCGATGTTCTTGACCACGGTGCTCAGGAACACGTCGCAGTACTGCGAGGCGCTCTTGCAGCCGTCCTGGTCGACCCAGATGACCGAGACCTTGCCGCCGGAGTCCTTGGCGACCTGGGCGGTGCCCAGACCGGTGCCGCCGGCGACCGGCATGATCACGTCAGCGCCCTGGCCGACCAGGGTCTGGGTGATGCTCTTGCCCTTGTTCTGGTCGATGAAGCTCTCGGCGAAGCTGCCGTTCTGAGCCTTCTTGTCCCAGCCGAGGACCTGGACGTTCTTGCCCTTGGCGGTGTTGTAGTGCGCGACGCCGTCGGCGAAGCCGTCCATGAAGATGGTCACGGGGGCGATCTTCAGACCGCCGTAGGTCGCGACCTTGCCCGACTTCGAGTAGCCCGCGGCCAGGTAGCCGGCGAGGAACGCGGCCTGGTGGGTCGCGAACTGCATCGGGTAGACGTTGGAGTTGCCGCTGACGCTGTCGACGATGCCGAACTGGGAGCTCGCGCTCTCCTTGGCGACCTTGGTGGTCACGTCGCCCATCAGGCCGCCGACCGCGAGGATGAAGTTGCAGCCCTGCGAGACGTAGCCACGCAGGCCGGGCTCGTAGTCGGCCTCGGAGGAGGACGCCACGTACTTCGGCTCGACGTTGGGGGCGTCCTTCTGGGCGGCCTGCAGACCGGCCCAGGCCGACGCGTTGAACGACTTGTCGTCGATGCCACCGAGGTCGGTGACCATGCAGGCCTTGTAAGCGGCGGCGGCTGCGCTGCTGGAGCCGGAGCCGGGAGTGGTCTCCGTCGGCGCCTCACCACATGCGGCGGCAGCGAGCGTCAGCCCACCTGCCGCGAGAATCGCCACGATCCGCTTCCCACGTACTGGGCGCAAGACGCCCTCCTTCCGCTGCACACCGAGGTCCTGTTACTCGGGTGAATCTCAGGTCGGGAGCGTATCCCCGGGCCAGGATCGAGACCGGACATCGGTACGGACTGTTGGCGCACCGTTATACCGCCGCAATCACCCTGGTGGTGGCACGTCGCTTTCGGCTGGTTCAGGAGGGAATTGCGCCCGTGACGCGAAACACTGAGTTAACGTTCAGCGCGGCGCCATGCCCGGATCCCGAGCACGCCGACGGTCGTCCCGATGGCCAGTGACGCGGCGATCAGGAGGGCGTGCACCCACAGGAACGAGGTCGGGGCCGAGCCGTCGAAGGAGCGTTCGTCCTTCCAGATCGCCACCCCGAAGCGGGGCCAGATGACCCAGGTCCACACGCCGACACCGATCAGGAACGCCGCCCAGCGCTTGTTGATCACCACCGGGTCAGTATCCCAGTGCGGTCAGGTGGTCAGCCGCCCGGCTATCCGGCGCCAGCCGGCCAGCACCTCGGCCGGTTCCGGCGGCTCACCGGGGTACTCCTGGGCCACCAGCGGCTCGAAGTCGTCCTGGTCGTCGGTCGCGTCCCGGGCCAGGTCGATCTCCCGGCGGATCGCCGCCACCCCGTCCAGCGCCAGCATCGGCTCGACCACGGCCATCAGGTCGTCGTCGATCACCACGGCCCGGGCCAGCGCCAGCGCGTGCTGATGCTCGTACGGCCCGCAGACGATCGGCTCCCAGTCCTCGGTCTCGTCGAGTGATCCGAAGGTGATCACCCACGGCTGCTCGGTGATCGGCGAGCCGGGTGGCAGGTGCAGCGTCACTAGGGTGCCCATCGGCCCATCATCGCGGGCGGTCGTGCCGGATCCAGATGTTTTGCCCCACCGGGGCGGTCTTGTCGTCAGCCGACAGATCGACCACCCGGCCGTGCGGGCTGGTCGCCGCCCAGGCCGCGCCGAACAGCAGCAGCTGGTTGAAGACGTAGAGGTAGACCAGCGCGCCGACGGCCGAGCCGACCAGGCCGTACGCCGGGTTGCGCTCGACCAGCCCGACGAACGACTTGCCGACCGTGTTGAGCAGCATGATCCCGATGCCGACCTGGAGCACCGGCGGTGTCATCCGGCGGGCCGTCATCCGCAGCCGGGGCACGGCCGCCAGCAGGGCCGCCGCCAGCAGCATGTTGACCGCCAGGGTGAGGATCCAGCTCACCACCGACAGGGTGGTCGCGAAGCCGCCGCCGGCCATCCAGTGCAGGAACCGCTCCAGGCCGTAGACGGCCAGCTGGGAGAGCGCCAGCAGGAGCAGCAGCCCGACCAGCACCATCAGGTCGACGGCCTGGCGGATGCCGATGTAGCCGGGCTGCTCGCGCACCCGCCAGATCAGCCGCTGCGACGACCGGATCGCCTCGACCCAGCCGATGCCGGTGAAGGTGAGGCCGATCAGGCCGACGATGCCGACGCTGCCCTTGCTCTCCAGAATGGCCTGGATGTCGAGGAACGGCAGGTTCTGGTGGAGGAAGTCGCGGACCAGGTCGAGCAGCTCCACGTTGGCGGTGAGCAGCCAGCCGAAGACCGAGTATCCGATCAGCAGCAGCGCGAAGACCGCGAAGAAGCCATAGTAGGCGATGGCCGCGGCCAACCGGCCACCCTGGACGCTCTCGTAGCGCAGGATGGCCCGGCAGAAATGGTCGAAGTACGGCGACTGGTAGCGCACCGCCAGAATCCGGGCCGCGGTGGCGTCGAGGGCCCGGTCGATCGGATTCACCGGCCGACCGTATCGGACACGTCAGCTTCCGAGTGGGAAGTCCCGGCGTGGCCGCCAGGGTCCCTCGCCGCCGTGGGAGAAGAGGGTGAACGCGGAGACCTCGAAGATGGCCGAGAAACCGGCCAGATCCTCGAAGACCGCGTCCAGCGCCGGCGCCGGCACGTCCTGCGCCACGGTCACATGCGGGTGGTACGGAAACCGGGTGTCCCGATTGATGTCGTCCGAGCGGGTGATCGCCTCGGCCAGCAGCTCGCACTCGCTGATCCCCTGGGCCAGCGTCACGAACACCACCTCGGTGACCGGCCGGAACGTGCCGGTCCCTCGAAGGTGGACGGTGAACGGCTGCTGGGCCGACGCGATGTCCTCGAGGTGTTTCTCGATCGCCGGCAGCGCGTCGGCGGCCACCTCGGTGGGCCCGAGGAGGGTGACGTGCGCGGGCGTCCAGGCGGCCTGCGGGTCACCCGCCTCGGCGCGCCGGCGGGTCAGCGCCGACCCCCAGGGCTCGGGGATGTCGACGGCGACGCCGATGCGGGTGATACCGGGCTGAGACATGCAGCCTCAGGCTTCGCGAGCGGGGCTGAGGAAACCCACGTTCCGGTACGCCCGGGCGAGGGTCGCGGCGGAGACGGCCCGCGCTTTCTCGGCGCCGACCGCGAGCACCTTGTCGAGCTGGGCCGGGTCGTCCAGGTAGAGCTTCGTCCGCTCCTGGATCGGCTTGACGAACTCGACGAGCACCTCGGCCAGGTCCTTCTTGAGGTCGCCGTAGCCGCGCCCGTCATATGCCTCGAGCAGCTCGTCGATGGCCCGGTTGGTGAGCGCCGCGTAGATGGTCAGCAGGTTGCTGACGCCGGGCTTGTTCTCCTCGTCGTAGAGGATCTCCCGCCCGGTGTCGGTGACCGCCGACTTGATCTTCTTGGCCGAGCGGGCCGGGTCCTCCAGCAGCTCGACGATGCCGTTCGGCGAGGAGGCCGATTTCGACATCTTGATCGACGGGTCCTGGAGGTCGTAGATCTTCGCGGTGTCCTTGACGATGTACGGCGAGGGCATGTTGAACGTCTTGCCGAACCGGGTGTTGAACCGCTGCGCCAGGTCACGGGTCAGCTCGAGGTGCTGCCGCTGGTCCTCGCCGACCGGAACCTGGTCGGCCTGGTAGAGCAGGATGTCGGCGGCCTGCAGGATCGGGTAGCTGAACAGGCCGACGGTGGTGCTGTCCTGCCCGGCCTTGGCCGACTTGTCCTTGAACTGGACCATCCGGCCGGCCTCACCGAAGCCGGTGATACAGCTGAGCACCCAGCCGAGCTGCGCGTGCTCGGGCACGTGAGACTGGATGAACAGGGTGCAGCGCTCCGGGTCGAGCCCGACGGCGAGCAGCTGGGCCGCGGAAATCCGGCTTCGGTTACGCAGGGTCGCCGGATCGTGTCCCATGGTGATGGCGTGCAGGTCGACCACGCAGTAGAACGCGTCGTGCGTGTCCTGCATCGACACCCAGTTGCGCACCGCGCCCAGGTAGTTGCCGAGGTGGAAGGAATCGGCGGTCGGCTGGATGCCGGAGAGCACTCGCGGGCGGCGGGCAACGTCGGACATGGCCGCCATTGTGTCAGCCCCGGCCCGGGATCCGCGAATCCCCTGCCCGGCCGGACCAATGTTCGAACCTGTTGACCTTTGATCGTTTCTGGGGAATTCTAGGATCGTCCGCACCAGAGAAAGGGCCTCAGTCGTGAAATTGCTCGTCACCGGCGGCGCCGGCTACGTCGGCAGCGTGACCAGCAGGCTACTGCTGGACGCGGGCCACGAGGTGGTCGTGCTCGACAGTCTGCGCACCGGGTTCCGTGAGGCGGTCGCCCCGGACGCCACCTTCGTGCAGGCCGACATCGCCGACGCCGGCCAGGTGCTCACCCCGGACGCCGGATTCGACGCGGTGCTGCACTTCGCCGGGCTGATCGCGGCCGGCGAGTCGATGGCCAAACCGGAGCTGTACTGGCATGAGAACGTGGTGAAGTCGCTGGCCCTCCTCGACGCGATCCGTGCCGCGAAGGTACCGCGTGTCATCTTCTCGTCCACCGCCGCGGTCTACGGCAACCCGGTCGAGCTGCCCATCACCGAATCCGCGATCAAAGCCCCGACCAGCACGTACGGGTCGACGAAGCTCACCTTCGACCTGGCGCTGACCTCGGAGGCGTTCGCGCACAACCTGGCCGCGGTGTCGCTGCGCTACTTCAACGTGGCGGGCGCCTACATCGCCGAGGGCCACGAGATCGGCGAGCGGCACGACCCGGAGACGCACCTCATCCCGATCACCCTTCAGGTGGCCGCCGGCAAGCGGGAGAAACTTCAGCTCTTCGGTGACGACTACCCGACCGTGGACGGCACCTGCGTGCGCGACTACATCCACGTGGAGGACCTGGCCCGGGCGCACCTGCTGGCGCTGGGCGCGACGGTTCCCGGCGAGCACCGCATCTACAACCTGGGCAACGGCAACGGTTTCTCCAACCGGCAGGTCGTCGAGGCGGCCCGTGAGGTCACCGGCGCCGAGATCCCGGTCGAGGTGGCGGCCCGGCGCGACGGCGACCCGGCCACCCTGGTCGCCTCGTCCGACCGGGCCCGCGACGAGCTGGGCTGGACCCCGCGCAAGAACACCCTGCAGGACATGATCGGCGACGCCTGGACCTTCTACCAGGCTCATGTCGCATGAGCGCCGCGAGAAAAGCCTTCATCGAGGCGTACGGGACTGAGCCGGCCGGCCTGTGGGCGGCGCCCGGACGGGTCAACCTGATCGGCGAGCACACCGACTACAACGACGGGTTCGTGCTGCCGTTCGCGCTGCCGCAGCGGACCGTGGCGGCGGCCGCCCCCGCGACGGACGGCCGCTGGTCGGTCTGCTCGACGCTGGCGCCGGAACCCGTCGTCTTCGGAGTCACCGATCCGGGTGAAGTGACGGGCTGGGGCGCCTACGTCGCCGGTATCGTCTGGGCCTTGCAGGATGCGGGATTCGAGGTTCCGCCGGCCCGGATCGCGATCGCGTCCGACGTACCGCTGGGCTCGGGTCTGTCGTCGTCGGCCGCGCTGGAGTCGGCGGTGCTCACCGCCTTGATCGATCTCGGCGGTCTGGATGTGCCGCCGGAACGGCGGCCGGCGATCGCGCAGCGGGCCGAGAACGTGTATGTGGGCGCGCCCACCGGGATCCTCGACCAGTCCGCGTCGATCCGCTGCCAGGAAGGGCACGCGTTGTTCCTGGACTGCCGGTCCTACCAGGTCGAGCAGATCCCGTTCGATCTGGCCGGCCAGGGCCTGGCCATCCTGGTGATCAACAGCAACGCGCCGCACCAGCACGTCGACGGCGAGTACGGCGAACGGCGCAAGAGCTGTGAGGCCGCGGCGGCCGCGCTGGGGGTGCCCGCGCTGCGTGACGTCTCCACCGCCGAGCTGCCGCAGGCGCTGGACCGGCTCGACGACGACGTGCTGCGCCGCCGGGCCCGGCACATCATCACCGAGAACCAGCGGGTGCTGGACACCGTGTCGCTGCTGCGTTCCGGCCGGGTCCGGGAGATCGGCCCGCTGCTGACCGCCTCGCACGCGTCCATGCGCGACGACTTCGAGATCACCGTGGACCAGGTCGACGTGGCGGTGCAGTCCTCGCTGGAGGCCGGGGCGTACGGCGCCCGGATGACCGGCGGCGGTTTCGGCGGCTGTGTGCTCGCCCTCGTCGACGCCGACCGGGCCGGCTCGACCGCCGACGCGGTCGCGGCTGCGTACGAACAGCGGGGTTTCACCGCCCCGACTAGCTGGGTGGCGACCGCCGGCCCCGGCGCGGGCCGGATCTGAGACACCGGACGGCCACCCCTATCCGAGGGGTGGCCGTCAGCCGTTCACCTGATCACCCGCAGGAGCGAGACCAGAGGCTCATCGACCGGCGCCCGGCTATCGTGACGAACCATGGGGGTAAGCCCACCGTATCTTCACGGTGACACCGAGCGAGGTGTCAGCGTCAGCGTCGAAGCCGCCGAGGACGCCGCAGTCTCCGTGCTCACGATCCGCGGATCGTGGGACGCCCAGCTGAGCCTCGACACGTCCGTGACGCTGCGGCGGTGCTTCACCGACCACCCGGACGGGCTGATCGTGGACCTGTCCGGCCTGCGTGATCCGCACAGCGAGAGCGTCGCCATCTGGATGACCGCCCGGGCCTTCGCGGCCGGCCTGGATCCGCCCGTGCATCTGGCCCTGTGCGTCCCACCGGATCTGCCGCTCGCCGACCGCATGCAGGGTCTCGGAGCGGGCCGCTTCCTGCCCGTCTACGCCAAGGTGCGCCAGGCCCGGGTGGCCCTGGCCGGCCGGATCCCGGGCGACCATCGGCTGAGCGCCACCCTGCGTTCCGACCCGGAGGCGCCGAGCCTGGCCCGCAACCTGGCCAGCGACGCCTGCCTGGCGTGGGGCCTGGTCCACCTGCTGCACCCGAGCCGGCTGGTCATGTCGGAGCTGGTCACCAACGCGGTCGAGCACGCCGGCACCGACATCCGGGTGGCGGTGAGCCGGCGCGGCGCCGGACTGCAACTGTCCGTGGCCGACGGCGACCCCCGCCTGCCGCGCATCCTGCCGGTCTCCCGCCCGCGCCCGGACCTGCCGCTCGACGAGCGGGGCCGCGGGCTGCGGACGGTGGACGAGACCGCCGCCCAATGGGGCGCCGTCCCGACCGAGACCGGCAAGATCGTCTGGGCGACCGTGGTCAGCGCGCCTCGATGATGATCCCGGCGCCGACCGTCCGGTTGGTGCTCTCGTCGATCAGGATGAACCCGCCGGTGGTCCGGTTACGCCGGTACTCGTCGGCGAGCAGCGGCACCGTGGTGCGCAGCTTGACCCGGCCGATCTCGTTGAGCTTCAACTCGCCGGCGGCCTCGTCCCGGTGCAGCGTGTTCACGTCGAGCCGGTACTGAAGGCCACGCACCACGGTCCGGGCGGTCCGGGTGGTGTGCTTGATCGCGTACTTGCCGCCGACCCGCAGCGGGGCCGTCTCGTCCATCCAGCAGACCATCGCCTCGATGTCCTGCGCGACGGCCGGCTTGTTCTGCGGCCGGCAGATCAGGTCACCGCGCGAGATGTCGATCTCATCGGCCAGCCGCACCGTCACCGACATCGGCGGGAACGCCTCGTCGATCGGGCCGTCCGCGGTCTCGATCGCCGCGATCGTGCTGGTCAGCCCGGACGGCAGGACCATCACGTCGTCACCCGGCTTGAGGATGCCGGAGGCCACCTGACCGGCGTAACCCCGGTAGTCGGTGACCGTGGTGGACTGCGGCCGGATCACGTACTGCACCGGGAACCGCACGTCGACCAGGTTGCGGTCGCTGGCGATGTGCACGTGCTCCAGGTGGTGCAGCAGCGACGGCCCCTCATACCACGGGCTGTTCTCCGACCGGCTGGCGATGTTGTCGCCGTTGAGCGCCGAGATCGGGATTATCGTCAGGTCCGGCGCGTCGAGTTTCGCGGCGAACGAGGTGAACTCGTCGGCGATCCGCTCGAACACCGCCTGGTCCCAGTCGACCAGGTCCATCTTGTTGACGCACAGCACCAGGTGCGGCACCCGCAGCAGGCTGGTCAGGAACGCGTGCCGCCGGGACTGCTCGACCAGGCCCTTACGGGCGTCGACCAGGATCAGCGCCAGGTCCGCGGTGGACGCGCCGGTCACCATGTTCCGGGTGTACTGAATGTGCCCCGGGGTGTCGGCGATGATGAACTTGCGCCGCGGCGTGGCGAAGTAGCGGTACGCCACATCGATGGTGATGCCCTGCTCCCGCTCGGCGCGCAGGCCGTCGGTGAGCAGCGCGAGGTTCGTGTACTCGTCACCGCGGGACGCGCTGGCGCTCTCCACGGCCTCGAGCTGGTCCTCGAAGATCGTCTTCGTGTCGTACAGCAGCCGGCCGATGAGGGTGGACTTGCCGTCGTCGACGCTGCCCGCGGTGGCGAACCGCAGCAGGTCCATGCCGCGCGAAGCGGCGGCGTCAGGCTCGAGAACTGCCTGGCTCATCAGAAGTAACCCTCTCGCTTACGGTCTTCCATCGCGGCTTCGCTGACCCTGTCGTCGCCACGGGTGGCGCCACGCTCGGTGATCCGGGTCGCGGCGACCTCGTCGATCACCTTCTGGACGGTGTCCGCCTCGGAGAGCACGGCCGCGGTCTGCGACGCGTCACCGACCGTCCGGTACCGCACCCGGCGGACCTCGGACGTCTCACCGTCACGCAGCCTGATGAACTCGTTGACCGCGTAGAACATCCCGTTGCGCTCGACGACCTCACGATCGTGGGCGTAGTAGATGCTCGGCAGCGGGATGTCCTCCTTGGCGATGTAGTGCCAGACATCCAGCTCGGTCCAGTTCGACAGCGGGAACACCCGGATCGACTCACCCGGGTGGTGCCGGCCGTTGTACAGCGCCCACAGCTCGGGCCGCTGGTTCTTCGGATCCCACTGGCCGAAGTCGTCGCGGAAGCTGAACATCCGCTCCTTGGCCCGCGCCTTCTCCTCGTCGCGGCGGGCGCCGCCGAACAGCGCGTCGAACCGGTATTTCTCCTGGGCGGCGAGCAGCACCGGCGTCTGGATCCGGTTACGGGTGCCATCCGGCAGCTCACGCACCTGGCCGGCGTCGATCGCCTCCTGCACGCTGGCGACCACCAGGTTCAGGCCGAGAGTGGCGACCCGGCGGTCCCGGTACTCCAGCACCTCGGCGAAGTTGTGGCCGGTGTCGACGTGCATGACCGGGAACGGGATGCGCGCCGGCGCGAACGCCTTCTCCGCGAGGCGCAACATCACGATCGAGTCCTTGCCGCCGGAGAAGAGCAGCGCGGGGCGCTCGAACTCGGCCATCACCTCACGCATGATGAAGATGCTCTCCGCTTCGAGTGCATCCAGATGCGATACGCGATAGGGCTTCGTCTGGCTCATGGGTTCTGTCCCCAGACCTTTCTCCGGTGTCGGCCGGGCAGGGCAGACGTCATTGTTACGGAAGATGCCTCTGCAACGCAGCAAGCAACCGAGGAGCGAGATCTTTGCGACAAACAACCAGGTCAGGCAACTTCGGATCAGCCTGGTTATAGGCCAGCGGGCTGCCGTCGACGCGGGAGGCGTGCAGGCCAGTGGCCAACGCCACAGCCACCGGGGCGGCCGAGTCCCATTCGTACTGGCCACCGGCGTGCACGTACGCGTCCGCCTCGCCGTTGATCACCGCGGCGATCTTCACCCCGGCCGAGCCCATCGGCACCAGCTCGGCGCCCAGATCCTCGGCCAGCGCCGTGACGAACGCCGGCGGACGGGTCCGGCTCGCCGCGATCCGGATCGCCCCGCCGGTCGCCGACTCCAGCGGCATCGGCGGGTACGCCGGCGGCTGATCGGTGGCGAGCGTGCAGTGCCGGGCCGGCATCGCCACCGCGCCCGCGGTCAGCCGCACCGGCGCCGACGAATCGGCCGTCCACAGCGCCACGTGCACCGCCCAGTCGTCGCGGCCCTCCTCGGAGAACTCACGGGTGCCGTCCAGCGGATCCACGATCCAGACCCGGTTCGCGCCGAGCCGGTCCGGGTGGTGGCCCTCGGTCCACGCCACCCGGGAGTGCTCGTCCTCCTCGGAGAGCACCGCGTCAGCCGGGCGCCAGCGGGCCAGCTCGGCCCGCAGCAGATCGTGCGCGGCCTGGTCACCGGCCGCCTTCAGAGCCTTGCCGTCGGCGTGACCGGTCTCCGCCCGGACCTGGAGCAGGATCTGCCCGGCCCGGTCGGCGAGCCAGCGAGCGAAAGCGGAGTCGTTGACCGGCGGCGTGCCGCCCTCACCGGCGTCCCGCGGACCCGCTATGCGTGCCGACGCCTTCGTCTGCTCGCTCATCTCTCGCTCCCTCTCCATTACACGCCTGTCAGTACGCTCCCGACGACCGCGCCACGGCGGTCACCGTCCTGAGCAGGATCACCAGATCCAGGCTCAACGACCAGTTCTCGACATAACGCAGGTCGAGCCGGACCGCCTCCTCCCAGGAGAGGTCCGACCGCCCCGACACCTGCCAGAGCCCGGTCATCCCCGGCTTGACGGCCAGCCGGCGTCGCACATCGTCGGCGTAGGCGGCCACCTCGGTGGGCAGCGGCGGCCGTGGCCCGACCAGCGACATCCGCCCGGACAGGACGTTCAGCAACTGCGGCAGCTCATCCAGAGAGAACCTGCGCAGCCAACGCCCGACCGGGGTGACACGCGGGTCGTCGCGGATTTTGAAGAGCACACCGTCGTGCTCGTTGAGGTGCGTCAGCTCGGCAAGCCGGGCCTCGGCGTCGACATACATGCTGCGGAACTTGAAGATCCGGAACAATCGGCCATCACGTCCCACACGCACTTGGCGAAAGAGTACCGGGCCACGTGATGTAAGGCCCACACAGAGCGCCACCGTCAACAGCACCGGACCGAGAACGATCAGCAACAGCAGCGCACCGAGCCGATCCACCAGCTCCTTCACCAGCCGCGAGCCACCATGCAGCCGGGGATGCTCGACATGCAACATCGGCAGACCGTCGAACGGCCGGATCGTGGTCCGCGCACCCGCCACGTCGACCAGCGCGCTCGCCACCACCAGATCCACCTCGTCGCGCTCCAGCCGCCAAGCCAGCCGGCGCACCGACACACCATCCAGCTCCGGGCAGCTCAACACCACCACCGTGTCGGCCTCGGCCCGCTCCACAGCCGTCGCCACATCGTCGAACGAGCCGTACACCGGAAGATCCACCACCCCGATCCCGTCGGCGCCCGGCGGTAGGCACGCGCCGACCACCTCCAGCCCGTGATAGCGCTCCCGCCGCAACT
The DNA here is from genome assembly GCF_040638175.1 of Actinoplanes sp. NPDC026670. NCBI lineage: Bacteria > Bacillati > Actinomycetota > Actinomycetes > Micromonosporales > Micromonosporaceae > Actinoplanes > Actinoplanes sp. NPDC026670. Next base: position 61,966 of record NZ_JBEZXU010000017.1, read on the forward strand.
GCCTGGTGATACCGATGACCGAAAGCTCGTGACCGACCACGATCACCCGCCGGAGATTCTCCCCACGGGCCCGCGCCAGATGCAGCCGCTTACGCAGCAGAAACCGCAACACCACGATCGCCGCCGTCGCCAGCGGAAAAGCCACCAGAACATAAGACCGGGCAAGATCAAGATTCAGCGCGTACGAGACCACGGCCGCCCCGCCGATCAGCCCCGCACCGCCACGCAACACCCGCTGATACTCGTCGGAACCCACGAACAGGTACCGCCGCTCATACGCCCGCGCCGCCACCAGCACCAGCAACAACGCCACCGGCAGCAGCGCCGACCAGATCAGATACATCCGATTCCAGGCGGTGACCTGCTCGCCGAACCGGACCACGAACGTGCCCGCCCCCGCCGCCACACCCGCGGTCAGATCGGCCAGGACCAGCATCCGCACATAACGGCGCTCCCAGTCCTGCCGGCGCGACATCGCCGCATGCCGGCCCCGGGCCCGGACGAACGGCCGGACCGCCGCCGACCTGTTACGGGCCGGCGACACATGCCGATCAGCCGCCTGATTACGAGTGAGATCAGACTCACCCTGCACCGCCTGCGGCGCGGCGTTCTCCACCCCCGCCGCGGGAACCGGAATACGGGCATTACGCCCACTCCGGCGTTCCACCGGCCGCTGCGGGCCCTGATTCGCCGACCTACCCGCACCCCCACCGACCGCCGTCGGCAGCGGCGCCGTGGGTTCGGTCAACGCGCCCGCCCGGTCCTCGGACACGTCCTGCGACATCCTCGAACCCCTCCCGTCACGTCGGCCACGCACCGAATTCGTGCGTCCGAGTGACCAACGGACGGGCCGCGAGTGCGTCACGGCGTCGTCAGATGGAGATCAACTTCCGTGGTACTTGTTCTGCGCCCACTCGACACCCTCGACGACGACCGCCTCCACCACGTCAGCCGCCCGGTCCACCAGGAAATCCAGCTCCTTACGCTCCACCCCGGAGAAGTCGGAGAGCACATAATCGGCCGGCTCCTGACGGCCCGGCGGCCGCCCGATACCCACCCGCACCCGCGCATACTCCTTGCTCGCGAGCGACTTCGACATCGACCGGAGCCCGTTGTGACCGCCCTCGCCACCGCCCCGTTTCGCCCTTACCTGCCCGAACGGCACATCAAGCTCATCATGCACCGCAATCACCTGAGCCACCGGGACTTTGAAGAACTGCGCCAACGCCACCACCGGAGCACCCGACAGGTTCATGTACGTCAGCGGCTTCAACAGAATCACCTTCGGGCCACCGAACCCCAGACGACCCTCAGCCACCTCGGTCTGCGCCCGCTTCGCCCGCCCGAACCTCGCACCGACCCGGGAAGCCAGCAGATCAGCCACCATGAAACCCACGTTGTGCCGGTTACCCGCATACTCCCGGCCCGGGTTGCCCAGACCCACCACCAGCCACGGCGCCTCGTCGCTCACTACCCCTGCCTCCACATGCACATCAGGGAAAGTGCCACCCGGCACTTTCCCTGATATCTGGCTTACCGCTGCTGCGAGACGGAGACTACTCCGCGCTCTCGCCCTCCGCCGGGGTCTCACCCTCGGCCGGAGCCTCCTCGTTCGACTGAGCCGCATTGATGACCGCGAGCACCGTCTCGGCGTCGACAGCCAGCTCCACGCCCTTCGGCAGTTTCACATCACCAGCGGTGATGTGCGAGCCCGCCTCGAGACCCTCGATCGAGGCCTCCAGCTCGGACGGCAGGTGCAGCGCCTCGGCGATCACGGCGACCGTGTTCGACTCGTGCACGATCAGGGTGTTCTTGGCGGCCTCACCGGTCAGAGTGACCTGGACGTCCACCTGGATCTTCTCGCCACGCTTCACGATGAGCAGGTCGACATGCTCGAACGTGTCACGGATCGGGTCACGCTGAATCGCCTTCGGCAGGGCCAGAGTGGCGCCCGAGTTGCCGGCGATGTCGATCGTGAAAATCTGGTTGATGCCGCCGTGGCGGATGGCGGCCGCGAACTCACGAGCCGGAAGGGCGATGTGCTGTGGCTTCTCGCCGTGGCCGTACAGCACGGCAGGCACGAGGCCGGCCCGGCGCGTGCGGCGAGCACCACCCTTGCCGAACTCGGTGCGGGGCTCGGCGCTGATCTTTACCTCGGACACGGGGAAACTCCTGAAACTCTTCGATGCGGGCTGCGTCTAAGTCTGCGGCTGCGGTATCCGGCAGTGCTGCGGTGGCGACCCCAGGCGGAACAAGCCGCCAGAGGTAACGGTGTTTCGGCGCTGCCGGGCAAGGGGGCGCGCTGGGCACAGGCCCGGAGCACCGCGTCGATGACGGCGCCTCGAGCAGGCTGCGAACCTCAACAGCCCACGAAGCACCCTCGCCGTGGCAACCGCACTAGCTTACCTGCCACGATCGTGCATCGGTCAGCGGGTCCGCCCGGCTCGCGACGCCTGCGAAAAAACCACCTCACTGATGCAAGTTGCACCAGTGAGGCGGGACACCACCAAACGTGCGGGTCAGCTCAAACCACCGAACAAAGTGGTCACCGAACCATCGTCGAACACCTCACGAATCGCCCGCGCCAACAACGGCGCGATCGACAACACAGTGATCTTGTCCAGCCGCTTCTCCGGCGACAACGGCAACGTGTTCGTCACCACCAGCTCACTGATCCGGCTGTTCTTCAACCGCTCCGTCGCCGGATCCGACAACAACGCGTGAGTCGAAGCCACGATCACATCAGCCGCACCCTCCTGGAACAGGATGTCCGCCGCCTTCGCGATCGTGCCACCGGTGTCGATCATGTCGTCGACGATCAGGCACACCCGGCCCTCGACCTCACCGACCACCCGATTCGCCACCACCTGATTCGGCTTCAACGGATCACGGGTCTTGTGAATGAACGCCAACGGGCAACCACCCAGCCGGTCAGTCCACCGCTCCGCCACCCGCACCCGGCCCGAATCCGGCGCGACCACCGTCATCGGCCGCCCCGCATACTTCTTCTGCACGTAGTCAGCGAGCGTGTCCATCGCGAACAGGTGATCCACCGGCCCGTCGAAGAACCCCTGAATCTGCGCAGTATGCAGATCGACCGTCAGAATCCGGTTGGCCCCAGCCGTCTTCAACAAGTCAGCCACCAACCGGGCGGAGATCGGCTCCCGGCCACGATGCTTCTTGTCCTGCCGCGAATACGGGTAGAACGGCAACACCACGGTGATCCGCTTGGCCGAACCCCGCTTCAACGCGTCGATCATGATCAGGGTCTCCATGACCCAGCGGTTCACACCCTCGGTCACCGACTGGACGACAAACGCGTCCGACCCGCGAACCGAGTCCTTGAAACGAACGAAGATCTCCCCGTTGGCGAACTCATACGAATCCGCCGGCGTCGGCGCCACACCGAGCACCTGGCCGATCTCCTCCGCCAACTCGGGGAAACCCCGGCCGGAGAAAAGCATCAGACTCTTACGGTTCTCGGCGACGATGCTGCCCATCGACTCGCTGCTCCCGTGGATAGGGGGTGGGGTTCGCAGTGAAGTATCCCTTGCGGCAACGTAACCGCCACGTTTCGAGGCCCTCAGGTGGGATGGCTCACCCCCGCTGGATCACTCCTGGTCAGGAGTGATATCCGCAGCCTCCGCAGCAGCCGCCGACACCGTGCCCGGCCGACGACGCGCCGTCCACCCCTCGATGTTGCGCTGCTGCGCCCGGGTCACACCCAGATTCCCCGCCGGAACATCCTTCGTCACAGCGCTGCCAGCCGCCACATACGCCCCCGGACCGATCTCCACCGGCGCCACCAACACCGAATCCGAACCCACGAACGCCGCCTCACCGACCGTAGTGTGACTCTTACGCACACCGTCATAGTTGGCGAAAATCGTGCCCGCCCCGATGTTCGCCTTCGCACCGATCGTCGCGTCACCCACATACGTCAGATGCGGCACCTTCGCACCCTCACCCAACTCGGCGTTCTTCGCCTCGACGAAACCACCGATCTTCGACTTCGCCGCCAGACGCGTCCCCGGACGCAGAAACGAGAACGGCCCCACCGACGCCGCCGGCCCCACCGACGCACCGATCGAATGCGTCCGCAACACCGTCGCACCCGCCGCCACCGTGCTATCGATCAACGTCGTGTCCGGACCGATCACCGCACCCGTCGCCACCGTGCTCGACCCCAGAATCTGCGAATTCTGATCAACCACCGCATCCGGCTCCAACGTCGCCGTCACATCGATCCACGTCGTCGCCGGATCCAGCAGAAGCACCCCGGACCGCATCCACGCCTCATTGACCCGATCACGCATCAACACCCGCAGCTTCGCCAACTCAGCCCGGTCGTTGCACCCCAACGTCTCGACGGCAAACTCCGCCACCTCGATCGCCACCGGATGCCCCTGCGACGCCAGAATCCCGAAGACGTCAGTCAGATACTCCTCACCCTGCGCATTGTCCGTCGACAACTTGCCGAGCGCCTCACGCAACAACACCGCATCGAACACGTAGATCCCCGAGTTGATCTCCCGGATCCGGCGCTCCTCATCCGAAGCGTCCTTCGCCTCCACGATCCGCTCCAGATTGCCGTCCGCACCCCGCACGATCCGGCCCAGCCCACCCGGCACATCCACCTCGGCGCTCAACACCGTCGCCGCCGCGCCGGCCCGCTCGTGCGTGGCCAGCAGCGCCTCCAGCGTCTCCGGGCGCAACAACGGAACATCACCACTGAGCACCACCACCGTGCCGGCCAGATCAGGCGTCGCATCCAGCGCGATGCGCACCGCGTGCCCGGTCCCGTTCTGCTCGGCCTGCAACACCGGCGTCGCCTCCGGCGCCACCTCGGACAGGAACGCGGTGATCTCGTCAGCCTTGTGCCCGACGACCACCACGGTCCGGTCGGTCTTTATCGCCGCCGAGGTGGCCAGCACATGCCCGAGCAGAGTGCGCCCGAGCAGAGGCTGAAGCATCTTGGGCGTCGCCGACTTCATCCGCTTGCCCTCACCAGCGGCAAGGACGACGACAGTACGACTGGGGGCCTGGCTCACGGTGACTCCATCGGTCGTGGCGGCTTCGTGCGTGCGGCGTCAAGTCAACCGCGCGGCCTACTCAGGGCCTTTACCACAGATTTGCTCGGCTGTCAGGACTCGAACCTGAAATGAGTGAGTCAAAGTCACTAGTGTTGCCAATTACACCACAGCCGAATAGTGCTGAGGACAGACTAGCGCCTCCCTACTCGAGCGTGGAAAGCGGACGAAGCCTCTCGGACGACCGCACGGACAGCGCCCTCCATGCGCCAGTACAGCAACCGCGACTTCGGAGCCTGGATGATCAGGCAACCGTGGTAGTCGTCACCGACGTTCGCCCGCCGGGTCTGCGGCCGGTGTTTCTTCATGGTCGGCTTCTGAAATCGCCCGATCGGGATCGTCAACCGCTCCGCCCACCACTCGGCGGCCGCATCCGCGTCGGCGGTCTCATGGATGCTGAGCCGGAAGTTCAGATCATCGGCCGGGTGACCTCCCAGCTCGAGAAAGCGCAGAAAGAGTGAAAGAAGCCCGGGATCGCTGTTGATGAAGGTAAGACGATCGTTGCGCGCCCACGGCTTTGATTTGGAACCCTCACACCAATAGGCGATGGCACCCATGAGAAGGACATCCCGCTCGGACAGCTCTCCGACATCGCGCGCGGCCTCCTCCCACACATCGGCCTGCCGCTGGTCGCGATCCGCCCGATAGTCGTCCCACCGGCCTGCGATCCGCTTGACGGCGAGCTCTCGCTTCTCCCTCGCCCGATCGGTATCCGGATCCAATGGGACATGGCCCGCCCACCGCGAAACCGTCGATTTGGCCACACCCACCCGAGCGGCGATGTCGTTGATCGACCACCCCGCCTCGCGGAGAGCCACCGCCTCTCGCCGCTTCTCATCCTTGGCGTTGGGGCGGCGGGTCCACTCCGGCGGCTCGATGCCGCGCAGCCAGTCGGTCAACGTGCCGTTGCTGACGCCGAAGATCTTCATCAGCTGGGAGCGGGAGAGCCCTGGATCGACGCGCAGTCGCCGAGCCTCCGCCCGCATCTCAGCCTCGTGCAAAGTTGCCTCATCACTAGTAGTCATGGTTCAAGGCTAGAGCGGTTTCGGACCGAGGTGTAAGCGCTGGAATGTGCCAACCCTGGCAGGATGGCCGGGTGACCGTGCAGGGCGACAGCAGCAACGAGAAGCAATCACCGGTTCCGCGGGTCCGGATGCCGGCCGCCCAGCGCAGGGAGCAGTTGATCACGGTCGGGCGGCAGCTGTTCGCCGAGCGGGGTTTCGATGCGACCACCGTCGAGGAGGTGGCGGCTCGGGCGAAGGTGTCTAAGCCTGTCGTGTACGAGCACTTCGGCGGCAAGGAGGGGCTGTACGCGGTGGTGGTGGACCGTGAGGTGCGTGCTCTGCTGGATCGGATCACCACGGCGCTGACTGCGGGCCATCCGCGGGAGTTGCTGGAGCAGGCGGCGCTGGCGCTGCTGGATTACATCGATGAGGAGCCGCACGGTTTTCAGGTGCTGGTCCGTAATTCGCCGGTGTTGTCGGCGTCGGGGAATTTCTCCAGTGTGATGAACGATGTCGCCCATCAGGTGGAGCACATTCTGGGTGCGGAGTTCAAGAGCCGGGGTTTGGATCCGCGGTTCGCCGAGTTGTATTCGCAGGCGCTGGTGGGGATGGTCGCGCTGGTCGGTCAGTGGTGGCGGGAGGCGCGGAAGCCGAAGAAGGAGATGGTGGCGGCGCATCTGGTGAATCTGGCGTGGAACGGGTTGTCGCATCTGGAGCCGAAGCCTGGATTGCAGACGCGCCGGGTCCGCTGAGTGCGGGCCCGGCGCGGCTGGTGGTGCTGGGTGGTTCAGGCGGTGCGGCCTTCGCGAACCTGGCGGGGGGCGCCGGTTTGGGATTGGGGGGCGGTCTTGCTGTAGAGGCTGACGGTGATCAGCAGCAGGCCGGCCAGGTAGGTGACGATGACGGTGGACATGGTGAATCCGAAGATGTTCACCTCGTCGGTGCGCAGTACGCAGAGTGAGTAGCTGCCGAGGACGAGCAGGGCCCAGCCGAGGTATTGGTCGACGGCGGCGTCGATGTTGCGGCCGACGGCGGTGGCGAGGAGCACGAGCGCGCCGAGGGCGAGCGAGATGATGGACCAGAGGACGTTGCTGCCCTGGCCGAGTGCTCGAACGCCGGGGCCGGTGAAGGCTTCGCTGGACGTCGAGATGAACCCGATGATGCCGAACGCCACCAGGTAGGCGCCGACGACGAAGCCGACGATCCGGTAGATCGGCCGAAGCGGGTGATTGACCGGGGTGTGCGCCATGGTTCCGTCTCCAAGGTCAGGTGTCTTCGAGCAGATTCTCGCGTATCCCCGACAAGCGGCGCAGGCACACCCCCCGGTTCAGCTTTCGGACACCTGCTCGGCTAGTTCGAGCCAGGCTTCTTCGGTTTCGGCTTTCTCCTGCTGGACGGTTTTCAGCTGGGCTTCGAGCTCGACGAGTTTGTCGTAGTTGCTGCCGTGTTCGGCGAGGCTTTCGTTGATCTTGGCTTCGCGGTCGGACAGCTTTTCCATCTGTCGTTCCAGCCGGGCCAGATCTTTTTTCGCCTGGCGGAGCTCACCGGCGGAGAGGCCGCTTGCGGCCGGTGGGGCTTCGGCAAAACCCTTTGTGGGTACGCCCGGAGCGGCCGGCGTGGCCACGCGGGCGAGGTATTCGTCGATCCCGCCGGGCAGGTGCACGAGCCGTCCGTCGCCGAACATGCCGAAGACCGTGTCGGTGACGCGCTCGACGAGGTAGCGGTCGTGGCTGGCGACCACCATGGTGCCGGGCCAGGAGTCGAGCAGGTCTTCGAGTGAGGCGAGGGTGTCGGTGTCGAGGTCGTTGGTCGGTTCGTCGAGGAGCAGCACGTTGGGCTCGGTGGCGAGCAGCCGCAGCATCTGGAGGCGTCGCCGTTCGCCGCCGGACAGGTCGCTGACGGGTGTCCAGATGCGTTTGTCGGTGAATCCGAACACTTCGGCGAGCTGGCCGGCGGAGAGTTCCCGGTCGCCGAGTTTGACGCGTTTGGCGACCTCTTCGACGGCTTCGAGCAGGCGCAGGTGGCCTGGTAGTTCCTTCAGTTCCTGGGACAGGAACGCGGGGCGCACGGTGGTGCCGGTGACCAGGCGGCCGCCGTCGGGTTTGGTGACGCCGGCGAGCAGGCGCAGCAGGGTGGTCTTGCCGGCGCCGTTGGCGCCGAGGATCGCGATGCGGTCGCCGGGGCCGACCTGCCAGGTGAGGTCGCGGAAGATCGGTTTCGGGCCGGCGTTGAGCTCGATCTGCTCCAGGTCGTAGACCTGTTTGCCGAGCCGGGTGGTGGCGAGTCGTTGGAGGCTGACCTGGTCGCGGGCCGGGGGGACGTCGGCGATCAGCGCGTTTGCGGCGTCGATGCGGAATTTCGGTTTCGAGGTGCGGGCCGGGGGGCCGCGGCGCAGCCAGGCGATCTCTTTGCGCAGCAGGTTCTGCCGGCGGGCCTCGATGGAGGCGGCGACCCGCTGACGCTCGGCGCGGGCCAGGATCCAGGCGGCGTAGCCACCCTCGTAGGTGTGCACCTGCTCGTCCACGACCTCCCAGGTCATGGTGCAGACGGCGTCGAGGAACCAGCGGTCGTGGGTGACCACGAGCAGCGCGCCGCGGCGGGTGAGCAGGTGTTTGGCGAGCCAGTCGACGCCGGCGACGTCGAGGTGGTTGGTGGGTTCGTCGAGGATCAGCAGGTCGCTCTCGCGGACCAGGAGGGCGGCCAGGGCGACGCGGCGGCGCTCGCCACCGGACATCGGGCCGACCGGGGTGTCCAGGCCGAGGTAGCCCATGCCGAGGCCGTCGAGGATGGTGCGGACGCCGGCGTCGCCGGCCCACTCGTGCTCGGCGCCCATGCTCTGCGGCAGCCAGGCGGTGCCGAGCACGACGTCTCGGACGGTCGCCTCGCCGGCGAGGATGAGCGATTGCGGCAGGGATGCGACGCGCAGGTCACGCCGGTGGGTGACCCGGCCGGAGTCTGGCTCCTCGGATTTGGCGAGCATGCGGAGAAGGGTCGATTTACCTGCGCCGTTGAGACCCACGATGCCGATGCGGGCGTCGTCGTCGAGCCCCAGTGACACGTCGGTGAGCAGCTGACCGGCAGCTCCATAACCCTTGCTGACCCGGTCCAGGTTGATGATGTTGGCCACGATGCGCCTAGATTACCCGCGCGCCCGGCTGGGGTCCGCGGGCGGTGACCGCGGCCCGGCACACTTTGGCTGCGGTGAGTTCGGCGGCGACTTCTTGTGCGTGTGCGGCGTCGGCGGCGAGGAAGACGCAGGTGGGGCCGGAGCCGGAGACGATCCCGGTGATGGCGCCTGCCTCCTGGCCGGCTTTGAGCACGTCGGCGAGTTGGGGCCGGAGGGAGAGGGCGGCGGCCTGGAGGTCGTTGCCGAGGGCGGCGCCGAGGATCTCGGGGTCACGCTGGCGCATGGCGGCCATCAGCTGGTCGGGGCCGCCGAGTGGGACGGGTGGGGCGGGCCGGTCGGTGGCGCGGAGCCGGTCGAGCTCGCGGTAGACGGCCGGGGTGGAGAGGCCGCCGTCGGCGAAGGCGACGACCCAGTGCCAGGTGGTGGGGCGGGCCAGGATCGGGCTGACCGCTTCGCCGTGGCCGGTGCCGAGGGCGGTGCCGCCGTGCAGCAGGAACGGGATGTCGGAGCCGAGTTGGGCGCCGACTTCGGCGAGCTCGTCGCGGGACATGCCGAGGCCCCAGAGCAGGTCGCAGGCGATCAGGGTGGCGGCGGCGTCGGCGCTGCCACCGGCGAGGCCGCCGGCGAGTGGGATGCTCTTGCGCAGGTGGAGCCGGGCGTAGGCGGGGACGCGGCCGCGGGCGGCGAGCGCCCGGGCGGCGCGGATGATCAGGTTGCTCTCGTCGAGTTCCAGCTCGCCGGTGCCCTCGCCCTCCATGGTGAGGGTGAGGGTGTCGCCGCGGCGGGCGGTGAGCTCGTCGAACAGGCTGATCGCGTGGTAGACGGTGTTGAGCTCGTGGTAGCCGTCGGGGCGGAGCGGGCCGACTCCGAGGTGCAGGTTGATCTTGGCTGGGACGCGAACCTTGACCGGGCCTCGATGCGGACGTGGCTCGTCGTCGTCCGGACCCCACGCCTCCGTCACGGAGTGATGTCCCGGATCGGGAGCCTGATCTCGAACGGCGCGCTCAACACCAGCTCCGTATCCGAGTCACCGGCCAGCTCGTAGCGGCCGTCGACGAGGTCGTAGGCGAAGACGTGGAGGGGGTCCTGCTCGATCCGCCAGAAATGCCGGATGCCGGCGGCCTCGTAGCCCGGTGGTTTCTCCATCCGGTCACGTCGTTTGGTCCCTGGGGAGACGATCTCGACCGCGACCTCGACCTGATCGGGCAGGAAGTAATGGTGTGAGTTGACGATCGGCTGGCGGAGCAGGAGCACATCCGGCTCGAAACTGTCCCGGGCGCTGATCGCCACGCCGACCGCGGTGGCGGCCAGGAACTGCTCAGGAGCATTCTGCCGGAACCACAGCCACAGGAGATTACCGATGGTCTGATGGCCGATCGTCGGGGAGGGAACCAAGATCATGACTCCGTCACGAAGCTCGACGCGGGGGGCGTCATCGGGCAGGTTGAGGACGTCCTCGAGCGTGAAGTTGGCCAGGCGCTGCCTGGTCAGATCTAGTGCCCACTTGGCATGACCGATTGGCTCCGCGGTCATGAGTCCACCTCCTCGGGCTGCGCGTCGGACGGGCTGAGCTTACCGCCGGGCACTGACAGTTTTGCCGCTGCGGCGATCGCGGCGAACTCGCCGACGGTCAGTGCCTCGCCTCTGGCCTGGGGGCTGACCCCGGCCGCACGCAGCACCGACTCGGCCTTGTCAGGGCCGCCGGCCCAGCCGGCCAGCGCGGCCCGGAGGGTCTTGCGGCGCTGGGCGAAGGCGGCGTCCACGACGGTGAACACGTCGGTGCGGGCGGCGCCGGCGGGTGGTTCCCGCCGGGTGAAGGCGACCAGGCCGGAGTCCACGTTGGGCACCGGCCAGAACACTGCGGGCGGTACCTTGCCGGCGGCTTTGGCCTCCGCATACCAGGCGAGTTTGACCGAGGGCACGCCGTAGACCTTCGACCCGGGGCCGGCGACGAGCCGGTCGGCGACCTCCTTCTGCACCATGACCAGGCCGCCGCGCAGGGTGGGCAGCTCGGCGAGCAGGTGCAGGACGACCGGGACGGCCACGTTGTAGGGCAGGTTGGCCACCAGCATGGTGGGCGCCGGGTCGAAGGCGTCGCCGCTGATCCGGAGGGCGTCGGACAGGTGCACGGTGAGGTGGGGCGCGGTGACCGTCTCGGGCAGTGCCTTGGCCAGGGTCGGGTCGATCTCCACGGCGTGCACGTGCCGGACCGCTCCGGCGAGGCCGAGGGTGAGGGAGCCGAGTCCGGGGCCGACCTCCAGGGCCACGTCGTCGGGGCGCAGCGCGGCGGCGGCGACGATCCGGCGGATGGTGTTGGGGTCGTGCAGGAAGTTCTGGCCGAGCTTCTTGGTCGGCGCGACGCCGAGGCGCGCGGCCAGTTCCCGGATCTCCGCCGGGCCGAGAAGTGTTTCCGCCATGGCCAGAGCCTACGGTGGGCGGCCGGGGCCACTGGACACCGCCGGGTAGGAAGGATTCATGACGAAGTTGCTGGAGCTGCGCGGAGTGGTGGAGGCGGCCCCGGATGCGGTCGCCGCCGTGCTTCTGGACGTGGGTTCCGGCGGCCGTTCGCCGCTGGCGGTCACCGGCACGGTGGAGCACGACGACGGTGACGAGTTCGTGGTGATCCATGAGGGCAGCCGGATGACGGTGACCGTGGACCGGGCGGGCCGGTCGGTGTCGTTGCAGGGTGAGTGGTGGTATCGCGGGGTGACGTCGGTGGAGCCGGATCCGCGTGGGTCGCTGGTGGTGCACCGGGTCTTCAATGTGGCGCCGGGGCATCGGTGGGCGGTGCGGATGGTGTCGCGGGGCCCGTTGAATGCGGCGCCGACGGCGTTCGCCACGCAGCTGGAGCAGTTGAGCCGGCTGCTGGGCGCTGCAGCCTGGGTGATCACCGACTAGCGCGGCTGGTCGTCAGCGTCGTCTCGACGACGGTGACAGCCAGCCGGTGACCACGCAGCCGGCCCGGCGGTCGCGTTTCGGCCGGGACCGGCTGCGGTGTCGCGGTGTGGTTGCGGGACTGTGCCGGTTCGGCGGGGCGCGGTGCCCGTACCGGATGAGGGGTTTCACCAGGGGCCGAAGACCTCGTCGCCGGTCGCGGAGATGGTGGCGCAGAGGGTGTCGAGGTCGGTGCCGGAGGCATCGGCGAGGGCTCGCATGGTGATCGGGATCAGATATGAGGCGTTGGGGCGGCCCCGGTACGGCGTCGGGGTGAGGTAGGGCGCGTCGGTCTCGACCATCATCTGCGTGGGTGGGGTGATCGCGGCGGCGGCGCGGAGGTTCGCGGCGCTGGCGAAGGTGACCGTGCCGGCGAAGCTGAGGTAGTAGCCGCGGCGGACGCATTCGGCTGCGAATTCGGCGTCGCCGGAGAAGCAGTGCAGGACGACCCGGTCGGGCGCGCCCTCTTCATCGAGGACCCGCAGCACGTCGGCGTGGGCGTCCCGGTCGTGGATGATCAGGGCTTTGTGGTGGCGTTTCGCGATGGCGATGTGGGCGCGGAAGCTCTCCTCCTGGGCGGCGCGGCCTTCGTCGCCGGTGCGGAAGGTGTCCAGGCCGGTCTCGCCGACGCCGCGGACCCGGGGGCGGGCGGCGAGCGTCTCGATCTGGCGCAACGCTTCGTCCAGATCGGACAGGCGGGGCGCCTCGTTCGGGTGCAGGGCGACCGCGGCAAGCACCGAGTCGTTGCGGTCGGCGAGGTCGGCGCCCCAGCGCGACGAGTCGACGTCCACACCCACCTGCATCAGCCGGTCGATGCCGCTCTTCGCCGCGGCGGCGATCAGGACGTCGATGGGGTCACCCTCTCCGGTGACACCCGCCTCCTGGATCGTGAGGTCGAGATGGGTGTGGCTGTCGAAGACCGGAACCGCGAGCGGCTCCGGCGCCGGCGGGAATTCGCCTGCTCGGCGGGACTCCTTGGCGCGGCGGCGGTCTGAAGGAGACTGACCGGGGGTTGCTGATGGCATGTGAGACATTCTGCACGCCGAGTTTTCCGGTAACCGGGAGTTCATCAGATATCCACCGTGGTCACTTAGGTTGCGGCCCGTGACCGTGACCGGTGAGGACAGCGATCTGGGCGCCGACCCGCTCGACCCACCCCTGATGGCGCCGCTCCGCCGTGACCTGAACTGGCAGCAGGTGCAGGCGATGAGCCAGTCCGTCGGTTACCGGGACGACGCGGAACTGCGCCGGATCCGGGCGACCGCGGCGATCCGCCGGGGCACCCGGATGACGAAGGTGCTCTCGCCCGCGCAGGTGGCCGGGCATCTCGGTGGCTGGCTGCCGTACGGCTTCTGTTACCGCTCGTGCGACATCGCGCATCTGAGCGAGCCCCGCGAGCTGGGGTTGCTGCGTACCGACGGGATGTCCGACGACCATGTGACGTTCGCGCTGCGCTGGCGGGCCGTCGACCCGATCGACTACGAGGTGCCGGCCGGCGCCGCGCAGCCGGGGCTGCCCGGTCTGCCGGGGCATTCGCGGATCGGGGCGATGGTGCTCGGCACCGGGTTCAGCCCGAGCACCGACGATCTGATCCCGGAGTACATCACCGCCGGTTTCGCTGATCTGCCGCTGTCTGCGAACGCTCAGCTGCTGGCCTGTCTGCCGGGCGGCGACGAGGTGGTGCTGTACACGTATCAGCCGGAGCAGCACGGGTGGCTGCGGCTGGCCGGGCCGCGCTGGCGGGGTCTGCTGTCTGACATCCCCGGCGGCAGCCCGGACCGGGAGTACGTGCCGTGCACCGCGGCGGCCTCGTCGCGGCTGGTCGGGCGGATCGACACGAACGAGTACGAGGCGGTCGCCGACCCGCCCGGTGAGTTCCGGGTTCGGGCGCTGACCCGGGCTGCCCGCTATCCGGTGCAGACCCTGTCCCGGCGGGCTGAGCAGGCCCGCTGGCGGGGTGTGCCGTGCTGGGTGCTCCAGCGTGACGAGACCTGGGCCCGGCTGCGGCTGCTGCGCCCGGACGCCGACACGATCAACGCGGTCGGGGCCCGGTGTTACGAGCGGGGCATCTACGAGGCGTGGGCGCCGATCGGTGAGATCACCGACCATCACATCGCGGAGATCGCGTACCAGCTCTGAACACGGCGATGCCCCGCCGAGCCGGGTGGCTCGACGGGGCATCGGTGTCTCAGCTACGGGTGATCGTGGCGTAGCGGTAGGTGCCGCGGAAGTTGTCCGCCCAGTCGTACACCCAAGCGTTGACCTGGAAGTACTGGTTCTTGCCGAGGCCGGCCGGGAGGGTCAGCGACCACTTGCCCTTGACGACCTTCACCTTGACGCCGGAGTAGGTGCAGTACTTCTGGACGTCGGCTTCGGTGTAGTAGCGCTTCCACTTCCGGGCCGGGGTCAGGCAGTAGGCCTTGCCGGTCGAGGTGACCCGGAACGCGGTGACGCCGATGTGGCGGATGCCGGAGCCCTTGTCGGCCACGGTGCCCTTGATCGTCTTCCAGGAGCTCGCCCGGTTCGTCGAGGACGGCTTCTTGATCGTGAGGGTCGGCCGCGAGGTGTCCTTCACGACGTTGATCTTCGCGGCGGTCTGGAAGTAGGCGTAGCCCTTGTCGTTGCCCCAGGAGACCTTGAGCGCCCGGACGCCGGAGATCCGGCCCTTGCCGTTGCGGACCCAGGTCTTCTTGGCGGCGTCCCACTTCCAGTAGTAGTGGATGTAGGCGTTGTTCAGCGTCCGCCGCGACGCGCTGTGCGTGGAGATCGAGCCGTCGGACCAGTCGATCCGGTACGTCTTCGCGCCGGCCGGCACCTTGTTGATCTTCACGTTGAAGAGGGCGCCCTGGTAGACGGCCTTCTTGTTGAGCGTGATCTGGCCGGCCGGGATGGTCACCCCGACGGTCTTGGCCGGGATCGCCGACACGTTGCCGGCCGGGTCGGTGATGGTCACGGTGACCTTGAAGTTGCCGGCCCGGTTGTACTGCTTGGTGGCGGTGAACGTGGTCGGGCTGAGCACGGTGCTCGTGCCGTCACCCCAGCTGACCACTCGCTTGAGGGTCTCCGGGGCGTCGACCGGGTCGCTGAACTCGGTCGCGTTCTGGCCGATGACGACCCGCTGGCCGGTCCAGACTGAGGAGTAGTTGATCCGGAACGAGCCGGTCGGCACCGTGGTGTCCGGGTCGGCCGGAACCGGGTCGGTGGTACCCGGGTCAGTGGTCCCGGGGTCGGTGGTGCCCGGGTCGGTCGTCCCGGGGTCGGTCGTGCCCGGGTCAGTGGTGCCCGGGTCGATGGTGTCCAGAGTGGAGACGGACCGCTCGGTGACGGCCGCCCCGTCCTGACTGGTCGGTGCGCCGTTGGGCGAGCCCGGGATCGCGTAGGCGGGCGAACCCACCAGCGCGCTACCCGTGACGAGAGCGACCGCGACCACAGCGGGCCGCGTGAAGCGAATCTTCACAGAACTCCTTCGAGGGGTGAGAGCCACACGAAGGAGCCGAGCAACCGATACGGACGCGTACCGATGAAACGCCCCCGTTCCCCCGTGGCACCGATGAATTCACCGTCCGGCGCCACGAGGGATCAATGTATTTGCGGGTGGCTCAGGACTCCTCGCCGCCGAGACGGGCCAGTTCCTCGTCCACAACGGACGGATCGAGCTTGCGGAAGACCGGTTTCGGGGCGGCCAGCGGGGTGCCGGCGGCCAGCGGCACCGACTCCCAGCGGGCGCCCGTGGTGTAGTCGCCGGTCAGGATCGGGTATGCGGGGCCGCCGTCGAGGTCGTCGACCTCCTCGATCCGCGGCATCGGCGCGTGCACGCCCGCACCGCCGAGCAGCTCGAACACCTTCTGCGCGGAGTGCGGCAGGAACGGGGTCAACAACGTGTTCGCGTCGCTGACCACCTGGAGCGCCACGTGCAGGATGGTCGCCTGGCGCGGCTTGTCCTCATCGGACTTCAGCTTCCACGGGGCCTGCTCGGACAGGTACTTGTTGGCCTCGGCGACGACCCGCATCGCCTCGCCGATCGCCGCTTTCTGCCGGTGCTTGCCGATCAGCTCACCGACCGTGCCGAACCCGGCCCGGGCGACCGCCAGCACCGCGCGGTCCTCCTCGGTCAGCTCGCCGGCCGCCGGGATCTCCCCGAAGTTCTTCGCGGCCATCGAGACCGACCGGTTGACCAGGTTGCCCCAGCCGGCGACCAGCTCGTCGTTGTTCCGGCGGACGAACTCGGCCCAGGTGAAGTCGGTGTCGTTGGACTCCGGGCCGGCAGCCGCGATGAAGTAGCGCAGCGCGTCGGCGTCGTAGCGCTCCAGGAAGTCGCGCACATAGATGACCACCCGGCGCGACGAGGAGAACTTCTTGCCCTCCATCGTCAGGTACTCACTGGACACCACCTCGGTGGGCAGGTTGAGCCGGCCCAGGTCACCCGGGACACCCGCCTTGTCGCCCTCGCCGGAGTAGCCGAGCAGCAGAGCCGGCCAGATCACCGAGTGGAAGACGATGTTGTCCTTGCCCATGAAGTAGTAGCCGAGCGCGTCCTTGCCCTGCGCGTCGGCCGACCACCACTGCCGCCACGCCTCCGGGTCACCGGTGCGCCGGGCCCACTCGATCGACGCCGACAGGTAGCCGATGACCGCGTCGAACCAGACGTAGATGCGCTTGTCGTTGCGGTCGCGCCAGCCGTCCAGCGGGATCGGGACGCCCCACTCCAGGTCACGGGTGATGGCCCGGGGCTGGAGGTCGTCGAGCAGGTTGCGGGAGAACTTGAGGACGTTGGGCCGCCAGTTCTCCCGGCGGTCCAGCCAGCCGCCGATCGCCTCGGCGAACGCCGGCAGGTCGAGGAAGAAGTGCTCGGTCTCGACGAACTGCGGGGTCTCGCCGTTGATCCGGGACCGCGGGTTGACCAGCTGCTCCGGGTCGAGCTGGTTGCCGCAGTTGTCGCACTGGTCGCCGCGGGCGCCGTCGTAGCCGCAGATCGGGCAGGTGCCCTCGATGTAGCGGTCGGGCAGGGTGCGGCCGGTGGACGGGGAGATCGCGCCCAGCGTGGTCCGGGCGACGATGTAGCCGTTGCGGTGCAGGCCCTCGAACAGCTCCTGGACGATCGCGTAGTGGTTGCGTGTGGTCGTGCGGGTGAACAGGTCGTAGGAGAGGCCCAGACCGTGCAGGTCCTCCACGATCACCCGGTTGTAGCGGTCGGCGAGCTGCCGCGGGGTCACCCCGTCGGCGTCGGCCTGGACCTGGATCGGGGTGCCGTGCTCGTCGGTGCCGGACACCATGAGCACGTCGTGGCCGGCCATCCGCATGTACCGGCTGAAAACGTCGGAGGGCACCCCGAAGCCGGAAACATGACCGATGTGGCGCGGGCCGTTGGCGTAGGGCCAGGCAACCGCGGCGAGAACGTGACTCATGACGTACAAGCGTAGTGACCGCTCACGGCGACGCGCGAACGGATAGCCGCCATGCCGATTTGTCCCGACACGCCCGATCAGTGACGTGCTCGGCGCAGAACCGCGGCGTTAGATGGGCAGGTGACCGGAAACCAGCCACAACCAGCGGAAACACCCCGAGACGAGGGCAATCCCTGGGCGCTGCCCGAGAACGAGTGGTGGCACGACCCGGCAGTCTCACCGACGGCCACCACCGGCGAGCTGATGATCATCGCGCCGGCCGCCCGGCTGCCCTCGTCGCCGCCCCCATCACGACCCTCGTCGCCGCCCTCGGAGACGCCCGCCGCCCGGCCGCCGTCCGAGGTGCGGGCCGCGCCGGAGGTCGAGGAGCGGCTGGCGAACTCGCCGTTCTGGATGAGCGAGGAGGAACGCGACGCCGCCGAACCCGAAGCCGAACCGGCTGCCCGGCGCCGCCCGATGCCCGCCGACCGGCCGGTCGGCGCACTGCTCTGCCTGATCCTGCTGAGCCTGGTCGCGGCGTTCTTCGGCTGGGTCAGCGCGGAGCCGTTCTGGCTGGCGGTCGGGCACGGCGACCAGGGGTACGCGACCACCACCCGATGCCACGGGAACGGGCTGGCCCAGAGATGCGTCGGGCAGTTCGCCGCCGAGAGCTTCTCGGTGGCCACGGTGACCCTGCTCGGCGTCGACGGGGACGGGCGGCAGCCGGGGGCGGTCTCACCGGCCCGGATGGTCGGACCGGGCAGCGATCAGGCGTACACCACATCCGGCGGGCCGCTCACGCACCTGCGGTGGGGGCTCGGGTTCCTGCTCGTGCTGGTGTGCGGGTACGCCATCGCGGAGACCACCGGGGCACGGCGGCTGCCGTCGCGGCCGGCCCGGCGCGGGGCGACCATCGCCAGCTTCCTCGGGCCGATCCTGATGCTGGGCGGGTTCCTGGTGGCCGCCTACTGAGCGTGGACCAACGCGTACACCTCGCGTTTCCGCAGACCGTGAGCGTCGGCGACCTGCTGGATCGCGTCGCGGCGCGAAGCGCCCGCCGCCTCCCGTTCGGCGACCTCGGCCCGCAGCTCGTCGTCGTCCGGCGCAGCCGCCGGCCCGGCCGGCGCGCCCGCCACCACCAGGGTGATCTCGCCGCGCGGATGGTCCGCGGCGGCGCCGGCGGCCAGCGCGCCGAGTGTGTCCCGGCGGATCTCCTCGTAGGTCTTGGTCAGCTCGCGGCAGATCGCGGCCGGCCGGTCCGCGCCGAAGATCGCCGCCAGGTCCTCGCACGCGCCGACGATCCGGTGCGGCGCCTCGAAGAAGACCAGGGTGCGCGGCTCGGCGGCCAGCTCCCGCAGCCGGGCGCGGCGCCCGGAGCCGGACCGCGGCAGGAAACCCTCGAAGACGAACCTGTCACTGGGCAGGCCGGACAGGGCCAGCGCGGTGGTCACCGCGCTCGGGCCGGGCGCCGCGGTGACCGGGAAACCGGCGTCGAGCGCCGCGCGGACCAGCCGGTAGCCGGGGTCGGAGACGCTCGGCATGCCGCCGTCGGTCACCACGGCGACGACGGCGCCGGACCGCAGGGCTTCGACAAGCTCGGGGGTACGCCGTTCCTCGTTGCCCTCGAAGTAGGAGACGACCCGGCCGCCGACCGTCACGCCGAGGTCCCGGGCGAGCCGGGCGAGCCGCCTGGTGTCCTCCGCCGCGACGACATCCGCCGAGGTCAGGACCTCGCGCAGGCGGGCCGAGGCGTCGCCGGTGTTGCCCAGCGGGGCGCCCGCGAGCACGACCCGTCCGCCGGCTTCTTCTCCATGAGGCATCCGAAAAGTCCATCACATGACAGGACGCGCCGACGGCGGGCCTACGTTCTCAGCGCGGGGGCCTACGATCGCGGGGTGACGACGGCGGCCACAGCTGAGACAGAACTCACCACCGCGGACTCCCCCGCCGAGACGGAGTCGTCCCCGGGCGTGCGAGCCATCCCAGAGATCGTCCAGCGGCGCCTGTCGACGCTGGACCGGCGGTTCGAACCGTACTCGTGGCTGGTCACCGTGATCATCACGGTGATCGCCGGGATCCTGCGGTTCGCCGGGGTGGACAAACCCAAGGGGTACATCTTCGACGAGGTGTACTACCCGACCGACGCGTGGGACATGCTCCAGCACGGCTTCGAGTGGGACGAGAAGGTCAACGGCGCGGCGTACGTGGTGCATCCACCGCTGGGCAAGTGGCTGATCGCGCTGGGCGAGATCCCGTTCGGCAACACCGAGCTGGGCTGGCGGTTCTCCACCGCGGTGGCCGGCACGCTGATGGTGCTGATCTTCATCCGGGTCGCCTACCGGCTGTTCCACTCGATCGTGCTGGCCGGGATCGCCGGTCTGCTGATGGCGCTCGACGGTTTCCAACTGGTGCTGTCGCGCACCTCGCTGCTGGACATCTTCATCGGCCTGTTCATCCTGATGACGTTCGCCGCCCTGGTGCTCGACCGTGACCACTACCGGCGCAGCTGGCAGCGGGCCCTGGAGGACGGCTACGACCCGACGGCTACCCCGCACATCCCGCGGTTCGTCCCGTGGTGGCTGCTGGTCTCCGGGATCACCTTCGGCATGGCCTGCGGCGTCAAGTGGAGCGCGCTGTTCTTCGCCCCGTTCTTCGCCGGTCTGGTGTTCGTCTGGCGGGCCCAGGCGCGGCGCTCAGCCGGGGTACGCGGGCCGATCATCGCCGGGATCCTCGGTGACATCGGCTGGCTGGCGCTCACCTTCGGTCTGACCATCGTGGTGTACCTGGCCAGCTGGACCGGCTGGTTCGTCACCGACGACGGCTACTTCCGGCACTACCGGGCCGACAACGGGTGGAGCGAGCCGCCGGTCATCGGCGCGCTGCAGAACCTGTGGCATTACCACTCCGAGGCGTTCAAGTTCCACACCGGACTGACGCAGAAGCACACCTACCAGTCGTGGCCGTGGCAGTGGCTGCTGCTGGGCCGCCCGGTGGCGTTCTACTGGAGCTCGGCGGGCGGCTGTGGCGCGGCCAGCTGCGCCGCCGAGATCCTGCTGGTCGGCACGCCGATCCTGTGGTGGTCGTTCCTGCCGGCGCTGGGCGTGATGGCCTGGTTCGGGGTGGCCCGGCGCGACTGGCGGGCCTACGCGATCATGACCGGCGTGGTGGCCGGGCTGGTCCCGTGGTTCTACTTCGCGGTCAAGGACGGCCGCACGATGTTCTCGTTCTACGCCATGCCGGCGCTGCCGTTCCTGATCCTGGCGGTGGTCTACGTCCTCGGGGCGATCATGACGCCGACGAGCGGGATGACCTCGGGGGCGGCGCGGACCGACCGGCAGCTGGTCGGCACGGTCGTGGTGAGCACCTACGTCATCCTGGTGGCGCTCTGTTTCGCCTACTTCCACCCGATCTTCGTGGGCACGATCATGCCCTACGACGACTGGTCGGTGCGGATGTGGCTGGGCGGCCGCTGGATCTAGCGGAGAGCCGCCGGAACAGACCTGCTGAAAGCAAGGGCGCGCCCCGATCGCCTGCCACGGGGGAAGCGGGCGATTGGGGCGCGCAAGAGAAGCTTAACGAGCCGAGATGCCCCGCACAACGGGTGGTCACGCGAGATTGTCGGGTCGGTCCCATCATCCCACCGCTTCGGGCATAGTGCCCATACCGCGCTATTGCCTCTTTTCGTTTTGCGAGAAATGCTCGAAAAATGAGTCAGGAATGCGACAGTAAATTGCCGGGTACGGCGGCGTAACCTCTTTTGCCCGCGCCCGGCGTCACTGCTCAGCGGAATGGCGCGATCCATCGGCACACGCGGCCCCACCGGGCCAAAGACCATTCGTCCTATTTCACATAATCGGTCGGCTGTCCCCCTTGTGAGTGATTCGTGCCAAGATCGCGATAAATGTTCTTAAGCTTCGCCGGGTGACATCGCAGGAGCCCCAGAACACGCACGACACCGACATCGCCGCGGCCGAGACGGAAGTGATCACCGTCCCGGAGCCCGCGCCGGTGTTCGTGGACTCCACCGGCCGGCGCAGCCGCCTCCTCCGGCGGGTCGCGCTGGCCTTCGGTGTCCTCCTCGTCGCCTACGGCGGACTGGTCAGCATCAGCCTGGCCGGCGGACCGGTGAGCTCGAGCGCCGTACTGCCGCTGCCCGGACTCGACGACGACGAGGACGAGGACGACGAGCCGCAGGCCCGGCCGACACCGGCGCCCGCTCCGATCCCGTCGGTCTCCCCGGCTCGCCGGGTCGTCGAATCGGGCGTCCGGGACGGCGGCGAACAACGCCGGCCCGTCGCCTCCGCCTCGGTCAAGGCCTCCGCCAGCGCCTCCAGATCAGCCAAGGCCACACCGACCCCGTCGGCCAGCTCAGGCAGCCCGACCCCGAAACCGCTCGAATCCACGACGGTGACCCAGCAGCCCACCCCCGACCCGAACCCGACCACGAGCGGGCCGGCCACGCCCGGCGTGCCGCCCAACAAGCCGGTGCCGTGAGCGCCCGCCCGTCCCGCGGCCGCATCCTCCCGCCGCCCCGGGTACTGCTCGGCGCGGTGCTCGCCGGGTTCTTCGTGGCGGTGCTGGTCGTGCAGGCCTACATCAACGCCGAGTTCACCGGCGACCACATCCAGGACGAGGTGGGTGACCAGGCCGGGGTCCCGTCCACGATCCTGCGCGGCGGCCCGATCATCAACACCACGGGCGGCCAGGAGAGCACCACCCGGCTGCCGGACCGGACCATCGCGCTCACCTTCGACGACGGACCCGATCCGGAGTGGACCCCGAAGATCCTCGACGTGCTGCGCCGGCACGACGCGCACGCCACCTTCTTCGTGGTCGGCTCCCAGGTGGCCCGCAACCCCGAGCTCGCCAGACAGGTCGTCGACGACGGCAACGAGCTCGGCCTGCACACCTTCACGCACCCCAACATGCAGCGGCTCGCACCGTGGCGGCGCGAGCTCGAACTGTCCCAGACCCAGATGGCCATCGCCCGGGCCACCGGGGTGCGCACCAACCTGGCCCGGTTCCCCTACTCGTCGAAGAACGCGGCGATCGACGAGGCGAACTGGAAACTGATCAAGGAGGCCGGCGCCCTCGGCTACCTGGTCGTGGTCAACGACACCGACAGCAACGACTGGCAACGGCCCGGACCGGACCGGATCGTCGCCGACGCCACCCCACCGGCCGACCAGTCCGCGGTCATCCTGTTCCACGACGCCGGCGGCGACCGCTCCCAGACCGTCGCGGCCCTCGACCGGTTCATCCCGCAGATGAAGGCCCGCGGCTACCGGTTCACCACCGTCACCGAGGGCCTCAACCTCGGCATCTCCGCACAGACCGGCTCATCGGCGCTCACCCCGCTGCCACTCAACCCGCAGGCGCCGTCCGGCGACGCGTGGCGGGGCCTGGCCGTGCTGTGGACCGTGGGCCTCGCCGACGGCATGGTCGCCGTGATCGCCACCCTCTTCGTGGTCGTCGGGGTGCTCACCATCGGCCGTACCCTGCTGCTCCTGCTGCTCGCCACCAGGCACGCCCGGCAGCGCCGCAGACCCGGCTGGCAGTGGGGTCCCCCGGTCACCGACCCCGTGTCGGTGATCGTCCCGGCCTACAACGAGAAGGAGGGCATCGAGGCCGCGGTCCGGTCGCTGGCCTGCGGCGACCACCCCGGCATCGAGGTGGTCGTGGTCGACGACGGCTCCACCGACGGCACCGCCGACCTGGTCGACCGGATGAACCTGCCGAACGTGCGGGTGGTCCGGGTGCCCAACGGCGGCAAACCGAACGCCCTCAACACCGGCGTGGCGATGGCCCGGCACGACCTGATCGTCATGGTCGACGGCGACACCGTCTTCGAACCCGAGTCGCTGCGGCTACTGGTCCAGCCGTTCGCCGACCCGACGGTGGGCGCGGTCGCCGGCAACGTCAAGGTCGGCAACCGGGAGACCACCGTCGCCCTCTGGCAGCACATCGAGTACGTGATCGGCTTCAACCTGGACCGTCGCCTCTACGAGGTGATGAACTGCATGCCGACCGTGCCCGGCGCGATCGGCGCGTTCCGGCGCGAGGCGCTCGCCGAAGTCGGCGGGGTCAGCGACGAGACCCTGGCCGAGGACACCGACGTCACCATGGCCATGTGCCGGGCCGGCTGGCGGGTCGTCTACGAGGAGAACGCCCGCGCCTGGACCGAGGCGCCGACCACCATGGAACAGCTGTACCGGCAGCGGTACCGGTGGAGCTACGGGACCATGCAGGCGATGTGGAAACACCGCCGGGCGCTGTCCGACTCCGGGCCGTCCGGCCGGTTCGGACGGGTCGGGCTGCCGTTCCTCGCCCTCTTCGGGCTGGCCCTGCCGATGCTCGCCCCGGTCGTCGACATCATGCTCGTGTACGGCCTGGTCTTCTGGGAGCTCAAGGAGACCGCGATCGCCTGGCTCGGCATGCTGGCGCTGCAGCTGTTCACCGCAGCGGTCGCGTTCCGGATGGACCGGGAGTCGTTCAAGCCGCTGCTCAAACTTCCGTTGCAGCAGTTCGCGTACCGGCAGCTGATGTATCTCGTGCTGCTCCAATCGGCGACCACCGCGCTGACCGGCGGGCGGCTGCGCTGGCACAAACTCAACCGGGCCGGGCTGGCGCAACCGTCGGCCATGGTGCCGGCCCAGAAGAGACACGCAAGCCCGTCCCCGGTCGAACTGCAGCCGATCGGGGACGGGCGGGCGTCGCCGTCAAGGGCGTTCGACTCAGGCGACCGCCAGGTCCCGGATCAGCTCGGCCGGGTCCATCGACGCGTACGGGAACACGACGTGCAGTGACGTGCCGTCACCGGGCCGGTCGGACAGGGCGACGGTGGCGTGGTGGGCGTCCAGGATCCGCTTCGCCACGGCCAGCCCACGGTCCGGCCCAGGCACGTCCGCCGGGTTCGCGATCGCGCCGTAGTACAGGTGCGGGAACAGGTCGGGGCGCATCCCGTCCGGCAGGTCCATGTCGTCCAGCCGTACCGTCGGGCCGGACTCCATCTCCGTGCCCACCCGGACCCGGCCACCCTCCGGTGTGTATTTCACCGCCGCGAACAGCAGGTGCGTCAGCACCTGTTCGAGGCGCACCGGGTCGGCGATGATCGGCAGCGACGGGCCGCCCGCCTGGTTGAGGATCCAGATGTGTTTGCTGGCCGCGATCGGCCGGACCGCCTCGACCGCCCGCTGGGTGACCCGGGTCAGGTCGCACTGCCGCATGTGCAGGCTCTCCCCGCCGAGCCCGGCATCGGCCATCGTGGTCAGGTGGTCGATCAGCTCCCGGAAACCGCGACAGTGCGCCGCCGTGGCCCGGCCGACCAGATCGGCCATCTCGGCGTCGTGGTAACCGGTGTCACCGAGCCGTTCCAGGTACGCCGACATCAGCCGCAGCGACGACCGCAGTTCCCCGCCGACCAGCCCGGCCAGGTCGTCCTTGCGGCGTTCCAGCTCCTGGAGCCGGGCCGTGGTGTTGGCCAGCGCGAACGCGTACCGCCGCAGCTCCAGCTGGGCGGTTACCTGACGGGCGAGGGCGCGCAGAGCCTGCTGCTGCTCCATGTCCAGCCGGCGCGGCTGGGTGTCCATCACACACAGCGTGCCGAGCGCGAACCCGTCGGTGGTGAGCAGCGGCGCGCCGGCGTAGAACCGGATCCCGTTCTCGGCGGTCACCAGCGGATTGTCGGCGAACCTGTCGTCCTCGCGGGCGTCCGGCACCAGCATCAGGTCACGCCCGAGGATGGCGTGGGCACAGAACGAGACGTCCCGCGAGGTCTCCGCGACCTCGGTGCCGGTGTGTGCCTTGGCCCACTGCCGGTCGGCGTCCACCAGGCTGACCGCTGACATCGGCGCCTCACAGACGCCGGCGGCCAGCGCGACGATGTCGTCGAAGTCCTTCTCCGGGGGGCTGTCGAGTATGTCGAGCGAATAGAGGGCGGCCAGCCGCTCGATCTCGTTGTCGGGCAGTGGTGCTTTCATGTGCGGTCACCTCCGAGACTTACTCCAAGAGGTACCACCCAAAAGTAGCAAGTCTCGCAAATCTCCCGGAACTGGCGGTGCCCGCAGGCTCCTGAAGAGCGGATATGCTTCGCGGCCATGAGCACCGAGCAGTTCGCCTGCGGCACGTGCGGGGCCTCACACGACGGGCCGCCGCTCAGTTTCGCCGCCCCGGCGCCGGACTACTGGCAGCCGGAGATGGCCGGAAAGGAGGGCTGCCTGCTGGACGCCGACATCTGCGTCATCTCCGGCGAGCAGTTCTTCGTCCGCGGCCTGATCGAACTGCCCGTGTGGGACACCGGCGACATCTTCACGTACAGCATGTGGGTGTCCCTGAGCCGGCCCAGCTTCACCCGAGCCGTCGACGTGTGGGAACAGCCCGGCCGCGAAACCGAGCCGCCCTACTTCGGCTGGCTTTCCAACATCATCGCGGGGTACGAGCCATCGACGCTCAACCTGCGGACGAACGTGCACACCCGAGCCGTGGGACAGCTGCCGTACATCGAGCTCGAACCCTCCGGCCACCCACTCGCCGTCGAACAGCTCGCCGGCATCACCCGGGCCCGGGTGGAGGAGATCGCCTCCTTCCACCTGCACCGCTAACCTGCTCGGATGGAACTGCGGACGATCGACCCCCGCAACTACGAGGCGGCCCTGGCGATAGCGGTCCGCCCCGACCAGGCCGACCTCGTCGCGCCCGTCGTCAAATCACTGGCCGAAGCGTACGTCTACGGCGAGCAGGCCTGGCCACGCCTCATCTACGACGGCGACCAGCCGGTCGGCTTCGTGATGGCCTTCCTCGACATCCCGTGGACCGACCCGGACGACACCGACCGGCGCTCCGGCCTGTGGCGTCTCAACATCGCCGCCGGCCACCAGGGCAGCGGCTACGGCTCCTTCGCCGTCGAGGCCGTCTGCGCCGAGATCCGCGCCCGCGGCGGCACCCAGGCGTATGTCACCTACCACGAACGCGAGGGCGGCCCGGCGCCGTTCTACGCCCGCCTCGGCTTCCGCCCCACAGGCGAGATAGCCGACGGCGAAACAGTGGCGGTCCGAGACCTCGGCTAGTCCCGCGCCAGGGCGGTGTCGTACGAAAGCGTCAGCTTCCCGCTATCGCCCTGCTCGATGACGCCGACCCGCTCGCCGGCCATGAGAACCACCAGGCGTTTCCCTGGCGCCTCAGCCACGGTCATCCCCCAGCAAAGCGTCAAGATCGACACCGTCGGCAGCCGGCTCGACCGGGAAGGCATCCAAGCCCAAGCCGACCGCGTCCAGCGCGCGCAGGATCAGCCCGAACTCGGCCGTCGCCTTTCCGGCCTCCAGACCGGAGAGCCAGCGGAGGCTGACCCGGGCCGCGGCGGCGACCTCCACCTGGGTCCAACCCTGATCCTGTCTGGCCTGACGGATGGCCAGACCGAGATCGCGCGCGCTGGCGATTATCATCGCTCCCCCATCATGTGCACGTTCATGCACACGCTAGCTGATGTGCACGTTCGTGCACACGCCTTGGGGAAATTCGAGCTCGCGTCACTTCTTGCGGCGGACGGCGTAAGCGACGGCGCCGTTCGCGTCGTCGACAGCGGTCACCTCGACCGAATGCCCCTCGGTGTCCGCGGGCACCTCGAGGTCCAGCGCGCCGAACCCGGTGGTCGGCGCGCAGGCTTGCAGATCCTGCTCCACCAGCGCCGTGCCGATCCGGAACCCCACCCGCAGAACGCCGTTGCCGGAGCAGGACACGATGAGCCGGTACCCGCCGGCCTCCCACTCGGACTTCGGGTCCTCGCGGCGCAGCGGATTCTCCGGATCGAGCACCTGCGCGTCGGCGACGATGTTCTGCACGGCCGCGGTGGCTGCGGTCTCCTCCGGAGACAACACGACAGGCGTTCCGGTGGGCACGCCCATCTGCTCCCCGGACGGCCCGCAGCCGGTCAAACCCAAAACCATCACGAGGGGTACGGCACTCAAGCGCACGATCGCCAGCGTATGACCCGCCGCAGCGCCACCGGCAGTTGTTCAGTTTTCCGCGCCGTTCAGAAAAACTGAACAGACCCAAGAACCGAACAACCGGTCAGCCGATGCCCAGCCCGCGTGCCATCGCCTGTAGCAGCGCAGCCCGCCGACGTGGGTCGTCCGGCCACCCGGAAGCGTTCGTGACGTTCATGTGCCGGACCAGGATCTCGCCAGGCATCCCCGGCCACCGACCGGCTATCTCGGACACACGCTTGGCGCCGACGATGCCCGCGGTCTCCTCACCGAGCACCCGAACCGCCGCGGCCGTGTTGTCCAGGCCCTCCTCGACGAGCAGATCCTGGCCGTGCTCGGCCTCGTAGAGGTGAGTCTCGACAGCGGGTGACGTCGAATACCAGTACATGACGGTGGCGATGTCGGAAGCGTCCTTGTATTCGCCGTAGGCACTACGATCCAGCCACGCGACGAGTTTCAACGCGGCATACCCGGCAGCGCTGGGAATCCGGATGGTCCCGGCGGACGGCAACTCCAACGGGAGAGCAACCTTGAAGACCTCGCTGAAGCCCCACACGCTGATCGGTTCGCGGCGGGTCGCGGGCACGACCGTGCCGGGCGGGTTTTCCACCGGCCCGAACGGCATCAGGTCGGCCACCGTCTGCGCGACCTGAAAGCGGATCCCGGTGTCTCCGGCCGGCCGGAGACTCCCGACCAGCTCGTCGTACGCGGCCCAGTTCGCCATCGCAAGCCCGAGGTCGATATCGGACGTGGCCCGCAGCGGGAACTCGTGCCCGAATGCGCTCTGCAGGATGTCCCGGCAGTGTGCCCCGACGAGCAGGACCTCACTGGAGCGCAGCCGCGCGGACTTCGCCAGAAGTTCGGTCATCACCCCGTCGACCAGGTGAAGCAGCGACGGATCAGCTCGGCCCGGATCCAGCACGATCGCCCCTCCACGTTCTCGCCACCTCGACCAGGCGGGCGTCTCCGGTGGCCATCAGATCGGCGTAGACCAGGGGCCACGGCGCATTCCCCGGTTTCGCCGCAGGCTCCTCGGCCGGACGTGGCGAGGTCCAGAACTTGCGGCGCACGAAGATGTTGTCGACACGATCCGGGTTCACGGCCCAACGGTTGGCTACGGCCAGTTTCGGGTCCCACGAATCCACATAGACGGTCAGTGTCGCCGGGCGCACGATGTCCACACCGGCGGCCGACTCGCCGCTGAGGTAGGCGGCCTGCTCACCCGTGAAGGGCCGGCCGGGGTCGCCGGAGAACCGTGCGACCTGCAGATGCGGGCCGAGGCCGGTCGGATAGGCCGCGGTCCAGAGGTCGAGCAGCTCACCGAATCGGGCTGGGCTCAGAGCGGTCCCCGCCAGGTACCCGGCTTCCCCGAGCCGGGTGAACACGTCATGAGCCTGCCCCAAGGACGTTCCCGCCGCCGCCGCGATGTCCCGCTGCCGCAGGCCGGCCAACTCCGGCCAGGCGAGCAGCGCCAGGATGACCTGAGCCCTGACTCTGCTGAACAGATTCGACGGACGCGAGACGGCCGGATCCGATCGTCTCGGGCTCTGCTCATCCGCAGACGTGGCACGACCCTGAACGTCGATGAGCACACCGTCGAACGAGATGTACGCGTTGCCCAGAGCGTCCAGAAACTGGACGTTCGCCTCGCGGAACGCCTCTGCGCTGCGACGGCTGATGCGGTCACCGACAACCAGTAGCGGCCGCTCGCCGACCAGCATCCCCTGAGCCAACGAGGTCAGCGTCATCGAGGGGGCGATCCAAACCGCATACGTACTGGTGACGCCACCCCGCGACAGCTCGATCAAGGCGTCTGCACGGCTGTCCGGGTCGACACCGGACGACTCCACTACGATCGTGATGCCGAACTCGCGCAGACGCTCCCGGGCGGGCTCCAAGAGCCGCTCCACCTCGACGGACGTCATGGGTGTTCGGTTTTTCACGCTGTTCAGTTTATTTGAACGCCACCGAAAACTGAACAACCTCCAGTTCCGCCCAAACACAAAACGCCCGGACCGAAGTCCAGGCGTTCAATGTGTGGGTGGAGCTGTGGGGATTTGAACCCCAGACCCCCTCGATGCGAACGAGGTGCGCTACCAGACTGCGCCACAGCCCCCCGGTCTTCCGGTGACTGCGTCACCTTGGAACCGTTGAAAGGCTAACAGGTCATCTCGCCCCTTCGCGAACCACCCCTCCCAAGAACGTCCGGGAGGGCAACAGCCCGGATGGCGGCCCTGGGGCCGGGACTGTCGCCTGCGTCGCTGAGGGAGCCACGGGACCGGCCGAAATGGCGGGGCGGGCTGGCCGTACAAGCTAAGAAGCGTTGTGCCGACGCCCACCGGCCTCGTACGGACGACCTCGCAGACCGCCTCGCCGCCGGTATGAGACCGAGCCGCCGTTGGCGGCGACCGGAAGTTCGGAGGGTTCCCGGTCGAGGCCCATCGCCGCACGCCGGACCGCTTCGCGCTGGGCGGCCAGGCGGCGCTGGGCCTCGCGGCGGGCGGCGGCTCGGCGGGCCTGTTCGCGGCGGACCTCGGCCTGGCGGGCGGCGAGCCAGGCCGCTTCGCGGGCCTGGATGCGACGGCGGCGGCGATCGGCGATGGCCCGGTTGCGCAGGTGTACGAGGTACAGCCCGAGCAGACTGCCGGTGACCGCGAAGCTGATCCAGAAGCCGGGGCCGACCGCTACGACGCCGACCAGCTCGATGGTGTTGAGCAGGACGAGCGCGGCGAAGACGCGACGGCGCCGGACGACGGCGGGGGCACCGCGGCGCTGGGGGGCGCGGCGGGCCGGGCGCCTGCCGGTGACGAGCCGGAGGCGCCTCTCCGGCGGGCCGGCCGGATCACCCGTTGGGGCGGGGACCGTAACCGTGACCTGGCGGGCGGGGTTGATCGGTCGGCGTCCGGGCACGGTTCGGAGACGGCGGTGGCGCTGTAGCACCCGCGCCGTCGAGGACGCCCGTTCCGCGGCGAGCCGCTCGGTGGCGTCGTACCGGCGTACCAGCGCCGGGGCGAGAGCGAGCAGGCCCGCCGCGGCGAGGACGGCGAGGAGCACCGAGGTCGGCACCGTCACCGCTCCGATCCGCCACGACGAATGACACGTGGAATGACACGACGAATGCGAGGTTACGGGCGGTAGCCGTGATATTTCGCGCGCCGCGCCGGTAGCGTTGCGACGTTACCGATCATGAACTGGTGCGGACCCGGCGCCAGCGCGCCAGCAGGCCTCCTTCGCCGGCGACCTCCTCGCTGGTCATCGCGTAGCCGAGGTGATCGCGCCAACCGCCGTCGATGTGCATGTAGCGCTGGTGGTACGCCTCCTCGCGGAAGCCCAGCTTCTCGACGACGCGGCGGCTCGGCCCGTTCTCCGGCCGGATGTTGACCTCTATCCGGTGCAGGCCGCCCGGCCCGAACGCGTGGTCGACGGCGAGCGCCAGCGCCGTCGGGATCACACCGCGGCCGGCGACCCGGTGGTCGACCCAGTATCCGGCGTACGCCGACGCGAACGCCCGCCGCACGATGTTGCCCAGGTTGACGTGGCCGACGAGGCGTTCCCGGCCGTTCTCGACGAGGCAGACGGCGAACGGCATGCTGTCGCCGTTGCGGGCGGCCCGTTTCATGTCGCGGTAGACGTAGCCGAAGGTGCGTGGCGAGTTCATCTCGGCCCACGGGCCGGGCGGCGCCGACTCCCACGGGGCCAGCCAGGCCTGGTTGGCGATCCGCACCTCGGACCAGGCCCGCGCGTCGCCACGCTTGTACGGCCGGAGCAGCACAGCCCCGTCCGACAGCACAGCGGGCCATCCGGGTGTGGTGGCCCCCAGCATCTATCGCCTCCGGTCGAGCAGCAGAACGTCGACGGTCGAGCCGGCGGCCGCTGTGGTGACCCGTTCGCCGAGCACCAGCAGGCCGTTCGCCTCGGCCAAACCGGACAGAGTGTACGGCCCACCGGCGAGCGGCTGCACCGTGTAACCACCACCGCGCCGTTCCGCCACGTAGGCGGGCCGGAACTCGCGCAGGCCACCCGGCGACGACACCGTCTCCAGCAGGTGCGCCTTGATTCCGGGGCGGAAGACGGGTTCGGCTCCGGCGAGCATCTGGATCACCGGGCGGGCCAGCACCTCGAACCCGATGAGCGCGGCGCCGGGCTCGCCGGGCAGGCACACCACCGGCACCTCCTCGCCGCCGACGGTGCCGAACCCGAGCGAGGTGCCGGGGCAGAGGGCCACGTCGGTGAACTCGACGGTGCCGCGGCCGGGGCCGGGCCGGGACAGCACGCGGCGCAGCATGTCGCCGGGTCCGGTGCCGGTACCGCCGGTCGTGATGATCAGGTCGGCGCGCAGCGTCTGGTCCTCCAGCAGGCCGCGCAGCCCTTCCGGGTCGTCGTCACAGATGCCGATCCGGTACGCCAGCGCGCCCGCCTCCACCGCGGCTGCCGTGAGGGCGTGCGAGTTGGCGTCGACGACCTGGCCGGGCTGGCTGGGCCGGCCCACGTCGACGAGCTCGTCGCCGGTGGCCACGACCACCACCCGGGGGCTGGGCCGGACCATCACGTGCCCGATCCCGGCGGCGGCGAACAGGGCCACGGTCGGCGGGGTGACGTAGGAGCCGGCGGCGGCCAGGAGCTGCCCGACGGCGACCTCCTCACCTGCTCGCCGGACCCCGGAGCCACGTTTCGGGGCGTGCAGGATCTCCACCGCGGCCATGCCCTGATCGGTCCAGTGGACCGGGACGACGACGTCGGCGCCGATCGGCAGCGGCGCCCCGGCCGCCACCGAGAAGCAGGTGCCCGGGGTGAGCCGGACCGGCCGCCAGTGTGCCGCCCCCATGTCGCCGACCACGTTCAGCCGGACCGTGCGGGCGGTGTTCTCGAACTGCCCGAACGACGGGTGCGACCCGATGCGCCCGGCGCCGGCCAGGTCTTCCCATCGGGCCGCGTACCCGTCGATCGCGGCCTGGTCGAACGCCGGGTACGCGTGCGGGGCGACCACGTCGGCCGCCAGCACGTTCCCGTGCGCCTGGGTGAGGTCGAGGTCGAGCGGAGGCAGCGCCCGGAGCCTGCGCAGCACGCTGCCCAGGTACTCGGCGAGAGGCATCAGCTCGTTGGAAGCGGCCGCCTCGCGATCGGCCGTGGCGGTCATCCCTTCCGGCCGCCGCTGAACTTCGGATCGCCGACGAACTCGGTGAGCCAGGCCCGGAACTCCTCGCCCAGGTCCTCCCGCTGCGCCGCGAGCTGGACGACGGCCTGGAGGTAGCCCAGCGGCATGCCGGTGTCGTAGCGGTGGCCGCGGTAGACGATGCCGTGCACCGGCACACCGTCGGCGAGCATCGTCGCCATCGCGTCGGTGAGCTGGATCTCGCCGCCGTTGCCGGGCTTGGTGTCGGCGATGACGTCGAAGATCGTGCCGGGCAGGACATAGCGGCCGAGCACCGCCAGGTTGCTCGGCGCCTCCTCCGGAGCTGGTTTCTCGACCAGGCCGGTCACCTCGACGACATCCGGGTCGTCGGTGGTCTTCACCGAGGCGATGCCGTAGCGGGACGTCTCGTGCGGCGCGACCTCCATGAACGCGAGGACGATGCCGCCGGTCTTCTCCTGGAGGTCCAGCATCGCCGGGAGCAGCGGCTTGTCCTCTTCGACGAACTCGTCACCGAGCAGGACCGCGAACGGGTTGTCGCCGACGTGCGAGGCGGCGGTGCCGACGGCGTGGCCCAGGCCGAGCGCCTCGCCCTGACGAACCGTGTAGATGTCGGCGAGTTCGCTCGAACGGCGTACCGCGGCGAGCCTCTGCTGGTCGCCCTTCTCCTCCAGCCGGGCCTCCACGTCGGGACGCCTGTCGAAGTGGTCGACCATGGCGGTCTTGCCCCGCCCGGTCACCAGCAGGACGTCGGTGATGCCGGCGGCCGCCGCCTCCTCGACGATGTACTGCAGGACCGGCCGGTCCACCACCGGCAGCAGCTCCTTGGGCACGGCCTTGGTGGCCGGCAGGAAGCGGGTCGCGAGACCCGCGGCCGGGATCACCGCCTTGACGGCGCGCTTCGTCGTCATACAGTCACTTCACCTTCGCTGGTTCCGGACATGCCGCGAGACTATCGGCCACGGCCATGTCGCGGCGGCTGCGGCCCACCAGTGATGGCGGTCGCGGCATCCAGATGCCCCTCCGGGAGGGCTGGGGAAACCCGTTCGGCGAGCCGGTACGTGTCCCGGCCGGCGTTCTTCGCCGCGTACAGCGCCTCGTCGGCGGCGTCCAGCACCTCCTGCGCGGTCGCGCCGTGTTCCGGGAAGACCGCGATGCCGATCGAGACGCTGATCGGGATCCGGTCGGCGAGGCCGGGACGGCGCGGATCGACGGGCACCGGCCAGTCCCGCACCGCGGCGCCCAGCCGCTCGGCGACTATCACCCCGCCGTACGCGTCGGTCTCCGGCAGCAGCACCACGAACTCCTCCCCGCCCTGGCGGAACGCCACGTCGACCTCACGGAGCCCGATCCGGATCCGCCGCGCGAACTCGCCCAGCACCTGATCGCCCGCCGTGTGCCCGTACGTGTCGTTCACCTCCTTGAAGTGATCCAGGTCGAGGACCAGGACGGTGAGCATCCGGCCGAACCGGGTCGCCCGCTCCACCTCGCGGCGCAGCACCTCGCGCAGATAACGGTAGTTCCAGAGTCCGGTCAGCGGATCAGTCAAAGAGAGCCGTTGTGCCTCCTCGTGGACCCGGACGTTGTGCACCGCGACCCCGGCCTGACCGGCGAAGGTGCGCAGCGTACGCAGATCGGCGTCCTCGAAGGCCGGCGCACCGAGCCGGTCGTAGAGCGCCAGCACACCGAGCACCGTGGGCTCCGGCCCGCTGTCCTCGTCCGGCGGCGCGCAGATCGGCACGGCGAGATACGAGTCACAGGCGGGCTCGTCGGGGGCACGGCCGGTCGTACCCCGAAGTGGCGTCCCGGTCGTCGCGACCCGGCCGAGAACGCCCCGGCCGGGTGACAGGCGCCGCTGGGTCAGCTCGTCCGGTGTCAGGTCCCACGCGCCGGTCAGCCCGGCGCCGCAGCGGGCCGTCAGCCGCCCGTCGGCCGGGTCGGTGAGCAGGATCAGCCCGGCCCGCGCGCCGGTCGCGGTCATCGCGGTCCGCATGATCACCGGCAGGATCCGGTCCAGGTCGTGGGTGCTGGACAGGGTGTCGCCGAGGATCGCCAGATGCCGGCGCAGCTGGTCCCGGCTCGCGGTCAGCGCCTGCACGTAGGACTGGAGCTCCCGGGTCATCCGGTTGAACGTCCCGGCCAGCCGGCCCAGCTCGTCCGGCCGCGGGATCGGCACGCGGGTGTCCAGGTCGCCGTTCGCCACCCGGTCGGCGGCCCAGGCCAGATCGCCGAGCGGCCGGGTGGTGGAGCGAGCCAGCCAGCGGGCCGCGATCACCGCGGCGACCGCGGTGGCCAGCACGATCAGCAGCAGGATCAGGTACCGGACGGTGGGCCCGGCAGCCGGGACGGTCAGGGTCAGCGGCAGTGGGCGGCCCGGTTCGGCGGTCAGGGCCCGGTCTGCGGTCCCGGCGGCGACGGGCAGGCCCGCGCCGATCCGCACGGCTACGCCGGCGGCCGTTCCGAGCCGGTCCAGCAATGCGGCGTCGACCCGCTCGGCGGCGGTCACGGTGACCTCTTGGTTGTACGCGGACGCGGTCAGCGCCGTGACATGGCTCTCCGTCCGGGCCGGCTCGTTCCCCGCCCCGGCACCGGGACCGGCGCAGTCCTGACGGCCGCTCGCCGCCGGGTCGCCGGTCA
This sequence comes from Actinoplanes sp. NPDC026670, assembly GCF_040638175.1. NCBI lineage: Bacteria > Bacillati > Actinomycetota > Actinomycetes > Micromonosporales > Micromonosporaceae > Actinoplanes > Actinoplanes sp. NPDC026670. Next base: position 97,253 of record NZ_JBEZXU010000017.1, read on the forward strand.
TCGCGGAACGGGCCAGGCTCGACTGTTCGGTTTCGGTCAGCTGGATCTCGGTGGCCAGCCCACGGGCGACCAGCTGGTCGGCGACCGCCTGACGGTCCCCAGCCGGAACCACGGCGACCGCGTCCGCCGAAGCCTGCAACTGGCGGCAGATGGCGCCGATCGCCACACTGACTGTCGTCGCAGCGTGGTCGAGGCGTTCGGTGGTCCGCTCCCGGCTCACCGCGCCGGCGGTCAACGCGACGAAGATGGACCCGAGCAGGACCGGACCGAGCACGACCACCAGGAATGCGCTGGTCAGCCGGCCACGTAGTGTCACACATCCTCCCGGGAGTGGCCCTCTTTGGAGCGATGCTGACATAGTGTGCACCGTTTGCCGGTTTTCAACAGGGGGTGTTGCATGACGGATTTAACCCCTGATGCGGAAAAATCACACCAAATCAAGATCGCGCTCCGCTCACGACTGCTCACAGCGCGTCGATCACTTCCGGTCACGGCCCTCAACGACGCCGCCGCCAAACTTCAAGATCAAACCCTTGCTCTGGTACGCCGTACCGGCGCCCGTTCCATCGCCGCCTACGTGCCGATCGGCTCCGAGCCGGGCGGCCCCGACCTGCCGGGGCGCCTGCTGTCCGCTCTTCCACCGGGCGGCCGCCTGCTCCTCCCGGTCCTGCTCCCGGACAACGACCTGACCTGGGCCGAACTGACTCCCCCCACCCCAACCCCGACCGCCGCCACCCAGCCGCCACCCAGCACCGCCGCCGACTCCCCGACCGGCCCCGACTCAGCCACCGGCTCGGCAGTCGCCGCCCCAGCCACCGGCGCCTCAATCACCGCCCTCGGCCCCGCCACCGGCTCCTCAGCTGCCCCCGACTCGGCCACCGGCTCGTCGGCCGTCGCCCCCGCCTCGGCCACCGGCTCGTCGGCCGTCGCTCCCGGCCAGGCCACCTCGGCCACCGGCTCGTCGTCGGGCCCCACTGCCGTGGCCGCCGGCTCGTCTCGCCTTGTGGCGGGCCCGCGTGGGCTGCTCGAACCCGACGGCCCCCGGCTCGGCGTGGCAGCGGTCTGCTCGGTGGACCTGCTCCTGGTGCCGGCGCTCGCGGTCGGCCCCGACGGAACCCGGATGGGACGTGGCGGCGGCTCCTACGACCGGGTGCTGGCCCGCCTCCCGGAGCCCGGGCCGCTGACCGTGGCGCTCCTGCACGACGGCGAAGACGTCCCCTTCGTCCCGGCCGAACCTCACGACCGCCGGGTACACGCCGTGATCACTCCCACCGGCGGCTTCGCTCGTCGACCGTGAGCCGTCGCTCTCGCGTCCTTCGAGGGGCCCATTCGGTGGCTGAGCGACGGCTCGTGCGTTCTCCGCGCAGGCCGCGCTGTGATATCACCCACCGCCCGGTTCTCCCTCAGGCCGAGCGCCGAGTGGACGAATTGACCTCCGATGCCGCAACATTGGCACTCGGAGTTGGCGAGTGCCAGCAGCCGATTGATCCGGAGGAGCCGTGCCTACCTACCAGTACGCCTGCACCGAGTGCGGTGAGCAGCTTGAAGCAGTGCAGTCCTTCTCCGACCCGGCGCTCACCGAATGCCCCAACTGCCAGGGCAAGCTCCGCAAGGTGTTCAACTCGGTCGGCATCGTCTTCAAGGGTTCGGGCTTCTACCGCAACGACTCCCGCTCGGGCAACGTGAGCGCCGAGAAGTCGGCGACCGGCTCCGGCGACTCGACCACCAAGAAGGCCGACACGGCGGGTTCTTCGTCGACCCCTGCGACGAGCACGCCGTCGACCTCGTCCACGAGCAGCAGCAGCACGACTTCGTCGTCGGGCGGCAGCGGCACGAAGGCCGCCGCCACCCCCTGAGCCGCGCCACCAGGCGTCACCACGCGCCGAGCCCTTCCCCGGGGCTCGGCGCGTTTTCGTTCCACCCCCACCACCGCACCCGGCACGCACTAGACGGCCACCGCGCCCGGCACGCATCGGACGACCACCCGACCCGGCACGCATCGGACAGCCACCCCGCCCGGCACGCATCGGACGGCTTTCGCGGCCGGGGTCTGTCAGCTCGGCACGGCCGTGATCGGAAGCCGTCGCCCAGCACCGGGCGGCTTTCATCGCGCGACGCGGCGGAGGCCGCCAGCCGTCGCTGAACACTGGAATACGGGCAGCATTACCTTGCTGGGCGACGGCCGGTGCGGGGTCCGCGGCCCGTTCCGCGGGGCCGTGCCTCCACCCGGCCGCGGGCAGAGTCGGTCGATGAATGAGGAACGCCGGCCTGCGTTTCCGCTGGTCGGCGTTATCTTTGCTCTTGGCGGCCAGGGGCAGCGACCGGCAACGTCGACCAGCGCACACATTGACCGATCGTGTGCACCGATCCTTGCCCCAGCAGTGACCGGAGCACACGCAAGGCCGATCGTGAGCGTTCATCCACGCCGGGACGACTACCCGAGCACACACAACGCCAACGTGTGCGCCCATCACCGCTGCGGAGCCTGTTGCTCTTGATCGCAATCTGCGACCTCGGCCCACCGAAAATAGGATCACCGAGGCTGGACCGGCCTCCAAGCGCGAGCGCAGCCGTGCCTTCTGGTTTGCATCGCCGACCCGCTCTTCCAGGCCCGACCCGGTTGGCGGCCCGGCCTAGCAAGATCCGCTGGGTGTCGGCCCGCTATCCACAGGGCCGGGTTGTCCACAGCGGTCTCCCCGCCGTACCCGCCCGTCTCCTAACGTCGGTCGCAGCCGTCGGCGGACGTCTCTGACACGCCGTTCTGCAACGAAGCCGACCGGCCGTCTCTCCCGACGGCACGAGGTATCCGCCGACGGCCCCAGCGCCGTCGTTGCGACGGCTGCCGGCAGGGCTTTTCCGAAGCTGGTCAGGTGACGACTGGAGGTTTGATGCCCCGCGAGCGAACGGCGCCGGCCGATGAACGTCTCGATCCTGTGCGATGGCATCGGCCGAGCCGGGGCACCCTGCTGCGCCTGCTCTCGGTCGCCGTGTTGTTGATCACAGCCGCCGCGGTGCTCTGGCTCAAGCCGACCGGCTGCGTCCCGGTCGAGGCCGAGCCGCAGGCTTCCGGGCCAGCCGGCCGGGCTTCCGCCTCACCGGGCCAAACGCAGACCGTCGGCAGACCGATCCCATCGGGGAGCGTCGGCGTGCCGGTGCGCCTGGCCGACCCGACGGCGCTGACCGTGGTCCGCCCCGGCAACCGGGTGGACCTGCTCAGGATCGAGAGCGACCGTGATCGCACCACCGGGGTCGCGAGCGCAGCCCTGGTCCTGGAGGTGACAGGCGCCGACGACCCGGTCACCGGCGGACTCCTCCTGGCCCTTGACCCGGCCGAAGCCAGGCAGGCGATAGCCACCCCGGGACGCGGCTTCGCGATTGTGATCCGCCCAAACTGACCCAGGCCTCATGAGCAGCGAAGAAACTCCGACCAAGGCGGTGATCGAAGGCAGCGGGCGCGTGCCGGTGAACGGCGGTCAGTCCCAGTGCGGCGGACGGTCCTCCAGCAGGCGGTCGTCGTTGGAGTAGGACCGCTCACCCCAGCCCCGCTCGGTGTCGTCACGGGTCTGCTCGGGCAGCACCGGCGCCTCTTCGGACTCGAAATCGACCTCGCGCTCGGCGTCGTTGTCACGCTCAGGGTCGTCCAGGATGTCCACGACTAAGAGGGTATGCCGACAGCGACGCGGCCGTCGTCCCCCTCCGGTTGTACCGTCGGTGAACGTGAGCTCCCCCACCAGCGTCCCGGACGATGACGCGTACTGGCAGCGCCCCGATCCGGCCGCCGAGTCGCTCGGGCGGCCCGAGCCCGCTCCACCGGCCCGGCCCGTCGAATACCAGGGACCGCCGCGCGCCGATCCGCCCCCGGCCGACTGGCGGCCGCCAACGATCGCCCATCCTCCGTCGCCGAGGCAGATGCCGCCGCAGAACTTCGAGGCCATCGACGACGCGGAGGGCTCGGCGCGCACCGTCACGTACGGAATCGGGCTGGTCGCCGGTGCCGTCTCCCTCATCATCGTCTGCCTGCTCTGCGCTCGCATCGTCTTCTGAAAGCGGCGCGGACCGCTCTCAGCGGGCGGCTGCCAGCAACGGGCGGCTGCCAGTAAGCGAACCGCTCTCAGCAAGCCGTCGGTTCGCAGTAAGCGCGCGGCACTTAACAAGCCCGCCGGCTCAGCGAGCGGGCGGCACTCAGCAAGCGGGCGGCGCTCAGACAGAGACCGCGCGACCTGGCGGGCAGGTCAGCGCGGTCCCGGTCCGGCAGCTGGCGACGTTCAGTAGGTGCCCCACACGGCGGTCGCGCCCGAGTCGCCCGTCTGGTAGAGGTACCAGGCGCTCAGGCCGCCGAGAACCAGCAGGACCACGGCGAAGGCCAGGTCGGCGATCTTCGGCAGGGCCGATGGTTTGCGGCTGGTGAGGACCACCAGGATCAGGCTGAGCACACCGAGGGCGAGGGTCAACCAGAACGTCGTGGTGCCGTTCGACATGTGCCCGTCGAGGATCTCCTTGCCCGCCGGGGAGACACGCTCCTCGCTGAGCAGGCGGTTGTAGAACTCGGTTCCGGAGAGCTTGGTGATCAGGGCGGCGACCGGCGCGACGACCGCCAGCAGCGCCACCGCCCAGCCGATCCGGGGGCGCAGGGCTGCGACGAACCCATAGACGATCGCGCCGAGAGCCAGCAGGGGCACGAAGATGACGGCGGCGTGGAGCACGAGAACGTGTACCGGCAAACCGTTGACCTGGTCTAACACCATTCCTCCTAGTTCCCGGCGGTGCTCCGGGGGGTGATCCGGGGTGAAGGCCAGCTTAGGAGTTGTCTGACTGCGCAAACATCCCCTTACCGCCAAGTCGTGATCGAACCGCATCCCGACGATGGCCGAATGCCGGGCGGTAAGGAGTCCAGGTTGGTGATTCGGTTCCGCCGTGTTGTCATGGACGAATGTCGACCGGTGAAGAACTCCTGCGTGAGCACGGATTGCGGGTCACCCGTCCCCGTCTCGCGGTGCTCGAGGTTCTGACCGGTGGCGGGCACCTGGAGGTGGACGAGATCGCCCGGCGGGTGCGGGGCCGTCTCGACTCGGTGTCGACCCAGGCCGTCTATGACGTGCTCGGAGCGCTGTCCCGGGCCGGGCTGGCCCGGCGCATCGAGCCGGCCGGCAGTCCCGCCCGTTACGAGGCGCGGGCCGGCGACAACCACCATCACATCGTCTGCCGTAGCTGCGGGGCGATCGCCGACGTCGACTGCGCGTTGGGCGAGCGTCCCTGTCTGATGCCGGCCGACGTTCACGGCTTCGAGCTGGACGAGGCCGAGATCACCTTCTGGGGCCTGTGCTCGTCCTGCCGGGCCCGCCGCGACGCTGACCTCGCCTCCTGACCAGCAGTCCGCGCTCCGATCCAGCCGGCGACCCCGCTCCTTACCAGCCAGCACGCCAGCTGAACACCAGCACCGCGGAAAGGCCGGCACCGTAGAGAGGCCGACACCGCGGAAGGCTGGCACCGCGGAAAGGGTGCGGTCGTGGAACGTGAGCCGGCTCAGGCGCTCAGGTGCTCGACCGCCGTCCACGGCTCCTTCGCCGCCACCGAAGCGCCGGCCGGGCAGACCTTACGGAAGTCGCACCACCCGCAGAGCGACCCCGGATTGACCGGAAACTCCGCATCCGGGTCGGCCCCGGCGGCCACCGCTTTCTCCGCCGCCATGATGTCCTGCGCCGTCTCCTCGGCCCGCCGCACCTGCCGGGCCAGCGACTCCTCGGTGTGCTCGTGGGCCACCACCGTCCCGGTCGGCAGGTGGTGCAGCTCGACCCGGCGGCATGGTCGCCGGAACATCCGCTCGGTGGCGAACGCATACAGCGCCAGCGCCTGTGACCCGCGCGCGTCGTCGGGTGAGAGCCCGGACCGGCCGGTCTTGTAGTCGACGATGACCGCCTCCGGACCGGCCGGGCCCATCCGGTTGTCGATCCGGTCGGCGCGCCCGTTGAGCGCGAGGATGCCGGTCTTGGCGGCGACCACCCGCTCGACGCCGAGCGGCTCGCCCTCCGGGTCGAGGGTGGCGACGTAGCTCTCCAGCCAGTCGAGCGCCCGCTTGTAGGTGACCCGCTCCTGCTCGACGTCGCGGTAGCCCTCACGCACCCAGGTGGCCTTGAGCAGGCTGGGCAGTGACTCGGGGACCCGCCGCTCGGGTGACGCCATGTACCAGTTCTTCAGCGCGGTGTGCACGCTGGCGCCGAGCGAGTTGTGCGCCCACGGTGGGCCCTTGGGTGGGCTGGGCCGGTCGATGTACGAATACCGGTATCGCCGGGGGCAGTCGGTGTAGGCCCCGAGCTTGCTCGGCGTGCAGACGAAGAGTCGCTCGGGCATGCCGGCGAAGCCGAGCTGCTCGGGGATCGCGGGCTTGGTGGCACGTCGGGTGGGGGGCACGATCCCATCCTGCCAGCACCCCCCGACACTTTCCGTCAGGGCGGATCGGTCACGGCACGGCGGCGTACGCCTTCACGAAGGCGTTGATCGCGTCGGCGATGAGCTGCACCGCGATGGCCGCCAGGAGCAGGCCGGCGATGCGGGTGAGCACCTCGATGCCGGCCGGGCGCAGCAGCCTGACGATCACTCCGGAGAAGCGCAGCACGAGCCAGACACAGGCCATCACGGCGAGGATCGCGGCCGCCAGGATCAGGTACTCGTCGGCGCTCTCGGCGCGCTGCACGTACAGCATGGTGGCGACGATGGCGCCGGGCCCGGCCAGCAACGGGGTGCCGATCGGGACGAGGGCGACGTTGCTGGTGCCGCCCTGTTCGGCGGGTTCGTCGGTCTTGCCGGTGAGCAGCTGTAACGCCACCAGGACGAGCAGCAGGCCGCCGGCCGCCTGGAGCGCGGGCAACTGGACGTGCAGGTAGTCGAGGAGGGTCTGCCCGGCGACGGCGAACCCGACGATCACGCCGAGGGCGAGCAGCACGGCCTGGGTGGCGGCCTTGTTCCGTGCCTTCGCCGGCATCGATCCGGTGAGGCCGAGGAAGACCGGGACCATGCCGGGCGGGTCGACGATCACCAGGAGCGTCACGAAGAACTCGCCGAACAGCTTGACATTCACCCGTGCAGGCTATGGTCCGTCACTCGTCGGCGCAGTCGGGTGCGGCGAGCGTCACCCGCGCCCGACGACGCAAGGCCGCCGAAAAGACGCGAGCGTCACCCGCGCCGACCGCGCAAAGGACATCGGAAAGGGGCGCGAGCGTCACCCCAGGACCGGCACTCCGGTCGCGGCGGAGACGATCTTCTCGTACATCTCGGGATCGGTTTTGAAGGCGCCGAGCTGCACGGTCTTGTGCGTGCCGTGGAAGTCGGACGAACCGGTGACGACCAGGCCGAGCCGTTGCGCCAACGCCCGGATCTGCGCCCGCTCGGCGGGCGAATGGTCCTCGTGGTCGGCCTCCAGGCCGAAGAGGCCGGCCTCGGCCAAGGCGGTGATCAGCTCGTCGGGCACGACCCGGCCGCGTTTGGTCGCCCGCGGATGGGCGAAGACCACGACGCCGCCGGCTTCCCGGACGGTCCGGACCGCATCGAAAACATCAAGATCAGACTTTGGTACGAAGTACCTGGCGCCCAGCCAAGCGGATTCGAAGGCCTCGTTCGTGGTCTTCACCAGGCCGGCTCTGATCAGCGCCTGTGCGATGTGCGGCCGTCCGACGGAGCCGCCGGCGGCGTAGCCGTACACCTCTTCCCAGGTGATCGGCACACCGTCGGCCCGCAGCTTGGCGACGATCCGCTCGCCGCGCTGCTCCCGGTCCTCGCGGAGCCCGGCCAGTTTCGCCGCGAGCACCGGCTCGGCCGGGTCGAACAGGTAGGCCAGCAGGTGCAGCGGGATGGCCGGCTCGGCGCCGTGCCAGCGGCAGGACAGTTCCGCGCCACGGACCAGCCGCATCCCCTCGGGGCGGGCCGCAGCCGCCTCAGCCCAGCCGCCCGTGGTGTCGTGGTCGGTGATCGCCATGACGTCGAGGCCGGCGGCCGCCCCGGCTCGGACCAGTTCGGCCGGGGTGAGCGTGCCGTCGCTGGCGGTGGAGTGACAGTGCAGGTCGATGTCAGGCAGGTCGATGTCGGGCAGGTCGATACTGGTCATCACCGTCACGCTACCGCTGGGCGCCGCAGTGGGCGGCGCCCAGGTCAGGCGTCGTCTCCCTCGTCGTCCTTGCCGAGCCTGGCCTCGACGGCCTGCGGCTCGTACATCTCCTCGACCACGCGCAGGTACAGCTCGTTGGGGTTGGGCAGGTGCTTGACCTCGCGCAACGCCTGATCCTGGCCGGCTGATTCGAGGACGAACGTGCCGTAGCTGAGCATGCGGCCGAGGGCGGACTGCTCATACTTCATGTCGGTCACCCGGAGGAGGGGCATCATCGCCACCTTGCGGGTGACGATGCCGTTGACCACCATCACCCGCTTGTTGGTGAGGATGAACCTGTCGAAATACCAGTCGAAGACCTCCCAGGCCACCCAGCTGATCACTCCGAGCCAGACCAGCACGGCGACGGTGACCAGGCCGTTGATGTTCTGCTTGGTCAGGAAGCCGGCTAGGTAGCCGAGGAGGAGCGTGGCTGCGGCGCCGATGCCCACCGGCTTGGCCAGGTGGATCCAGTGCCGTTTCCACTCGCCGCGGTAGCGCTCGGTGGGGAACAGGTAGCGGGCGACCAGTGTGGTCGGCTCGTCCTCCAGGGGGAGGAACCGGCGCGGGCCACCGCCGCGGTCGAGCCCCTCGAGCTCTTCCGCGGTGAAGCTGGGCGCCTCGTACTCGTCGGTCTCGTCGAAGGTGTCGTCGGCTCGACGCCGCCGCCCGTACGCCGCTTCGTCCCCATAGGGCTCGCCGTCCGGGTAATCAGGATCGTCGTCCAGCGAGGGGTCACGCCACCCGTAGCTGTCGTCGTCGTCCTGAGGGCGGCGTGCGCCCTCACCTCGCGGGTCGCGCGGCTCACCAGGATCCATGTAGAGATGCTATGCGACGAGGTCGGTGAAGAACGTGCCGAAGCCCTCGGCGATGTCGGCGATCGTGCCTCCGAGTGACTCGAACACCGACGCCGCGGCAGTCGGGTTGAAGGCGATGAAGAAGATCAAGAATGCAATACCAAGCCAGGTGAGGACCTTCTTGACCATGGGGGCCTTCTCCTCCGGTGCGGGTTAAACGCTCAGCGCCGCGGCAATACCGACGGTATCAGCTTCGTCGCTTCGTGTGAACAAAGTGGCCAGAAAGTCGATTGTCATCGGGGCCGGTCACGCCTAAGTGATCAGACACGACCGTGCAGGTAGGGCGACGGCGCCCCGAACACAAGCTCGGGCGGCACACCCTCGGAGAGATCGTGCAGGACGACGTGCTCCGCGAGAAGATAGCCCGCGCTCGCGGGCCACGCTACCGCATAGAGCCACATTCCTTTTGCCTCACTCACGTAGGCGCTGCGATCCTCCGGCGACTTGACACACCACAGTGGAGTGGGGTGCCCCGCCGCCTTGATCTTCGCATGTGGACCGGCATGGGAACCACGGTCGGCGAGCGCCTCGGAGAGCAGGTGCCCGGGGTCCAGCCCGGGTATGCCGGCGAACCGCGTGCCCAGCCCGACGCCCGGTTGCTCGGCGATCAGGATCAGGTCCGCGGGCCCGCCGCCGAGCGGCTCCGGACCACTACAGGCGAGGACCGTGGCGCGTACCCCGAACCGGTCGTCCCCCGACCAGCCGGCCCCGGTGACCATCCACCCGGACGGCAGCGGCCAGGGACACCAGAGCGGCATCCGCTCCGCGCTCGACGCCGACTCCCGCAGCACCGTTCCGACTATCTCCGCGCTGATGTGCTCGGCCACGTGGAACGGCGGAACGTCGCCACAGTTGTCGCATCGCCAGCTGCTGTGCATCAGATCCGGCTTCCGGACCTGAGCAGCGCACCTAGGGCAACTCACCGTGACACCCACACTCCATACCGTGCTGGTCGGGCGGCGCGGCGTCAAGCGAATCGGCCGAAGACGGGCCGATCCAGGTCACTCCGGCGGCGGCCCGGCGTGCGCCCGGATCCAGGCGTGCATGGCGATCCCGCTGGCCACCCCGGCGTTGATCGAGCGGGTGGAGCCGTACTGGGCGATCGAGAAGAGCTGGTCGCACGCCTGCCGGGCCGGCTCGGACAGACCCGGGCCCTCCTGGCCGAAGAGCAGCACGCACCGACGCGGCAGCGTCGTCGTCTCCATCGGGCGCGAGCCCGGGAGGTTGTCGATCCCGATGATCGGCAGATCCTCGGCGGCCGCCCAGGTCACGAAGTCCTCGATCGCCGGGTGGTGCCGCACGTGCTGGTACCGGTCGGTGACCATGGCGCCCCGGCGGTTCCACCGGCGCTGGCCGACGATGTGCACCTCGGCGGCGAGGAAGGCGTTGGCGTTGCGCACCACGGTGCCGATGTTGAAGTCGTGCTGCCAGTTCTCGATCGCGACATGGAACCCGTGCCGGCGGGTGTCGAGATCGGCGACCACGGCCTCACGCGTCCAGTAGCGGTATCGGTCCACCACGTTGCGCCGGTCGCCCAGCTCCAGCAACTCGGGATCCCAGTGGTCGCCGGCCGGCCGCTCACCCGACCACGGGCCCACGCCGACCTCGGTGGATTGGTCCTCGCTCGTGGTCATGGGGCGTTAGGCTACCGATTCGGCCGAAGGCCACCGGCAGGTGATCACGGCGGCAGCGAAATCCGCATGGACGAGCGGGAATGTCGGAGAGATCCGACAGGAGACGCAATGAGCGGCGGGGCCCTCCCCGGCACCCGCCGCCCACGCTCTGTTGGGAAAGAGTTTGCCTCACCGTCCGTATCCATGTGAAGGACTTTCGTTTGTGAGGCAGCTCACATTTAGGTTAGTTAACTATTTCGGCGCACACGCGGGATCGCTCCCATTGGCGCCACGTAGCCTGGGCATATCGCCTAGATCATACGATCAATGATCGAAGCGCCGACTCGATCGTGTCAGCAACCAGACACCAAGCGCCTACTATCCGTTACGATGAGGCGCCCGTGTCGTTTGCGGGTGTGAAACCCGGAACGTGCCGCACGCCACGTGTCGCGGCGCTCAGCACGGGAATGACTGATGGGTACCCGGAGTTTCACCCGACGAAAGCGATTCCCGCAGACGGAGGCATCATGGCGACGGTTACGCTGACCACAGCGAACTTCGACGAGGTCACCGACAAGGACGGCATCGTCCTGGTCGACTTCTGGGCCAGCTGGTGCGGGCCCTGCGTCCGCTTCGCACCGACCTACGAGCGCTCCTCGGAGAAGCACCCGGAGATCACCTTCGGCAAGGTCGACACCGAGGCCGAGCAGTTGCTCGCCGCCAAGTTCGACATCCGCTCGATCCCGACGATCATGGCGATCCGCGACGGCGTGGTGGTCTTCGCCCAGCCCGGCGCACTCCCCGAGTCCTCGCTCGAGAGCCTGATCGAGAAGGTTCAGGAGCTCGACATGGACGAGGTGCGCGAGCAGATGGCCGCACACCGCAAGGCCGCGCACGGCGAGACCGCCGAGGCCGCCGAGCCGGAGAAGGCCCCCGCGGCCGCTGAGGAGCCGGCCAAGGAAGAGGCGGCGGCAGCCGGCCGTAGCTGACCCGATACACAACGCAAAGGCCCGTGGATCATTCGATCCGCGGGCCTTTCGGCGTACGCTCCGGTGTGTACACCTGTTCGAGGAAGGTCATGGACACGACCTAGAACATGTGTTCGAATACTCGCCATGCGATGGTCCAATCTGTCGGCTCGGCCCGGTGACGCCACGCTCCTGGACAGGGCGGCGCCGGCGGCCCCACCCCTGCCGCTGGCGTTGCCCGGCGCGACAGTCCGCACCTTCGACACACCCGGGTTCGCGGGCATGACCTTCTACGAGGTGCGCGCGAAATCCCTGATCAACCGGGTGCCAGGGCAGTCGCGGGTGCCGTTCGAGTGGACCGTCAACCCCTATCGCGGCTGTTCCCACGCCTGCACCTACTGCCTGGCCGGGGACACGCCGGTCCTGCTCGCCGACGGCTCCACGCGGCCACTGGCGCAGATCCGCCCCGGCGACGCGGTGATGGGCACCATGGGCGCCGGGGCCCACCGCCGTTGCGTGCCGACCACCGTGCTCGACCACTGGGAGACCAGCAAGCCCGCCTTCCGGGTCACGCTGGCCGACGGCACCCGGCTGGTCGGCAGCGGCGACCACAGGTTCCTGACCGACCGGGGCTGGCGGCACGTCAGCCCGGCCGAGCCGCACCTGCCGGCCCTGGCGATCGGTGACCTGATGTTCGGGGTGGGCCGGTTCGCCGACCCGCCCAAGGAGTCGCCCGACTATCAGTCCGGGTTCGTCTGCGGCCTGGTCCGGGGGGACGCCGCCGACGGCGGGACGGCGGTGGAGAGCGACGCCTGGGTCCGGGCCGACGGTTACCTCGACGACGTCTCGCTGACCGAGGCGGTGCGCTGGCCCGAGGTGCCCACCGGCGACTGGTTCCGGGGCTTTCTGGCCGGCGCGTTCGGCGCGGTGGGCCGGGCCGACCGGCTCGCCGTCACCTTCGCCTGCGGCGACGCGGCCTACCTGCGGCGGATCGCGGAGGCGCTGACCCATCTCGGGCTGGCCGCCCGGGGCCCGGGTCCGCTGCGGCCGGGCATGGTCGGCCGGGTGGAGACCGAGCGGCACCTGGAGGCCGCGCTGCGCTTCCGGCACCTGACCGGGGCCTCGATGAGCGCGCTGGACGCCTCCGGGGTCGGGGTGCGCCGGGAGCGGCGGCTCGCCGTGGTCGACATCGAGGATCTCGGCCTGACCCTGCCGCTGTTCGACATCTCGACCGGCACCGGCGACTTCATCGCCGACGGGGTGGTCAGCCACAACTGCTTCGCCCGCAACACGCACACCTACCTCGACATGGATTCCGGGCACGACTTCGACACCCGCGTGGTGGTGAAGGTGAACGCGGGCGAACTCATCCGCCGCGAGCTGGGCAATCCCCGCTGGTCCGGCGCGCCGATCGCCATGGGTACGAATGTGGACGTCTACCAGCGTGCCGAAGGCCGGTACCGGTTGATGCCGGAGATCCTGGCGGCGCTGCGCGACCACGCCAACCCGTTCTCGATCCTCACCAAGGGCACCCTGATCCTGCGTGACCTCGACCTGCTCCGGCAGGCCGCCGAGGTGACCCGGGTCGGGCTGGCCTTCTCGGTCGGCTTCGTCGACGAGTCGATCTGGCGCTCGGTCGAGCCAGGCACGCCCAGCCCACGCCGCCGTCTGGAGGCGGTCCGCCGGCTCACCGACGCCGGTTTGCAGGTCGGTGTGCTGCTCGCCCCGATCCTGCCCGGCCTCACCGACACCGAGGAGTCGATCGACGGGACGGTGGCGGAGATCGCGGCGGCCGGCGCCACCGGGGTCACGCCGATCCCGCTGCACCTGCGGCCGGGCGCCCGCGAGTGGTATGCGTCGTGGATCGGCCGGGAGCACCCGGAGTTGCGGCCGCGTTATCGGGAGCTGTTCGGCAACGGCTCCTACCTGCCCCGGGCCTACCAGGAGGAGATCGGCGCCCGGGTGCGGATGGCGGCCCGCCGGCACGGCCTGCACAACCCGTCTCCGGCCACCGCCCGGCAGATGCCCACCCCGGCGCCGGCCCCCGCCGACCAGTTGACCCTGCTCTGAGGGGGGAGCAGGGCCGAGGGGGCCGACGCCGGGGTGGGGCCGGGCGCAAACAAAGCCGGGCCCGAGTCAGGCCGGGCGCGAGTCAGGCCGGGCCCGAGTCAGGCCGGGCGCGAGTCAGGCCGGGCGCGAACAGGGCCGCGCCCGAGTCAGGCCGGGCGCGAACGGGGCCGGGTCGGCGGCGAGAGTCGCCGATCAGGCGCGGCATAGAGTCGATGTATGCGGAGTGCTCAACAGATCCTGGCCGAGGCGAAGGTCATCGCGGTGGTCGGAGCGTCCCGTGACCCGTTCAAACCCGCGCACACCGTGCCGTTGCAGATCCTGCGGCACGGGTGGCGGATCCGGCCGGTCAACCCGTTCGTCGACGAGATCTTCGGCATTCCCGCCGTGCCCACGCTGGCCGACCTGGACGAGCCCGTCGACCTGGTGAACGTCTTCCGGCCGGCCCGTGACGCGGTGGATGTGGTGCGGCAGGCCGTCGCGATCAAGGCGCCCGCGGTGTGGTTGCAGAGCGGCATCGTGTCGGCCGAAGCACGCCGGATCGCCGTGGCGGCCGGGCTCGACTACGTCGAGGATCGATGCCTCGCGGTGGAGCGTGCGGTGGGCCGGCTCACCCGGTTGTCCGGAGACGAAATCCCAGGTGACATGCGCTCGTAGGCTGTCTGAGTCCTTCACCCGCTGTACGGTGCGAGGACTCGAGGAGGACGTTCGATGACCTATCCACCGGATCCGTATCAGCCGTCTCCGGACCCCTACCGGCCGGCGGATCCGTATCAGCCGCCGCCCGATCCGACGACGCCGTATCCGGGGCCGCCCAGTGGATTCGGGTACCCGCCGCCGTCCAGCGGATCCGGCTACCCGCCGCCGTCCAGCGGATCCGGCTACCCGCCGCCGTCCAGCGGATCCGGGTTCCCGCCGCCGCCCCCGCCGTACGGTGGCCCGGCCTACGGACCGCCGCCGGACAAGTCGCCGTTCGGGCCGCCCGGCTACGGGGCGCCGTACTCGCCGTACGGGCCGGTGCAGAACACCAACGCGCTGGCCATCGCATCCCTCGTGTGCTCGATCGCCGGTGTCCTGACCTGCATCAGCGCCCCGGTCGGCATCGTTCTGGGGCACATCGCGAAGAAGCAGATCAGGCAGACCCACGAGGCCGGTGAGGGGCTGGCCACGGCCGGGCTGTGGGTCGGCTACATCCTGACGATCATCGCCCTGGTCGTGGGCATCTTCTACGCCGTGGTGATCATCTGGGCGATCGCCCAGGGCGCCGACGGCTCCGCCACGTTCTGAGGCGCCAGGGGGCCGGCCTGCACCGGTCCCCTGGCGATCCGCCGATCAGCGGAACTGGGCCTCACGAACGCTGTTGCCACCGTCGACGACGAGCATCTGCCCGGTGATGTACGACGAGGCCGGCGAGCAGAGGAACGCCACCGCGGCGGCCACCTCGTCGGGTGTCCCGGGCCGGCCGATGGGTGTGCCGAGACCCTGCTTGATCTCGGTGACCGTGGACGCGGCCGTGTAGATCGTGCCGGGCGCCACACAATTGACGTTGATGCCGTCGGCGACCAGCTCCATCGCCAGCGCCCGGGTGAGACCGACCACACCCGCCTTGGCCGCCGCGTAGGCCGCCTCGGTGGGCAGCGCGTTCACCGGGCCGGCGGTGGCGGCGAGGTTCACGATCCGGCCCCAGCCACGCTCCGACATGCCGCCGCAGAACGCGCGGCTGCACAGGAACGCGGTGCTCAGGTTGCGGTCGATCTCCGATTTCCACTCGTCGTAGGTGAGCTGGGCGACCGGCCGGAGCACCTCGGGGCTGGCCCGGCTGGCGAGGCCGGCGTTGTTGACCAGCACCTCGACGTCGCCGAGCTGGTCGGAGATGGCGTCGGCGAGGGCGCCGACCTCGGACTCGTCGGTGAGATCGGCCACGAAGCCGGTCACGCCGAGCTCGGAGGCGCGGTCGTGGATGCGGCGGGTGGTGGAGACGATCGCCACCCGGGCGCCGAGATCACGCAGGCGGCGGGCCGTCGCATAGCCGATCCCGTCGGGGCTGCCGGCGCCGGTGACCAGGGCGACCTTGCCGTCCAGGCGGAGCGTGACGGGTGCGTCGCCGGAGACCTCGACCAGTTCGGCCTCGACCAGGTCCTGCATGTCGGAGCCGGACGGGCGATCCGCGTCGTTGCCGGGCGATCCGGAGTTGGGTGGTCGGCCGTCGGCGGGACGTGTGGTGTCACGCCGGGACGGGCTGCCCCCGGTGGAACGGGCGTCGAAGACCATGCGGCGATCCTGCCTGCTCCGGCAAGCCGGGGCAAACATCGTGTCACTGTGGCGTTCCCGGCGACCGCAATCCGACACCGCTGGAGAAGACGCCGAAGGGGTCACCGACCGGTGCTGAGCGGGCGGACCGGACCCTCCTCGACCAGCACCAACGGCGCTTCCTCACCGTATCGGGCGCGGAATTCCCGGCGCGTCGCCTCCAGATCGAGGGTGCCGATCTCGACACCCGCCCCATCGTGGCGACTACCCACCGTGGTGATGTGAATGCCCTGTGCCGACCAGTAGGGCAGGTCGGCCACCACCCGGTCGTGCCACTCGGTGAGTTCCGTCACGGCGTGCGCGGCGTCCCGGACCACCACGCAGTTGTCCTCTGCGCTGTTCCTGATGAAGGTGTCGAAGGCCGCTGAGGGAACCCGGTACACGATTGCCCGTACCCCAGCCTGATCGACCTCGAGGCCCGCGAAGCTGTCGGCGAACCGCTCACGCCCGCCACGGTCGATCCGTTCCATCGCGGCGGTGAGCCGCGGCGGCGTCGCCGGCAGCCGCCGGGTGCCGAGCGTCGTGAAGTGCGGCGGGTGATTGAACTCGCAGCCCGCAGTGCGCCAGCCGCCGGTCGGGCCGGCCGGCTGCGACGGGTCGGCGTCGTCGCCGGTGGCGCAGCCGGGCGCGGTCATGACGAGCGCTCCGGCGAGCAGCAGCCGGACCACTCGTTCGCGATGCATGGCATCCCCCTTCAATACCCGCCCGGGACAACGAGCAGCAACTGCCGACGTTCCGTCATCGGCGGGGCGGATCGGGAGCCTCAGCGGCGAATTAGCTTGAAAGAGGCTTGTCCGAGAATGAACACCGCGACCCCGGCCACCAGAAGGAACAATCCGGGCAGCGACTCGGCGCGCGGCGTCTGGCCCAGCCACCACCAGGCGAGAAACGCCGCACCCGGCACCTCCAGCAGGATCAGCACGCTGACCGTCGTCGCCGAGGTGCGCTGGAGCGCGTAGTTGAACATCGAGTGCCCGAGCAGCTGCGCGCCGGCGACCAGCGCCAGGATCGCCGCCCAGGTTCGGCCGTCGTAGCCGGTCAGCTCCACGCCGAAGGCCAGGCAGACCCCGAGCAGCAGGACGGCGCACGTGCCGTAGCAGATCCAGGTGTACGTGGTGGTGCTCAGCTCGGTGCGGGCCCGCTCGCCGAGCGCCGTGTACACCGCCGCGGCGAGGGCCCCGAGCAGCGCCAGCACGTCGGCCAGGACGGCCTGCGAGGACACTCCGAGGTCGACTCCGGTGGCCCAGGCCGCGCCGGCCACGGCCAGCCCGATGCCCAGCCAGCCGGCCGTCGACGGGCGCCGCCCCTGCACGGCCGCGATCAGGCCCTGCCACACCGGCTGGGTCGCGACCAGCGCCGTCGCGGTGGCCACCGAACCCAGCTGCACGCTCGGCATCCAGGTGGCGAAGTGTGCGGCCAGCGCGATGCCGGCCAGCACGCAGAACAGCCCGGCCGGGCCGCGGGCCGCCCGGCTCACCTCGGCCCGGCGCGGGCCGAGCGCGATCGGGGTGAGCACCAGGCTGGCGAGGCTGTTGCGCCAGAACGCGATCGCCAGCGCCGGGGCGGCCGCGAACGCGATGAGCGGCGCCGACGACGAGACCGCGAGCACGGCGACAGTCAACGCGATCGCGGTCGGTGCGGCCACTTGAGCCGATGAGCGCACATTCATCCCCGGCCATCGCTTCTTGCGGAGCCGACCAGTGCACTTGGTAACTGTCTATTGGCTGACAGTGATGGACTCGCTACAGTCACCGACGGCTTACCGCCCGTTTCCATCCCTCGATGTCCTGGAGGACGATTTACATGCCCGCGTACCGTGCGGTCGTGTTTGACTTTTTCGGCACTTTGACCCGATCTGTCCAGCGTGGCCCCCAGCACGCGGCGATCGCCAGGTCCCTCGGCGCCGATCCTGAGGCCGTCACCGGCGTCCTCGACCGCACCTTCCGGGCCCGTGCCTGCGGCCGATACGGCTCCGCGGAGGCCACCCTGCGCTGGGTCATCGAACAGGCCGGCGGACGACCGCGCCCCGGCGCCATCCGCGCCGCGATGCCCGCCCGCGTCGACGCCCTCCGCGCCGACACACAACTGCGACCGGAAGCGGTCAGCGCCCTGACCGCCATCCGAAGCCGTGGCGTGCGCACCGCGCTCATCAGTGACTGCACCCACGAGCTTCCCGCCTTCCTGCCCGGTCTCCCCGTGGCCCCGCTGCTGGACGCTCAGATCTACTCGGTCGAGCTGGGTGTCTGCAAACCGGACCCGGAGATCTACCTGGCCGCGTGCGCCCGCCTCGACGTCGAACCGGAGGACTGCCTCTACGTCGGCGACGGCGGCAGCCACGAACTCACCGGGGCCGCCGCGGTCGGCATGACCCCGGTCCGGCTGACCGCTCCTGATCTCGCCAACCACCTCGTCTTCGACGCCGACACCAACTTCGCGGGGCGGACGGTGCGTTCCCTCACCGAGGTCCTGGCCCTCCTGGACCCGGTTCCCGCCCTGCTATGACCGGATTCGGTACGGCCATCGGCCCCCGACCGCAGCCATGGCGCACCCGGGCCACCCCGCGACGCGGCTGCCCCCTCCCGCATCCAGCGCGCCCGCCGGGCGGGCTGCGTGGCCCCGGCGGGTCTGGTGCGCCGAGTGCGGGCCGGGTTCGTGGGAGGATGGCGCGGTGAGCTCTGGGGTGCTGGACGAGGCGATCAAGAAGGCGGCCATCGCCTGGATCTCCGTCGGGGACGGGCCGGCCTATGCGCTCTGGTGCATGCCGGTCGAGACCTCGCTGGTCGTGGTGAGTGGGCCGGGTGAGCAGTTCGCGCCGGGTCTGGCCGAGGCGGAGCGGGCCACGGTCCGGCTGCGCGGCGATCACGGCGGCCTGATCGTGCAGTCCGAGGCTACGGTGACGCGCCTGGTCCCGGGCTCCGAGGAGTGGACCGAGATCGCACCCCAGCTCGCCGGCAAGCGTCTCAACGCCAGCGGCACCGCCGACGATCTGGTCGCCCGCTGGGTGGCCGACAGCTGCGCGCTGGTCCGGCTGACCCCGGTGGCCGAGGCCGCGGCCGGTTCCGCGGAGCTGCCGGCTGATTCGCAGGCCGCACCGCCGCGGGAGACACCGGCCCGGGTCGAGACCCGCCGCCCGTTCCGTCTCCACCGGGTCACCAAGCGCTGACCCCAGCCGGGGCTCGGGGTCAGCCGATGAATGGGGGGACTGCCATCTCGCCCTTGGCCACCGGGTGGACGTGGCCGGTGACCGTCGTCGAGATCGCGGCGCCGGCCGAGGCGGTGACCGTGCAGTCGAGGCGGGACGGGCGTTTCATCTCCACGCCCTGGTGGATCCGGTAGGCCGAGGTGCCGTCGGGCGGGAGCAGGCCGGCGGCGACCAGCCAGACCCCCAGGGCCAGGGCGGCTGATCCGGTGGCCGGGTCCTCGTCGACGGTCCAGGTGGAGGAGAAGACCCGGGCGTGGGCCTCGCCACCGGACCACGCGAACACGCTCAGATCGGCACAGCCCGCCTCTTCGGCGGCCCGCGGGTTGACGCGGACCCGGGCGAGCGCCTCCCGGCGTACCGGAAGAAAGACCCAATCAAGACCACAGCCTGCGGTACGTGGGGCAGCAGCCCCGTCGAGGTCGGCGGCCGTCAGGCCCGCCGCCGAGAGCAGCGGCCCCGGGTCGAGTGGATCGCCGAGTGTCGGGGTGGCCCCGGTGAGGGTGGCCGAGCCCGCCGCGGTCACGGTGATCGGCAGCAGACCGGCGCCGCACTCCTGGACCACCTCGCCGGGCTGGAGGAGGCCGCGGCGCATCGCGGTGACCGCCGACCCGACGCTGGGGTGCCCGGCGAACGGCAACTCGATGGTCGGCGTGAAGATCCGGACCCGGTGGGTGGCCCCGGCGGTCACCGGCGGGAGCAGGAACACCGTCTCCGAAAGGTTGAACTCGCGTGCCAGCGCCTGCATCTGAACCGTGGCCAGATCGGCCGCGCCGAACACCACAGCCAGCGGATTGCCGGCGAACGGCCGATCCGTGAACACGTCGACGATCTCGTACGCCACGGTGGACATGTCCGGACCCTAACCTAATCTGGGGTCGTGACCATGGGGACGAGGGTTTACCTGGCTCGCCTCGCCGGTCTTCCGGTGTTCGACCCGAACGGCGACCGTGTCGGGCGGGTTCGTGACGCCGTCGTCCGGCTGCGTACCACCAACCGCCCGCCGCAGGTCGTCGGGCTGGTCGCCGAGATGAACCTGCGCCGCCGGATCTTCCTGCCGATCGGGCGGGTCACCAGCATGGACGCGGAGGCGGTCGTGCTCGGCACCGGTTCGCTGAACCTGCGGCGGTTCGAGAAGCGGCCGAACGAGCTGCTGGTGCTGGAGGACCTGCTGGACCGGCGGGTGACGGTGGTGGCGGAGCACGGCGACGGAGCGGATCACGCCGGTACGGTGCTGGACATCGGCATGGAGCTGAACCGGAACACCGAGTGGATCATCACGCGGGTGGCGGTCCGGGAGCACAGCCGGCTGGCCCGGCGGGGGCACGTCTATCAGGCCGAGTTCGATCGGGTACGCGGCCTGATCGGGCCCACCGACACGCAGGGCACCGCGAACCTGATCGCGCTGCTCGACCAGATGCGCCCGGCCGACATGGCGAACGCGCTCCAGGATCTGCCCGACGCCCGGCGCAACGAGGTGGCCGCCGCCCTCGACGACAGGCGGCTCGCCGACGTGCTGGAGGAGCTGCCCGAGCACGACCAGGTGGAGATCCTGGTCGGCCTGGACCGGGAGCGCGCCGCGGACGTGCTGGAGCGGATGGACCCGGACGACGCCGCCGACCTGCTGGCCGAGTTGCCGCAGACGGAGCAGACGGTGCTGCTGGACCTGATGGAGCCGGACGAGGCGGCCCCGGTGCGGCAGCTGATGAGTTACCGGCCGGGCACCGCGGGCAGTGTGATGACCTCGGAGCCGGTGATCCTCACCCCGGACACCACGGTCGCCGAGGCGCTGGCCCGGATCCGCAACCCGGAACTGTCACCCGTGGTCGCCGCGCAGGTTTTCGTGGCCCGTGCGCCGGCTGCCACGCCGACGGGTAAGTACCTGGGCATGGTGCATTTCCAACGGCTGCTGCGGGAGCCGCCGGCGTCGATCGTGGGCGGGCTGGTGGACAGCGGGATCGAGCCGCTGCGGACCGAGACCGGGCTGCTCGAGATCACCCGGCGGATGGCAACGTACGACCTGGTGGCGATGCCCGTGGTCGACTCGACGAACCGGCTGCTGGGTGCGGTCACCGTCGACGACGTGCTGGACCATTCGCTGCCCCGGGACTGGCGTGACCGGGACGCCCACGACGAGGGGGCGGCGTGAGCGAGCGCAGGGACCGGCTCGACCAGCCACGCGAGCCGGGTCGGGTGCAGTTGCCGAAATTCGATCCGGAGGCGTTCGGCCGCTGGTCGGAGAGCATCGCGCGGTACATGGGGACGGCGAAGTTCATCGTCTACATGACGGTGGTGATCGCCGCCTGGTTCGCGTGGAACACGCTCGCGCCGGAGAAGTTGCGGTTCGACCCGTACACGTTCACGTTCCTCACACTGGTCCTGTCGTTGCAGGCGTCGTACGCCGCGCCGCTGATCCTGCTGGCGCAGAACCGGCAGGCCGACCGCGACCGGCTGATCATGGAAGAGGATCGACGTCGCGCCGCGATGCAGAAGGCCGACACCGAGTTCCTGGCCCGCGAGATCGCCGCGCTGCGGATCGCCCTCGGTGAGGTCGCGACCAGGGATTTCCTCCGTTCCGAGCTGTCCCGGATGGCCGACGAGCTGGATGAAGCGGCGTTAAGGCGGGAGAAGCGGGCGCGTATGGACTGGGAAGAGGACCACACCTGACCTCGACGTAGCATGGGCTGCATGTCCGCTCCTGCATCCACGCTCGAGGACGCCATCCAGGCCGCTCTGGCGACCGTGGACGACCCCGAGATCCGCCGCCCGATCACCGACCTCGGCATGGTCTCGGGCTTCACCGTGAGCGACGGCCTGGTCAAGGTCGATCTGCTGCTCACCGTCGCCGGCTGCCCGCTGCGGGACAAGCTGAACAACGACATCACCGCCGCCGTCACGAAGATCCCCGGCATCGACCGGGTCGAGATCAACTTCGGCGTGATGACCGAGGAACAGCGCAAGGCGCTGCAAACCACCCTGCGGGGCGGCGGCGCGTCCGCCGAGCCGGTCATCCCCTTCGCCCAGCCCGGTTCTCGGACCAGGGTGTATGCGGTGGCCAGCGGCAAGGGCGGCGTCGGCAAGTCGAGCGTCACCGTGAACCTGGCCGCGGCGCTCGCCAAGCGGGGCCTGTCGGTCGGCGTGATCGACGCGGACATCTACGGCCACTCGGTGCCGCGGATGCTCGGTGTCGAGGGCAAGCCGACCCGCGTCGAGGAAATGATCATGCCGCCGCAGTCGCACGGCGTGAAGGTGATCTCGATCGGCATGTTCACCGCAGGCAATGCCGCGGTGGTCTGGCGTGGCCCGATGCTGCACCGGGCGCTCCAGCAGTTCCTCGCCGACGTCTACTGGGGCGACCTGGACGTGCTGCTGCTCGACCTGCCGCCGGGCACCGGTGACGTGGCCATCTCGCTGGCCCAGCTCCTGCCGAACGCGGAGATCCTGGTCGTCACCACCCCGCAGATGGCCGCGGCCGAGGTGGCCGAGCGGGCCGGCGCGATCGCCCTGCAGACCCATCAGCGCCTGGTCGGTGTGGTGGAGAACATGTCGTGGCTGGAGCTGCCGGACGGTTCGCGCATGGAGGTCTTCGGCGCGGGCGGCGGTGAGACGGTGGCCGACTCGCTGTCCAAGACGATCGGTGCCCGGGTCCCGTTGCTGGGTCAGGTCCCGCTGGACACCCGGGTGCGTGAGGCCGGCGACGGCGGCACCCCGATCGTGCTGGCCGACCCGG
This sequence comes from Actinoplanes sp. NPDC026670, assembly GCF_040638175.1. Taxonomy (NCBI): domain Bacteria; kingdom Bacillati; phylum Actinomycetota; class Actinomycetes; order Micromonosporales; family Micromonosporaceae; genus Actinoplanes; species Actinoplanes sp. NPDC026670. Next base: position 120,134 of record NZ_JBEZXU010000017.1, read on the forward strand.
AGGCCCCGGCCGCCAAGGCCCTCGACGGTGTCGCCGACAAGCTGGCGGTCCGGCGGGAGTCCCTGGTCGGCAAGCCGCTGGGCCTGATGGTCAACGCCCGTAAACCCTAGGTGGCGTCGAGGTCGTAACGCTGCGCCGGTCGGGGAGCCTCAGCGGCTTTCTCGGCCGGCGCGCTGCCTTTGCGGATGTCGACGGCCGACGCGACGTCGTTCAGCTCGGACTTGACCCCGTTGAGGTCCTGCTTCACGTCGTCGAAGAGGTTCTGCAGGGGCTTGCGCAGCGCCTGCTCGTCCTCCTCGCTGAGCAGGTGCTTCCGGATGAACGCCTTCGGGTGCAGGTCTTCCAGCTGGATGTCGGTGCCGAGCTCCCGGCTCAGGTCGGCGGTCGCCCCCTGAGCCATGTTGCGCAGCCCGCGAAGCATCTTCAGCCCGTCGCCGAGCACCTTGGGCAGACGCTCACCGAAGATCAGCAGCGCGAGCATGAGCAGTGCGCCGATCTCCCACCAGTTCAGATTCTCGAACACGTCCGGCCTCCCAGGCTTTCCCGCGCCAAGACTACGCACGCTCCCTGTGTGAACGCAGCCCGCCCGGACCCCTCAGTTGGTGTCCGCGGCGAGGGTCACCGACGTCGACGTGATCTTGCTGCCACGCCGGTACTCGACGGCGACGACCGAGCCCGGAGCGTATTTCCGCACCATGGCGATCAGGCCGACACCGTCCTCCAACGGGTGCCCGTCGAGCTTGGTGATCACGTCACCGGCTTTCAGACCGGCTCCGGCGGCGGGACCGGCCGGCTGGACCGACTGGAGGCGGGCGCCGACCGCGGACTCCCCGGTCATCACCTCGGCGCCGATCACGGTGCGCCGGGCCTTGCCGGTGTCGATGATGTCCTCGGCGATCCGCTTGGCCTGGTTGATCGGGATGGCGAAGGCGAGACCGATGTTGCCCGCCTCGGCGGTGGTGCCGCCCACCGAGCGGATCACCGAGTTGACGCCGATGACCCGGCCCGCGCCGTCGACCAGCGGGCCACCCGAGTTGCCCTGGTTGACCGCGGCGTCGGTCTGGATGGCCGCGTAGTAGCGCCGGGTGCCGGACTCCTCGCCGGCCTGAATGGTCCGGTCCAGGGCGCTCACGATGCCCTGGGTCACGGTGTTCACCAGCGCCAGCGGTGAACCGAAAGCGAGCACCGGGTCACCGACCGCGATCTCGTCGGAGTTTCCGAGCGCCACCGGGATGAGGCCCTCTTTTGCGACTTTGATCACTGCGACGTCGGACTCCGGGTCACGCCCGACGAGCGTGGCGGCGGCCGTGGAACCGTCGTGGAAAGAGACCGACATGGTGTCGTCGGCGCCCTCGACCACGTGGTCGTTGGTGATCACGTAGCCCTCGGTGGAGACCACGAAGCCGGACCCGATCGCCCCGCTGACCCGGACCGTGACGACGCTCGGCTGGACCCGCTCGACCACTCCGCCGTTCGACTCGGGGGCCCGCTGGGCCGACTCCGGGACGCTCTGCCCGGACGCGCCGAGATCGGTGTGACCGCCCTGGACGTAACCGCCCTTGACCGCGAAGAGAAAGCCGAGCGTGCCGCCCACACCGCCCGCAAGCAGGGCGGTGACCAGGCACATCACCAGAATCGGGCCGAACGGGCGACGTGGCTCGTCGGGGTTGGGCGGGCTCTCCAGCGGGGGGCCGCCGCCTGGCGGCGGGGGCGGCAGAAGCACCGCCGACGGAGCGTACGGGTCACGCCACGGATCGGCCTGTCCACCCGACCACCAGGGCGACGGCTGCTGCGGCTCGCCGGGCGCCGGGTGCGCAGAGGACGTCGGTGGCCGGCTCCAGTTCCAGCCGTCGGTCACGTCGGTGCCTCCACTCCGCTAGCCCGGCTCCGCGCATCCAGGATGACACGGATTCACCGGTTCACACCTTGCCACGGGTCGGCACCTGCGCCGAGGTGGGTTGTTTATCCATCGACGGCGCGGTGCATCACCGGAGAACATCGCTCTACTCTCTTATCCGATGTGCGCGGTTCCGCCGCGGGCATCCATTGCCCGTACGGAGGTCGTCATCATCGGTCCTGCTCGTTCATTCGGTCAGCCGGCGGCTCAGTCAATGCCGTTCGCCGAGACCTTCGCCACCGAGGACCCGGTCCTGCAGACCGCGCGTGCTCTCGCGCACGAGCTCGGCCTGCCCTGTGTCTCCCCGGGGGCCGGCTCCGTGCTGAGCCTGCTGGCCGCCGCCGGGCGCGCCAAGGCCGTCGTCGAGATCGGCACCGGCACCGGCGTGAGCGGCATCTGGCTGCTGCGCGGCATGCGCCCGGACGGGGTCCTCACCACCATCGACGTCGAGCACGAGCACCAGCGGATCGCCCGGCGGATCTTCCAGGAGGCGGGGTATGCGCCCTCGCGTACCCGGATCATCAGCGGCCGTGCCCTGAACGTGCTGCCCCGGCTCTCCGACGGCGCCTACGACCTGATCTTCGTGGACGCCGACACCACCGAGTTCGCCGCCTGCACCGAGGCCGCCCTGCGCCTGCTCCGGCCGGGCGGGGTGCTGATCGTGAACGGGGCGCACGCCAACGGCCGGATCAGCGACCCGGCCGCCCGTGACGTGGACACCCTCACCGTCCGGGCGACGGTGAAGGCGATCCGTGAGTCCGAGGACTGGATCCCCGCGGTGATCTCGTCAGGCGCCGGCCTGCTGACCGCCGTCAAGCGCTGACAGATAGTTGAGCAACGTCCGGGCGCCCCAGCCGGTGGCGCCCTTGGTCAGCTCCAGGTCGTGCTCCTCGGCCCAGCTCGGGGCGGACATGTCCAGGTGGGCCCAGCGGACGTCACCGAAGAAGTCGCGCAGGAACAGGGCGGCCATCACCGAACCCGGCCCGCCCGGCGCGCTGACCCGGTCGGCGATGTCGCTGCGCAGGTTCTCCAGGTAGTCGTCGGAGAGCGGGAGCCGCCACATCTGCTCGCCGGCCTCGGCGCCGGCTGTGGCCAGCGCCGCGGCGAGCGCGTCGTCCGGACTGAACAGGGCGGCTGTGCGCTTGCCGAGGGCGACCGAGTTGGCCCCGGTCAGGGTGGCCAGGTTGATCACCAGATCGGGGTGCAGCACGTCGGCCGAGTAGCCGAGCGCGTCGGCCAGCACGATCCGGCCCTCCGCGTCGGAGTTCGTGTTCTCACTGGTCGAGCCGTCGTAGTGGGTGATCACGTCACCGGGGCGGAAGGCGGAGCCACTCACCGCGTTCTCGGCCAGCGGGGTCAGTGTGGTCACCCGTACCGGAAGATTCAGGTCGGCGGCGCCGAGCGTCGCGGCGATGACCGCGGCCGCACCGCCCATGTCCTTCTTCATCAGTTTCATGCCGTCGCGCGGCTTGATCGAGATGCCGCCGGTGTCGAACGTGATGCCCTTGCCGACCAGGACCACATGGGTGGTGGCGCCGGGCGGGTTCCAGGACATCTCGACGAAGCGGGGCGGTGACACCGAGCCGCCGCCGACCGCCAGCAGGCCGCCGAACCGGGCCAGTTCCGCACCGGCGCGCACGGTCACGGTCAGCCCCGGGCGTGTCGCGGCCTCGGCGACGACCTGGCCGGCGAGCCACTCCGGGTTCTTCACCGACGACGGGGTGTTGGTCAGGTCCCGGGCGAGCCAGGCGGCCCGCGCCGCGACCCGGGCCCGGGTGAGGCTCTCCGCGTGGGGCGTGCCGTGGATCCGCACCTCGCGGGTGCGGGGTTGCCGGGGCGCGTCGCGATACCGGTACCCGCCCAGCCACAGACCCTCGGCCAGGCCGCGCACCGCCTCGGCGGTGGTGCCGGCGGGCAGGTGGATCTCGAGATCCTCGTCGTCCGCGGTCTCCCGGATCGCGGCGGCGCCGGCGGCACGCCAGTCCGCCTCGGCGCCGTCGCCGATCCCGGCGAGCAGCACCCGGGCCGGGCTCCGCAGCGGGCGCGGGAACACCGTGATCCGGCCCCGGGCACCGGCGCCCTCGGTCGCGGTGACCAGCGCGGACATCTCGTCGTCCAGCTCGGGACCGACCGGGACGACCCGGGTGGACGTGCCTGGCACGTCCGTCAATCGGATGTCGAACACGGGAGGATGACCTTTCCGTAAGACGTGGAAAGCCCGCCGGTACGGGCGGTACCGTACCGGCGGGCTCGCGTGAAACGTCAGCCGGCGATCGACTTCAACGCGTCACCCAGCGCGTTGGCCTCGTCCGGAGTCATCTCAACGACGAGACGGCCACCACCTTCCAGCGGGACGCGCATGACGATGCCACGACCCTCCTTGGTGACCTCCAGCGGACCATCGCCCGTCCGCGGCTTCATCGCCGCCATCTTGTCTCCCCTCAGACCTACGTCAGGGTCGGTGGGTTGCCCCACAGCCACTTGCTCCTGGAATGCCAGCAGCCTCGTCACGTGCTCAGCCCCACGTGACGCGGTGCTCGTTTCCGACCGGCGGCCCGCTCAGGCTGTTTCACGTCTTCACGCGTTGCAGCCCACCGTGCCGATCAAACATTTTCCCTGATGAACACCGGCGAACCCAAACCCAGCCCGGGCGGATGTGACAGCGTCTAGCATATCGTCTTTCGGGCTGTCACAATGTGCGGTCATGCAGGCGCGGTCCGCACTCTTCGACCTGTACGGCGACTACCTGCGCGCTCGCGGTTCCCGAGCCCCGGTCGCGGCCCTCGTGAGGCTGCTGGCCCCGCTCGACATCGCGGCTCCGGCGGTCCGTACCGCTGTGTCGCGAATGGTGCGACAGGGATGGCTGCATCCGCTACGCCTGGCCTCCGGACCGGGATATCTGCTCACCCCCAAGGCCGCCCGCCGGCTGGACGAGGCCGCCGCCCGGGTGTACCGGACCGGTCGCGGCGGATGGGACGGCCGCTTCGACATGATCCTGCTCCACCAGCCGGTGGCACGGCAGGACGCGCTGCGTCTCACCTATCTGGGCTACGGACCGCTCAGCGATCAGGTATGGGTCGCCCCTCGCGCGTCAGAGGAGATCGAGGCGGTGCTCAGCGAGGCCGAGGCCGGGTACGAACGGTTCAGCGCCAGCCACACGTCAGGATCGGACATCGTGAGCCGGGCCTGGGACCTGAAACGGATCGGGCAGTCGTACGAGGATTTCGTCGAGACGCTGCGCCCGGTCATGAAGGCGGTCACTCCACGTAGCACCGACGAGGAGGCGTACGCCGCCCGGTTCCGGCTGGTCCACGCGTGGCGCTCGTTCCTCTTCCAGGACCCGCAGCTCCCCACGGCGCTGCTGCCGACGGGCTGGCCGGGGGTGAAGGCCGCGCTCTTCTTCGACAAGCACGCCACCCGGCTGCGCCCGGCCGCCGACCGGCACGTGGAACGTTGCCTGCAATCGGCCACTCGTGGTGGACGTGTGGGATTCTCGGATGTATGACCGACGCGCTGCTCGTCGACCGCACTGACGCGGTCGTCACCCTGACCCTGAACCGCCCCGAGGCGATGAACTCGTTCACCGTCGACCTCAAGGAAGCGCTGCGGGACACGCTCGCCCAACTGGAGAGCGACAGGTCGTGCCGGGCGGTCGTGCTGACCGGCGCCGGCGGCAACTTCTGCGGCGGCCAGGACCTCAAGGAGCACGCGACGCTGCTGGCGGCCGGCTCCACCGATCTGAACACGGTGCAGGCGCACTACAACCCGATCGCGCAGCGGCTGGCCAGCATGCCGAAACCGGTGATCGCCGCGGTCCGCGGGATGGCCGCCGGGGCCGGCGCGTCGCTGTCGCTGCTCGCCGACTTCCGGATCGGCGGCCCGAAGACCAGCTTCCTGATGGCCTTCGCGAACGTGGGCCTGGCCGGCGACAGCGGCATCTCCTGGTCGCTGCCGCGGATCGTGGGCCACGCCCGCGCGGTCGAGCTGCTGCTGCTGGCCCGGCCGGTGAAGGCGGACGAGGCGTCCCGCATCGGCATGCTCACCGAGCTGCTGGAGGACGACGAGCAGGTGCTGCCGCGGGCGCAGGAGCTGGCCGCCCGGCTGGCCGCGGGCCCGACGATCGCCTACGGCGCGATCAAACGGGAGCTGTCCATCGGTGACGCCGGCACGCTCTCCGACGCCCTGGCGGCCGAGGCGCAGGCCCAGGCGATCTGCGGCGCGACCGCGGACCACTCGGCCGCGGTCAACGCCTTCCTGAACAAGCAGAAGCCCGAATACCAGGGCCGCTGACGATTACTCGTCCTCGTCTTCTTCCTCGGGGTCCTGGTTCGCCTCGGCCCCGAGGACGAAGGCCTGCATGGCCAGCTCGTCACCGGACGGCCAGACGTAGGTGGGCAGCTCGGCCGGGCCCAGCTCCAGCACGTGCGACCAGAACTGGCGCACCGCCTCCGCCGGGTTCGCCGCCTCGATCGGCATCGCCACGCTGACCAGCCACGGTTTCTTGTCGGCGGGCGGGCCGAGGCGCCGGGCATACCGCTGGAAGGTCTCCTCGTCGATGGCACCGGCCGTGCCCTCAAACGGGATCGCCTCGTCGAAGGCGCGTCGCAGGTACCACAACGCGAGCTCGTCGTCCGATTTCTCCACTCGGGTCAGGGCCACGACCTGCTCCTCGGCGACCAGCAGCACCTCGTCACCGACCTCGGCGGAGTCGACGGCGGGCACCGTCACCGCGTCGTGCTGGAACAACCGTTCGGTCGCCCACTGCCCTTCCGGAATGATCACCACGAACTGAGCCATGGTGTCATCTCATCACGGGCACCCAGCAGTCCGTCAGGTGGTCGTCGACCATGCCGGTGGCCTGCATCAACGCGTACGCCGTGGTGGGTCCGACGAATTTGAAGCCCTGTTTCTTGAGCGCCTTGGCCATCGCGGTGGACTCGGGCGTGACCGCCGGGATGTCGGCACGGGTCTTCGGCCGATCCCGGCGCGCCGGCGCGAACGACCAGAGCAGCGCGGTCAGGTCCAGCCCGGCCGCCACCCGGGCGTTGTTCAGTGCCGCGTCGACTTTCATCCGGTTGCGGACGATGCCCGGGTCGGCCATCAGGCGGGTGGCGTCGGCCTCGGTGAACTCGGCGACTCTCTCGATCGAGAACCCGGCGAACGCGGCCCGGAACGCCGGCCGCTTGCGCAGGATGGTGATCCACGACAGGCCGGACTGGAACGCCTCCAGGGTGAGCCGCTCGAACAACGCGTCGTCACCGCGGACCGGCTTGCCCCACTCGTCGTCGTGGTAGGGCGCGTAGTCGGGTGTGCTGCCGCCCCAGAAGCAGCGGGGACGGCCGTCGGCGCCGATCACGATGCCGGTGTCGGTGTCGGTCACGGGAGGCGGCCCTGCTCGACGAGGCGGGCGAACCGCTTGAGAGCGCCGGTGAAACCCAGCTTCGACCCGGGCCACAGGACCGGCCAGGCGATCTTGCCGACCGCGCCGGCCGGCAGCTGGAACCACTCGTGCAGGACCACCTGGGTACGGTCGCCGGACATCGCGGTGCAGCGCATCGCCCCCGGGCCCTTGAGCACCTTGCCGCAGTGCACGACGCGTACCTCGTACGGTGCGTTGACCTTGACCACCCGCAGCTCGTCGCGGAGGGTGGCCGGACCGAGCGCGGTGACCGCCTCGACCAGACTGCCCTCGCCGCCGTCGCCCTCGACCACCCGGACCCGGGTGAACGGGATCCAGTCGGACTGTTTCTCCCAGTCCATGAACGCGGAGAAGACCTTGGGCGCGGGCGCGTTGACGATCACCGTGGCGGTGAACTCACCTGGGCCCGCCTCCGAGTCGTTGCTCATCTCTTCTCCACCGGCTCCTGGACCTGGTCGTCCTCGACGGACGGCTCCATCGGGATGACCGGCGGCTCCGGAACCGGCGGGACGGCGGCGGTCGGGGCGAGCGCCGCTTCGCGGGCCTTGCGCAGCGCGTCGGCGTCGTCGATCCGGCCCTCGCGCAGCGCGGCGACCTCGGCCTCGAGCACGCCGATCAGCTCGCCCTTGTAGCCGATGTCGTACGCCGCCCGCTGGAGGGCCTGGTCGACCTGAGCCATCCGGTAGCCCCGCCAGACCGTGTCGAACCTGGTCCGGGAGATGTCCTCCTCGCCGAGGGGACGGTCACCGGGCAGCGGGACCGCACGACCGTCGGGCTCGACCGGGGTCAGGCCGGGGTCGCCCCCGCTCAGCAACACGGTCACGCCGAAGACGATCGTCGCGACGACCAGAGCCACGACGATGAAGAGCAGAAGCTGACCCATGCGCACGATGTTGACATACCGGCGGCTTCGCCGCCCGATCGGCTCCGCCGCCTAAAAGCATCGACGCCTCCGGGGGCTGACTGCTGCCCCGCCCAGACAGGTGCTTCGCACGCCTAGGCGGTCCAGCGAAGGATCTTCTTGCGCCAGGCGTAGACGATCCCGAGCGCGAGCACCGCGACGAAGATGCCCATCTCCGCGATGGACAGGCCGCCGAAACCGGGACGATCGAAGATCACCGCCCACGGGAAGAGAAAAACCGCCTCTACCGCGAAAAGCACATAAAGGTACGCGTAGACGTAATACCGGATCTGCGCCTGTGCCCAGTCGCCGCCGACCGGATCGATGCCGCTCTCGTAGGAGATCCGCTTGCCCGCCGGTTCCGCCGGACGGCCCGGCCGGAGCAGCCGGTTCGCACCGAACGCGGCAACGAACAGCAGGACACCGGCGGCCAGGACGAGACCGAGAACCGCATACGAGCCCAGATATCCCTCCACGATCGTGCAGCCTACCGAAGAGCACTAGCTCGCTGTGGTGCCTGATAGCTACTGTGGGCAACGGTCCGCGGCCCCTTCGTAAGGAGCGGCGACGTAGTGTGGAAGTGACGATCAGCGGGCTGGCTCATCGACACTCGTGACGCAGCCGACCGCGCCTTATGGAGGTTGAATCGTGGCCGCTCCCGAGAAGCCAGTCGAGAAGCGAGTCGAACAGCTGGACCGGGTGGTCATCCGATTCGCCGGCGACTCCGGTGACGGCATGCAGCTCACCGGAGACCGGTTCACGTCGGAGACCGCCCAGCTCGGCAACGACATCTCGACACTTCCGAACTTCCCGGCGGAGATCCGCGCACCAGCCGGGACCCTGCCCGGGGTCTCCAGCTTTCAGGTGCACTTCGCCGACTACGACATCCTGACCCCCGGCGACGCGCCGAACGTGCTCGTGGCGATGAACCCGGCCGCGCTCAAGGCGAACGTGGCCGACCTGCCCGCCGGGGCCGACATCATCGTCAACACCGACGAGTTCACCCGCCGCAACCTGACCAAGGTCGGTTACGCCGCCAGTCCGCTCGAGGACGGCTCGCTCGACGAGTTCGCGGTGCACCCGGTGGCCCTCACCTCCCTGACCCTAGGCGCGCTGGCCGAGAGCGGCGTCTCGAAGAAGGACGGCGAGCGGGCCAAGAACATGTTCGCGCTGGGGCTGCTCAGCTGGATGTACTCGCGGCCGTACGAGTCGACGCTGCGGTTCCTGGAACGCAAGTTCGCCAAGCGGCCCGACCTGGTCGCGGCGAACAAGGCGGCGTTCCGGGCCGGGTGGAACTACGGCGAGACCACCGAGGCGTTCTCGGTGCGCTACGAGATCAAACCGGCGAAGATGCTGCCCGGCACCTACCGCAACATCACCGGCAACCAGGCGCTCGCGCTCGGGCTGGTGGCGGCCGCGGTCCGGTCGAAGCTGCCGGTGTTCCTCGGCGCCTACCCGATCACCCCGGCCTCCGACATCCTGCACGAGCTCTCCAAACACAAGCGGTTCGGCATCACCACGATGCAGGCCGAGGACGAGATCGCGGCGATCGGGGCGGCTCTCGGGGCGGCGTACGGCGGGGCGCTCGGGGTCACCACCACCTCCGGCCCCGGCGTGGCGCTCAAGGGCGAGACCATCTCGCTCGCCATCGCCCTGGAACTGCCGCTGGTGGTCGTCGACGTGCAACGGGCCGGGCCGTCGACAGGCATGCCGACCAAGACCGAGCAGGCCGACCTCAACATGGCGCTGTTCGGCCGGCACGGTGAGGCCCCGCTCGCGGTGATCGCGCCCAAGTCGCCGTCCGACTGTTTCCACGCGGCGCTGGAAGCGGCCCGGATCGCGCTGACCTACCGCACCCCGGTGATCCTGCTGTCCGACAACTACGTGGCCAACGGGTCGGAGCCGTGGCTGCTGCCGGCCGTCGACGAGCTGCCCGACCTCCAGGTCCCGTTCGCCACGGCGCCCAACACCGAGGACGGGCGCTTCCTGCCGTACCTCCGCGATCCGGAGACGATGGCGCGGCCATGGGCCGTGCCCGGGACGCCGGGCCTGGAGCACCGCATCGGAGGTCTGGAGAAGGCCGACAAGACCGGTGACATCTCCTACGACCCGGCGAACCACGAGTTCATGGTCCGCACCCGGCAGGCCCGCATCGACGCCATCCCGGTGCCGGATGTGGATGTCGAGGACCCGTCCGAGGCGGCGAGTGTGCTGGTGCTCGGCTGGGGTTCGACCTACGGGCCGATCGGCGCGGCCTGCCGTGCGCTGCGCCAGCGCGGGCTCACCATCGCGCAGGCGCACCTGCGGCACCTGTCGCCGCTGCCGGCCAACCTCGGCGAGGTCCTGGCCGGATACGACAAGGTCGTCGTCCCGGAGATGAATCTCGGTCAGCTGGCCGCCGTGATCCGGTCGAGGTACCTGGTCGACGCGGTTCCGTTCAACCAGATCAGCGGCCTGCCGTTCACCGCCGCGACGCTGGAGAGCATGCTGGAGGACGTGGTCAAGAATGGCTGACACACATGGGGCTCCGCCCCCCGTGATCCCCCCGAAGGCAGCGAGCCGGCAAGCCGGCGCAGTTCTTCTGGACGCCCCTCGCAAGCTCGGGGCGAAGGACTTCAAGTCCGATCAGGAGGTCCGCTGGTGCCCCGGCTGCGGTGACTACTCGATCCTCGCCGCCATGCAGCGGTTCATGCCCGAGCTGGGCATCCCGCGCGAGAAGATCGTCTTCGTCTCCGGCATCGGCTGCTCGTCCCGGTTCCCGTACTACATGAACACGTACGGGATGCACTCGATCCACGGCCGGGCCCCGGCCATCGCGACCGGGCTGTCCACCTCCCGCCCCGACCTGAACGTCTGGGTGGTGACCGGTGACGGCGACGCCCTGTCGATCGGCGGCAACCACCTGATCCACGCCCTGCGGCGCAACGTGAACCTGAAGATCCTGCTGTTCAACAACCGGATCTACGGCCTCACCAAGGGCCAGTACTCGCCCACCTCGGAGATCGGCAAGATCACCAAGTCGACGCCGACCGGCTCGGCGGACACCCCGTTCAACCCGCTCTCGCTGGCGCTGGGCGCCGAGGCCACCTTCGTGGCGCGGACCATCGACTCGGACGCCAAGCACCTCCAGTCGGTGCTGCGGGCCGCCGCCGAGCACCAGGGCTCGGCGTTCGTCGAGATCTACCAGAACTGCAACATCTTCAACGACGGCGCCTTCGACCTGATCAAGGACGCCGACACCCGGGACGCCCACCTGATCCGGCTCGAACAGGGCGAACCGATCACCGTCGGCAACCTCAACGTGGTGCACCCGGAGGGCAGCTTCGGCCTGAAGGTGCAGGAGGGCGGCACGCCGATCGTCCACGACGCGACCGTGGACGACCCGGCGTACGCGTTCGCGCTCAGCCGGCTCTCCGGCTCGGACCTGAACACCACCCCGATCGGGATCTTCCGCAGCGTGCGGCGGCCGTCCTACGACGAGATCGTCCGCAAGCAGGTGCTCGACGCGCAGGCGCAGGCCACCGGAACCCCCGAGGAGATGCTCGGTGATCTCCTCGGCAGCGGTGACACCTGGACCATCCTCTAAACGCTGACCCCGCTGGGCACGGTCTCGTCGTCGCGGATGTAGACGAGCAGGTCGCCGGTCTCGATCGTGACGGCCTGCTCGCCACCGAGCGGCAGCACCTTGCCCCGGCGGATCAGCGCCACCACCAGGGTCATCAACTCCCGGGGATTGCGGCCCACCTCGGCCCGCTCGGCCGACCGCATCGCCAGCGCCATGCCCTGGCCCGGGGTCAGCAGGTCCTCCACCACGTCGATCAGCGGCGGCGCGGTCGTGGTCAGGCCCAGCAGGCGGCCGGCCGTCGACGACGACACGATCACGTGGTGGGCGCCGCTCTGCTTCAGCAGGGCCGCGTTCTCCTGCTCGCGGACCGCTGCGATGATCCGCACCTGGCCGGCCGTCAACTGGCGCACGGTCAACGTGATCAGGACCGACGCCTCGTCCCGGTCGGTGGCGATGATGACCGACTTGGCGTTCTTCACATCCGCCTCGTTCAGCACCGACGACCTGGTGGCGTCACCCTCGATCACCACGAATCCGCTGGCCGCGGCCTGGCGTACGCCCGCTTCCCGATTCTCCACGATGACGATCCGGGACTTGTCGTATCCGGTCTCCAGCAGCGCGGCGACCGCGGCCCGGCCCTTCGTGCCGTAACCGCAGATGATCACGTGGTCCTTCAACTTACGCCTCCACCGGCTGACCCGAAGGCCCTTGCGGTACTGGTCGGTCAACACCTCAAGTGTGGTGCCGACCAGGATGATCAGGAAGAGGACCCGGGCCGGGGTGATGAACAGGACGTTCACCAGACGGGCCGCCTGGGTCGACGGCGTGATGTCGCCGTAGCCGGTGGTGGAGAGCGAGACGACCGCGTAGTAGAAGCAGTCGAGCAGGGTCAGGCCGTCCTCGTTGACGTCCCGATAACCGTCCCGGTCGATGTAGATCACCGTGACCGCGAGCAGCACCAGGGAAGTCGCCATCAGCAACCGGAGCCCGAGAGCTTTCAGCGGTCCCTGCCGGACCAGAGGTAGATGAATCATGGAACCGCCCGCACGCGATCACCTTAACGGTCAAGCTGAAGGACGTATCCCAGGACATCACATCAGTCACCGGCCGCGCGTCGGAGGTCCCACATGCCCCACATGGCGGTAACCGCGGCCCTCGTCGCCGCGCTGCTCCCGGCCTTGCCCGCGACCGCCGCCTCTTCGGCGAGTCGCGACGAGATCCTGGCCGGCTGGACCCAGCCGACCGCGGAGAGCACCGCCGCGTGGCTCGCCGCCCGCCGGGATCAGGCCCGCTGGGACGCCTACCGTTTCGACTGGTCCAGCGACGTGTGCTCGCGGGCGCCGGACGTCCCGGCCGGATTCGACTTCGGCGACGCCTGCCGGCACCACGATTTCGGCTACCGCAACTACCGGGCCGATCTCGCCCGCCACAAGGACCGCCTGGACGAGGTCTTCCGGGCCGATCTGCGCCGCGTCTGCGACCGGCGGCACATGCTCGCGCAGCCATTCTGCAACGGCATCGCGTTCACCTACTACGAGTCGGTCCGGTTCCTGCCAAGACCATGATCATTCGGTACGCGCTCCGCCGCCCACAACCGCAGACCCGGCCGTACCGCCTGTGCCCCGCGACGACCGAAGCCGGTCCCGGCCGCCAGCGCGACCGCCGGGCTGATCCGGTGGCTCAAAACCGCCGGCCGTCGCTCACCGCGGTAATCACCGCCCGAAAAGCCACGTCAGCGACGGCTCACGGGTCCGGTCACCGCCAGCCGTCGCTCACCGCGGAAATCACCGCCCGATAACCCGCGTCAGCGACGGCTGGCGGGTCTGGTCACCGGACTATCTGGGCGAAACGGGCGGCGCCGTTCTCCAGGTCGGGGTGTTCCACGGCCAGGGCCATGGCGACTATCCGGTCGAAGCCGATGCCCGCGCCGTCGGCGTAGGCCACGTCGAAGGCGGCATCACCGAGCGCGGCCCGCAGTGACGCCTGCTGGGCCGACCAGAACGCGCCGAACGACTCGGTCCGGCGGGCGCCCCGGGCCGCCTCCGCGCCACCGAACAGCACGGCCGCGGTAGCCGGATCGCCGCCCAGCACGCAGCGGACCGCGATCGCCGCCACCGCGTCGGCGGCCGCGCCGCGGAAACCGTGCCGCAGCCGGGACCGCAACGCCACCACCAGGTGATCGTGGGCGGCCACCAGGTCACCGCGACGCAACGCGACCATGCCGAGCAGCCAGTCGACGGCCCGGCGGCCCCGGTCCTCGGGGCGGGCGGTCTCCAGCTGGCGGGCGGCGCCGAGCAGTTCGGCCGCCTCGGTCAGCGCGTCCCGGCGCCAGAGCAACTCGGCCAGGGTCAGTACGGCCGGGAACGCGGTGTTCGGGACGCCGGCCCGATCGGCCCGGGCGATCACCGCACGACAGTCCTGCTCGGCGGCACCCGGATCGTCCCCGGCCACGGCCAGACGGGCGACCTCGAGCTGGACCGCGAACGCCGGCTCGTCAGCGCCGCCCGGCGCCGTCACCGTGCTCTCGGCGAGGTCCAGGTAGTGCTCCTGCTCGGCGCGTTCGGTGCTGAGACCGGCATGCATCAGATAGGCCGCGGCCAGATCCGGCGGCGGGATGTCGGCGGGCAGGCGGCGGTAGAGAGTGTCGAGCAGTTCCCGCCCGTCACGGGTGTCGTCGTGCTCACGCCACCACGGGTCGAGGACCGCGGCCAGCCGCAGCCCGGCCGCCACGTCACCGGATTCGGCGGCCCAGCGCAACGCGGCCTGCCACTCGTCCACGTACGGCCCGAACTCGGTGAGCGACAGCGTGCGGACCTGGTCGTCGGGGTCGGTGGTGACCCGGTCCAGGGTGTGCAGCGACCAGGTGAGGTGCCGGTCCCGGGCGGCCGGTTCGTCGCCGGTGGTGGAGAGCCGGCGCAGCGCGTACGCGCGGACCTGCTCGGACAGCCGGTAGCGGGGGCCGGGCAGCACCTCGACCAGCGACTTGTCGGCGAGTTCGGAGAGGGCGCTGAGGGCTTCCGGGTCGTACCACTCGACGGTTTCCAGGTCGACCGGGCCGGCGAAGACGGCCAGCCGGCGCAGCAGTTCGGCCGCGCGGCTGCCGAGCGTGCGGTAGGACCAGGCCAGGTTGTTGGCCAGGCTGGCGTGCCGGCCGTCGCCGGCGGCGTCGTTGTCGAGCGCGCCGAGCGGGTCGTCGAGCCGCCGGGCCAGCTGTTCCGCCGGAAGCAGCCGCAGCCGGGCCGCGGCCAGCTGGATCGCCAGTGGCGAGCCCTCCAGGCGGGCGGCGAGCCGGGCCAGCTGCGGGTCGCCATCGTCCGGCCGGCCGCCCTGCGCGGCCGCCGCCCGGTCCCGGAGCAGGGCGAACGCGTCGGCCGGCACGAGCGGCGGGATCCGCCACACGGTCTCCCCGGCGAGCGCGAGCGGCGCCCGGCCGGTCGCCACCACATCCAGGCGGCGGCAGCGGCTGAGCAGCCGGTGCACCATCGTGGTGGTCAGCACCGGCGCGGCGTCACACGTCTGGAGCACCACCAGCATGCGACGCTCGGCGCACTCCTCGACCAGCGTGTCGATCACCGGACGGCCCGGCTCGGGACGCAGGCCGAGGGCCGCGGCCAGGGCGGTGGGCAGGCCTTTCGCCGCGCCTGCGGCATCAATCGTCCAAACACCGCCCGGGTACGCGGGAAGCAACTGCTCGGCCACGGCATGAGTGAGGCGGGTCTTGCCGGATCCACCGGGACCGACGACCGTGACGAGGCGGTGGTGGCTGATCAGCCCGGCCAGCTCGGTCAGCTCGGTACGGCGGCCGACGAACGGGCTGTGCTCGGCCGGGAGGTTGTGCCGGGGCGCCTCCGCGGTCCGCGGCCGGGGGAAGTCCCGTTCCAGGCCGGGCGCCATCACCTGGAACAGCCGCTCGTCGTCGTCGAAGCCGCGCAGCCGGTACGCGCCCAGGTCGAGCAGGTCCACGGTGGCCAGCGTGGCGGCGGCCGCGGCCCCGGTCGAACCGCCGGTGGTGGCGGCGTACGTGGCGGTCACCGCGAGAGCCGTCGCCTCCGAGCAGAGCACCTGGCCACCGTGGGCAGCGGCGGACACCCGCGCGGCCCGGTGGACTTCGGCGCTCGCGTACTCCTGACCGATCGGAACCGCCCGGCCGGTGTGCAGCCCCATCCGGACCAAGGGCACCGCGTCGGCGCGCGGCCAGTCGTGAGCGGACAGTCGGCGCTGCGCCTCGACACATGCCGCGACCGCCGCGTCAGCGTTCGAGAAAGCCACGAAAAAGGAGTCACCCTCGGTGAGGAGCTCGACACCAGAAAAGTCGTCGAATACTCCGCGTAGCACTGCTCGATGCGCTCCGAGAACACTCCGGTACGCGTCACCGAGCATCCGGGCAAGTCGCGTCGAGCCCTCGATGTCGGTGAACATAAAGGTCACCAGGCCACTGGGTAGCTCGATCCGTCCCGACACGGTGGAACCTCCGCCCCCTTTGGGAAGTCGCGAAACATGCTGCCGTATCTCTGCGTTACCGCCCATCGTAGAAACGGACGGTAATCGTTTGCCCGCCAAAGCCGACCCCTTACGGAGGACATCCTGATCGCGGCATCGACCGGAGGCATACGGGACTACGCGTCTCGTAACGAAAGAGATCGAACGCGGAAACGCTGTGCACGGCCAAAACCGCGGAGGCGGAAGGGTGTACCCGTATGGGGCAATGAATCGCCACCGGGAGCAAGGAGAAGGTCACCGGCCGAAGTCGACAGCCGCGCGGCCGGACCGGGGGGGAACCGCGCGGCGCGAAGCCGATCAGCAGCCGCAGCCCCCGCCGCAACAGCCGCCCCCGCCACCGCCGGACGGACCGGGTGTGGCCGCGCCGCCACGACCGGTGACGGCGACTGTGGACAGCAGTTTGACGGTGTCGGCGTGCCCCTGCGGGCAGTCCGCCGGGTCGCCGGCCGCACGCATCGGACGGCTGACTTCGAACGTGGCGCCACATGCGCGGCACCGGAACTCATAACGCGGCATCCGACCAGCGTAGGGCCCATCCGGTAGGGCGTGCACAGCGAGTTCGGCGAGGAGTTGCCGGACCGTTGCCGAGGCGTTGTCCACAGGCGGCCGGCGTACCTCCCGAGAGTGGTTTCCGGCGGGTAGGGTCGACCCGTGGTGGAGGCGTCGAACAACCCAGCAGAGCGGCCGGAGCTGCGATCCGCGGCGCCTCATCAGCGTGGGCCGCTGGCTAGTTCCGGCGCGGCCCCGGCCGACAACCCACCGGCCGACACCGCGCCCGCCGAGGCCGCCCCCGCAGTCGACGCCGACGCCGCTCCCGCTGACGCCTCCGCCGTCGACGCCGCTGCCGCTGACACCGCTCCCGCCGCCGCGCCCGCCGCGCCCGCCGTCGACGCCGCTGCCACTGACACCGCTCCCGCCTTCGACGCCGCTCCCGCTGACGCCGCTCCCGCCGCCGCTGACGCCCCGTCGCCGCAGGCTGCCGCGAAATCTGACGCCCCGACACCGCAGGTCGCCGCGAAGTCTGACGCCGAGACGTCGGCCGGAGCCACGCCCGCGCTCTCCGACCCGCCGGCCGGACCGAGCGACACCGGAATGTCGGCCGCGGACACAACGGACTACAGCGAGCCTTTCGGCGAGGAGGAGGCCGAAGCCGCCCGAGCCGAGAGCGCCAGGACCGCTGAGGCCGCGAAACAGGCCGGCCCGAAGCCGGGCGACGCTGACCCGGCCGGGACGAAGCCGGGCGATGCCAAGCCTGCCGAGGCGAAGCCGGGCGACGCGGATCCGGGTTCCGAGGCCAAGGCCACCGGAGTCGCGAAGCCCGGCGCGGAAGCCAAGCCGACGGGCGACACGAAGCCAGGCGAAGCAGCCAAGCCGACGGGCGACGCGAAACCGGGCGAAGCAGCCAAATCGGCGGGCGACACCAAACCGGGCGACGACACCAAACCGGCGGGCGACGCGAAACCGGCTGCCGGGAAGGCGCGGCGGCGGTTCCGGCCACTGCACGCCACCGGGCGGGCCGCCCGCGGGACCTACCGATGGACCAGAGGGCCGGCCGGCCGGGTCGTGGTGCCCGGCGTACTGGTGACGGCGTCCGTCGTGCTGGCCGTGTGGCTCGGCGCCTATATGGTGCCGCAGGCGCTCGAGGCGGCCCCCGCACCGAGCGCCACTCCGACGTTCGGCGCGGATCCGCAGGGCTCGGCGCCACCGGCGGTGTGGGAGTCGGCCGGAAACCAGCCGGGGCTGCCGGGCACCGGCACGTTGCCGAGCAATCCGGTTCCGGGTGCCACCACCGGCCTGCCGGGTGTGCTGCCCACTCAGCCGGCGGTGAACGCGGCCCGGCCCGCGGACGCGCTGGCCGCCTGGGCCGAGCAGACCGGCACCCGGGTCGGTATCCCGGTGGTGGCGGTGCAGGCCTACGGCTACGCCGAACTGGTGCTCGCGCAGACCAACCCGGGCTGCCGTCTGGACTGGACCACGCTCGCCGCGATCGGCAAGGTCGAGTCGTCGCACGGCAGCTTCAACGGCGCGGTGCTGGGTGCGGACGGAGTGGCGCAGCCGACGATCCTCGGGTTGCCGCTCGACGGCCAGGGCGGCCGGCAACTGATCGCCGACACCGACCGGGGCGCGCTTGACGGCGACACCGCGTTCGACCGGGCGATCGGGCCGATGCAGTTCATCCCGTCGACCTGGAAGGAGACGGCGGTCGACGCCGACCGGGATGGCGTGGCCAATCCGAACGACATCGACGACGCGGCGCTGACCGCGGCGACATACCTGTGCAAGGGCAGCCGCGACCTGTCCAAGCCCGACGCCTGGTGGGACGCGATCCTGTCGTACAACGCGGTTCGGCCGTACGCGCAGAAGGTGTTCGCGACCGCAGACGACTACGGCAAGCGCAGCAAGCTCTGACCGCACCGGCCGTCGAGGCATCGGTGATCATAGCGACGCTGTGTGAGCGCCGCGTACTTTTGCGTGGTCAGCACTTCCCTGAAGGTCTCACAAACGGCACGATGTACGAGTGAGGGTGCGTGAATGGGATCCCCGCTCCGCGTCCGCGGCCGAGATCAACTCGCTCGTGGAGGCGGTGAACGCGGTCCTGGCGGTCGATCTCCCGGATGATCCACCCTGGCGGGACGTGCAGGTCAGGGAGTATCTGGCCGAAACCATGCCCGGGGAGCGCCGGATCACCTGGATCGCTGAGGACGATCGCCTCCCGGAGGGCGAGGGAAAGATCTTCGGGCACGTGAACATCCTGCTGCTCGGCGATATCGGCGTGCTCGAGGTGCTCGTCCGGCCCGAGTTGCGGCGTCGTGGGCTCGGCCGGCAGTTGCTGGCAGTGGCGGCCCGCCGGGCCTATCTGGAGGGTTTCTCGTCGATCGGCGTCGAGGCGATCGGTGGCACGTCGGCGATCCCGTTCTACGAGTCCCTCGGATTCGAGCGGGAGTATGTGGAGACCCGCAGTGTCCTCAACCTGAACACGGTGGACTGGCTGGCGCTCGGCGGGATGGCCAGTGGGATAAGTGCCGGCTATCGCATCGAGTACCACCCGGGCGGGCCGCCCGATCATCTGCTCGCCGCCTACGCGCAGGCCAAGGCGGAGGCGCAGCGTGACGACGACGATCTGGACCTGGCACCGCGCTCGTCGGATCCGCAGCGGCTGCGTGACTCGCTGGAGACGCTGCACAAACGCGGCCTGAAACCTTACATCGTGCTGGCCATCCACGAGTCGACCGGAAACGTGGCCGGGCTGACCGAGGTGGTCGTGCCGGCGCAGCATCCGGAGCGGGCCGATCAGTACGACACGATCGTGGTCCGGGAGCACCGCGGGTACGGCATCGACCGGGCGATCAAGGCGCGGATGCTGTTCGAGTTGCGGGCCGCCGAGCCGACACTGGGTCAGGTGCAGACGTGGAACGCGCAGCACAACGAGTCGATGCTGAAGGTCAACGCGGAGCTGGGCTACCAGTCCGACCGTGACTGGTTCGAGTACATCGCCGACGTGACCCAGTTGGTCCAGTCCTTGGAGCCGACCGAATGACCGGCCGGCTCGCACCGTCGTCTCAGCGCGGCTGAGACAACGGTGGAAGCCGGCCGGGCAACCACCCGATCAGCCCGGCGGTCGCGTTTCGGCCGGGAGCGGGGCCTGCCTCGCGTGGCCGCCACGGGAGGTGTGGTTCGGCGTGGGGCGGCCCACGCCGTATCCGCTAACGGTTTTGAATGAGGTCTGCCGCCTCGACGGCCCAGTAGGTGAGGGTGATCTGGGCGCCGGCGCGCTTGATCGACGTGAGCGATTCGAGGATGACGCGCTCGCGGTCGATCCAGCCGTTCGCGGCGGCCGCCTCGACCATCGCGTACTCGCCGGAGACCTGGTAGGCGGCGACCGGCACGGTCACCCGGTCGCGGATCGCGGCGATGATGTCCAGGTAGGGCAGTGCCGGTTTGACCATGACGATGTCGGCGCCCTCGGCGATGTCGAGGTCGACCTCGCGCAGCGCCTCGCGGAGGTTCGGCGGGTCCTGCTGGTACTGGCGGCGGTCACCCTGCAACGTCGACTCGACGGCTTCGCGGAACGGGCCGTAGAAGGCGCCCGCATACTTCGCGGAGTAGGCGAGGATCGCGATGTCCTGGTGGCCGGCCGCGTCGAGGGCCCGGCGGATGACGCTGATCTGGCCGTCCATCATGCCGGACGGGCCGACCATGTGGGCGCCCGCGTCGGCCTGCGCCACCGCCATGTCGGCGTAGATCTTCAAGGTGGCGTCGTTGTCGACCGAGCCGTCACCGGCGAGCACACCACAGTGGCCGTGCGAGGTGAACTCGTCGAGGCACAGGTCGCTCATGATGACCGTGGAGTCGCCCAACTCGGCCCGCAGGTCGCGGAGGCCGACGTTGAGGATGCCGTCCGGGTCGAGGCCTGCCGAACCGGTCTCGTCCTTGTTGGCGTTGTCCGGCACGCCGAACAGCATCAGGCCGCCGACGCCCGCCGCGACCGCCTCGGCCGCGGCCTTACGCAGCGACTCGCGGGTGTGCTGGACGACACCCGGCAGCGAGCTGATCGGTTTCGGCTCGGTCAGTCCCTCTTTGAGGAACATCGGGAGGACCAGCTCGGACGGGGAGAGACGAGTCTCCTCGACCAGCCGGCGGATCGCCGGGGTACGCCGCAGACGGCGCGGGCGGATGTCAGGGAAGGACATCGTGGCTCCCTTTTGGTGGGCCGGACCGGGCCGGCCCACCACAAACGGTCAGCGGAAGCGGAGGGCCGTCGGGCCCTGCACCTTGGAGCCGCGGCGCTGCTTGGCCGGCATCGCGGCCAGCTTCTCGCGGAGCTCCAAAGCGTACTCGGCGAGCGCCTCGACCAGGTCGGGCACCGAGGCGTTCTGCGGCTGGGTGTCGACCCGGAGGCCGAACTCGACGGCGGTCTCGGCGGTCTTCGGGCCGATCACCGCGACGACCGTGCGGGCGTGCGGCTTGCCGGCGATGCCGACCAGGTTGCGGACCGTCGAGGACGAGGTGAAGAGCACCGCGTCGAAACCGCCGGACTTGATGGCGTCGCGGATCTCGGCGGGCGGCGGAGCAGCGCGGACCGTCCGGTACGCCGTGACGTCGTCCACCTCCCAGCCGCGCTCGATCAGCCCGGCCGCGAGAGTCTCGGTCGCGATGTCGGCCCGCGGCAGCAGCACCCGGCCGACCGGGTCGAGGATCTCGTCGTGCGGCGAGAACTCGGCCAGCAGACCGTCGGAGGACTGCTCACCGGCCGGGATCAGCTCGGGCTGGATGCCGAACGCCCGGACCGCGTCGGCGGTGGCCTCACCGATGCACGCGATCTTCACACCACCGAAGTGACGGGCGTCGAGGCCGTGCTCGCCGAACTTCTCCCAGACCGCGCGGACCGCGTTGACCGAGGTGAAGATGACCCACGCGTACCGGCCGTCGACCAGGCCCTTGACGGCCCGCTCCATCTGCGCCGGGGTACGCGGAGGCTCGACCGCGATGGTCGGCACCTCGCACGGGATCGCGCCGTAGGCACGGAGCCGGGCGGACATCGCGCCGGCCTGCTCCTTGGTCCGCGGGACGAGGACCTTCCAGCCGTACAGCGGGCGGTTCTCCCACCAGCTGAGGCTGTCACGCTCGGCCACGTCGGAGCCGACGGTCAGGACGACCCGGCCGGTGAAGCCGAGCGCCGCCGCGACGAAACTGTCCACGGTCGAGGTGGTGGTGTACTGCGTCTCGCCGGTGCCGTCGCCGGTGACGCCGACCGGGACACCCGGCTCGACGCCTGCCGCCAGCAGCCCGTCGCGGACGGCGGCGAGGTCACCGGCGTCCACGGCCACGGCGAAGGAGCCCTTCTGGGCGGCCGTGGCGAGCGCGTCGAAGTCGAGGTTGGTGACGTCGTCGACGTCGGCGGAGACGCGCACGCCGGGCAGCGGCACACCCGCGTAGGCGGCGACGCCCTCGGCCTGGCCGATGCCGGGGATGACCTCGAAGTGCACCGCGGTACGCGCGACCGCCTGCACCTCCTTGACCACCGAGTCGTGGCCGAACGGGTCACCGGCGACCAGGTGCACGGCGGACAGGCCGGACTTGGCCGCGGAGAGCAGCACCTTGGCGACATCGCCGGGGGCGCCCTCGGCCGGGCTGAACTGCGCGTCCTCCTTGGCGTCGGAGCGGATCGCGCTGAGCAGGGAGTCGGGCACGCCGCGGTCGTAGACCACCTGGTCGGCATCGGTCAGCGCCGCATACGCGCGGCGGGTCAGCAGCTCCGGGTCGCCGGGTCCGGCGCCGATGAACGCGATGCGTCCGGCTGGCTTACGGGCGGTGCGGGTGGTCATTCTGTGCTCCCCATCAGGGTATCGGCTCCGGCGTCGAGGAGATCGATGGCAAGCGCCTTGCCGATCTCCGCCGCGCCGGCGGGCGTTCCGGTGCGCGACAGTCGGACGGCTCGGACGCCATCCGGGCTGATCACCGCACCGCGCAGGTAAATCTCGTCGCCGTCGTCGCCTTCGGCGATCTCGGCGTGTGCCGCGACCGGGGCGGAGCACCCGGCCTCTAGCGTCGCTAGCATCGACCGCTCCGCCACCACGGCGGCGCGGGTCGGTGCGTGATCGAGAACGGACAGCAACTCGATCAGGTCGGTGTCGCCGGCCCGGCACTCCACGGCCAGCGCACCCTGAGCCGGGGCGGGCAGCATGAGCATCGGGTCGAGCGTCTCGGTGATCTCCGCGAATCGGCCGAGACGGGCCACTCCGGCCCGGGCGAGAACGACGGCGTCGAGATCTGCCTCGGGTCCGAGTACCCGGGCGATTCGCGAGTCGACATTCCCTCGGATCGGCGTGACCTGCAACTCTAGGCCCAAAGCACGCAGTTGCGCGATTCGGCGCACCGCACCGGTGCCGATGGTCGAGCCCGGTGGGAGCTCGGCGAGGGTCAGTCCGTCGCGGGCGATCAGGGCGTCACGTGGGTCCTCACGCACCGGCACGGCCGCGATGTGCAGGCTCGCGGGCTCGGCGGTGGGCAGATCCTTGAACGAATGGACGGCGAAGTCGATCTCACCGGCCAGCAGCGCGTCACGCAGCGCGGAGACGAACACACCCACGCCGAGCTGGGCGACCGGGGCGGCCGAGCGGTCACCGGGGGTGACGATCCGGACCAGCTCGACCGGGCGGCCGGTGGCGGCGGTCAGCGCGTCGGCGACCATCTGCGACTGGGTGAGCGCCAGTGCGCTCCCCCGCGTGCCGAGACGCAGCGTCATGCTTTCCCCCCGATCTCAGGTACCGCGTCGGCCTGGGTGGCGAGCGGGACGTCCAGGTCGAACAGCTCCCGGAGCAGCGCGGCGTACTGGTCGCCGCCGGGCTCGGCAGCGAGCTGACGGACCCGCACGGTGGGCGAGTGCAGCAACTGCTGGACGACCCGGTGCAGGGTACGGGAAACATCCCCCCGCTGCTCCTCGGTGAATTCCGGCCGCCGGGACATCAGCTTGCGCATCTCCGCCGACACGACCTCCTCGGCGCGGGTCCGCAGCGCCGCCACCGTGGGCGCGATCTCGGCGCCGCGCAGCCAGCCGAGGAAGTTGTCCACCTCGGCGACGACGATCTGCTCGACGGCGGCGGTCTCGGCCGCGGCCGGGCTGGTGCGGCGGCTGTTGGCCAGGCTGTCGATGTCGACGACGGTCAGGCCGGGCAGACCGGCGGCGTCCGGCGCCACGTCACGCGGGACGGCCAGGTCGAGGACGATCAGGTCCTTGCCGACCCGTTCCAGGCGCTCCCGGGTGAGCACCGGCTCGGTGGAGGCGGTCGCGCACACCACGATGTCGACCTCGCGCAGCACCTCGTCCAGCTGGTCGAACGGGATCGCGATGGCGCCGTAGGCCTCGGCGAGACGGTCGGCCCGGTCGTGGCTGCGGTTGGTGATCCGAAGGGGGCCGACACCGCTGCGGGTGAGGGTGGCGACCGACAGCGAGCCCATCGCCCCGGCCCCGATGATCAGGGCGGACCGGCCGGTCAGGTCACCGCCGAGGTGCTCGGCGGCCACGTCGAGGGCGGCCGTGACGACGCTCTGCCCGGCCTTGTCGATCCCGGTCTCGGCGTGTGCCCGCTTGCCGACCCGCAGCGTCTGCTGCATCAGCTCGTGCAGCAGCCGGCCGGCCGAGTCGACCTCGGTGGCCGCGTGGTACGCGTCACGCAACTGCCCGAGGATCTGGGCCTCGCCGACGACCATCGAGTCGAGACCGGACGACACCCGGAACGAGTGCCGGACCGCGGCCTCGCCGTAGTGCACGTACAGGTGGCCGGCCAGCTCGGTGGCGGGGATGCCGGAGTGCTCGGACAGCACGTTGCAGATGTCGCCGAGGCCGCCGTGGAAGCCGCTGACCGCCGCGTAGACCTCGACCCGGTTGCAGGTGGAGACGACGACGGCCTCCCCCACGTAGGGCTGGGCGACCAGGCGCTGGAGCAGGTCCGGGACGGACGACTCGGGGATGACCAGGCGTTCGAGGACGGCGACGTCAGCCGTCCGGTACGAGGCGCCGATGCTGAGCAGGTTCACGACCCGACCGCCTCCTGATCGCCGCTCGCCGGCGGCGCGGACCGGCCGCCCGGCAACGCGGTCAGAGACGCCTTGCGGTGCTCGTGGAAGGAAAGGATCTGCAGCTCGATGGCGAGATCCACTTTACGGACGTCAACGTTGGACGGCACCGACAGAACCCCCGGGGCGAAATTGAGGATGCTTGTCACTCCCGCGGCGACCAGCGCGTCGGCGACCGCCTGGGCGGTGCCGGGCGGGGTGGCGATGACTCCGATCGCGATCGACTCCTCGGCGGCGATCCGCTCCAGGTCGTCGGTGTGCTGCACGATGAGGCCGTTGATCTGCTCGCCGACCTTCTTCGGGTCGGCGTCGAAGAGCGCCACCACCCGGAAGCCGCGGCTCGCGAAACCGGCGTAGCCGGCCAGGGCGTGCCCGAGGTTGCCGACGCCGACCAGGCAGACCGCACGGTTCTTGTCGAGGCCCAGGATGTACTCGATCTGGTCGACGAGCAGGGCCACGTCGTAGCCGACGCCGCGGGTGCCGTAGGACCCGAGGTGCGACAGGTCCTTGCGGAGTTTCGCCGAGTTGACCCCGGCGGCTGCCGCGAGACCCTCGCTCGACACCGTCTCCGCGCCGGTCTCGGCGAGGTGGTGAAGGGCACGAAGGTACTCAGGCAGTCGCGCGATGGTCGCCTCCGGCAGATCCGGGAAGGCCGGGACGCCATCGGCTTCGCCGGGCGTGCTTCCGTGACGTTGCTGACTCATCTGACTCCGTGCCGACGAGGCGAACCTGCGGTGAGCCCCGTCTGTGCGATACCGGTGGAACCCTCGTGGGGTGGCTGTGGTAGCGGGGCTCGTCGGAGTCACAGAGTAGGCGCTTGTGAAGGCGTGCACAAATCGCGATCTTGTCGGGACAATTGGACAAGATCGACCCGGCTGTGTTAGTCGGGCCGACCTGTCGAGTATTACCGTTCGAACCCCGCCAGGGCCACTCAGCTCAGAGTGACATGGCCATCTTTACCGCCTCTACCAGCGTGTCGGCGACCGGACGCCCGGATTCACGCAACCGTGACGGATCGGTGAACCCGCCGGTGTAGAGCACCGCGTGCCCGCCGACCGACTCGGCCGCGTCGGCGTCGTCGAGCGAGTCGCCGATCATCACCACATCGGCGCCGTCGACGCCGAGTCCGGCCAGGTGGGCGGCGAGATGGGCGGCCTTGAAACCACCGCCCAGGTCGGCCCGCAGCCCGTCGATCCGGGTGAACATCCCGGCCAGTCCGTAGCCCTCGACCGCCGGGACCAGCTCGTGGTGGAACCACATGGACAACAACGACTGACTGCCCGGCCAGCTCTTGATCGCCGCCTGCGCGTCAGCGGCCAGGCTCACATCGGTCAGCCCGACCCGGTACGCCTCGTGGAAGATCCGATCCAGCCGGCCGAACTCCTCCTCGTCGACAGCCCGGCCGAGCATCTCGGCGTAGAAGTCGGCGACCGGCCGCCGGAAGGCCCGCCGGTGCTCGTCCGAGCCGACGTCACGGCCACCGGCCGAGGCGAAGGCGACGTTCGTCGAGGAGACGACCAGGTGCAGGTCGTCGAGAAGGGTGCCGTTCCAGTCCCAGACCAGGTGCTTAGCTGTCACCCGGAGAACCTACAGGCGAGGCTCACCCGGCTGTCGAGCCAAATCCCGCAGGAGCCGGTCCTCCTCGATCCGCCAGTAGCCGTGCTCCTTGCCGTCCAGCAGCAGCACCGGCACCCGGTCGCCGTAGTCGCGCTCCAGCTCGATGTCGGAGTCCACGTCGATCCGCGTCCAGCCGTCCGGCGCGATCCGGTCCAGCGTCTGCTCGGCGACCTCGCACAGGTGGCAGCCGGTCCGGCTGATCAGGGTCAGTCTCACAGGTCCCTCTTCCGTACCTTGCCGATCGCGGTTCGCGGCAGCTCGTCCACCAGCTCGACGCCGGGCAGCTTGAACCGGGCCAGCCGGGCCGCGCAGTGCACCTGGAGCTCGGTCGTGGTGGGTGACGGGTCGCCGGTGACCGTGACGTACGCGTACGGCCGCTGCCCGCTCGCCGTGTCCGGCACACCGACCACCGCCACGCCGGTGACCCGCGGGTGCGCCATCAGCACCCGCTCGATCTCGGCCGGGTAGACGTTGAAGCCGTTCACCAGGATCAGCTCGCCGATCCGGTCGACCAGCACCAGATCACCGTCGCCGTCGGCGTAGGCGATGTCCCCGGTCGGCCACCAGCCGTCCGGGTCAGGCCCGTCCCGGCCGTCCGGCCAGTACCCGGAGAACAGGTTGGCGCCACGCACCACGATCTCGCCCGGGTCGGTGCCGGCCGACTCGGCGATGTCCAGCTCCTCGTCGATCGAGGCGGTGCCGTCCCGCCACAACTCGGCGCCGGACGCGGTACGCAGCAGCAGCTCGACACCGGGCAGTGGCCGGCCGATCGAGCCGCTCTTGTCCCGGTCGCTGACAGCCGTCGTGGTCAGTACCGGGGCGGTCTCGGTCAACCCGTACCCGATCAGGATCGCCCGGCCGGTCAGTTTGCGGAATCGCGCGGCGACGCCGGTGTCCAGCGGCGCCGCGCCGCACACCGCGGTCCGCACGCCGCTCAGCGCCTCGCCGGCTGACGGGACCGCGGTCCAGGCCTGGTACATCCCGGGCACGCCGATGGTGACGGTGACGCCGTGCCGGGTGATCAGGTCGAGCGTCGCCTGCGGTTCGAAGCGCTCGGCCAGCACGCCGGTGGCCGCGTGGTGTGCGACGCTGCCGAGCCCGGTGTTCAGCCCGTAGGCGTGGAAGAACGGCACGGCGAGCAGCACCACGTCGTCCGGCCCGACGACGGGCGGCTCGATCCGGTCGAGCTGGTCATGGTTCGCGGCGAGCGCGGCGTGGGTGAGCATGGCGCCCTTGGGGCGCCCGCTGGTCCCCGAGGTGTAGAGCAAAACCGCAAGATCATTTGGTTCGGGTACGGCCGGAGCAGCGCCGTCCGCAGCGGAGCCGGGCGGCCCGTCCACCACCAGCGAGGCCCCCGAGTCGGCGATCGCATGGTCGCGCTCGTCGGCGGTGTAGCCCGGGTTGAGCGGCACCGCGACCCGCCCGGCCCGCAGCACCCCGAAATAGGCGACCGCGAAATCGACGGTGTTGCCGAGCAGCAGTGCGACCCGATCGCCTGGCGCCGTGCGGGACGAGATCCAGCGGGCGGCGGCGGACACCCTGGTGTCCAATTCCGACCAGGTGACCACAGTGTCCCCGGCGATCAGCGCGGGGTGGCCGGGGCGGCGGCCGGCGGCCTCGGCGACCGCGTCGCGGGCGGTTTCCTCCACGAGGCCCGAGTCTGGCACAAAGCGGCCGCCACCGGGACGTCGGACAGCCCGTCCGTCCGGAACGCGGCTTGTTCGGCCAAGGTGACCTTGACGTGACTTGCCGTGTTAGTGCGATTCGCGGCTTTGAGCGCAGCGCACACACTGTGCGACTCCGCGTGTCCGAACTCGGCAATACTTCCGCACTGTGTAACGGAATACACACCAACGGGTGAGGTTGACCGGTCTATACGCCGGTTACCCACCCATTTTGTTGTGATTGACCACTTTTGTTATGAGTGACCCACCCTCATCCCGAGGAGGCCGCTGTGCCACACAAAGCACGGAATCACGGTGAATTCACGTCTGGCGGGACGGATTCGCTGTCGCCGGAGGCCCGCCGGGCTGAGGAGGCGCAGTGACTCATGTGTACGCGGAGGGTCCGTACCACCGCGACGTCCTGCACACGTTGCGCGACACGGCCGGGGGGATGATCGTCAACGCCATCCGGGGCGACAGCCCCAAACAGACCGGCAGCCGCCGCACGCCCAACGGGCCACCCGCGGTCGCCTCGCCGAACACCGCAAACGGGAAGTTCGGCGCCAGCCGGCCCGGCGCGCCACGACCGCCGGCCCAGCCCACCGCGGGCCAGCGGTCCAATCTCGGCGAGGGTGAGACCACCACGCCCGGCGAGCACACCGTGGTCCTGCCGACGCAGAGCACCACCGGACCGCCCACCGAGTCCGCCCCGCCGAAGGCCCGGCCGGATCGTGGCGACCCGGCCGCCGAGGTGTGGGCGCTGGTCGAACGGGCCCAGGCCGGCGAGGCCGAGGCGTTCGGCCTGATCTACGACAGGTACGTGGACACCGTCTTCCGGTTCGTCTACTTCCGCGTCGGCAACCGCCAGCTCGCCGAGGATCTCACCTCGGACACCTTCCTGCGTGCTCTCAAGCGCATCGGAAGCTTCACCTGGCAGGGCCGCGACCTGGGCGCCTGGCTCGTCACCATCGCCCGGAACCTGGTCGCCGACCACTTCAAGTCCGGCCGCTACCGCCTTGAGGTGACCACCGGCGACGTACTCGACGCGGACCGCGAGGACCGGGGGCCGGAGGGCAGCCCGGAATCCGCGGTGGTCGATCACATCACGAACGTCGCCCTGCTCACCGCGGTCAAGCAGCTCAACCCGGAGCAGCAGGAATGCATCGTGCTCCGGTTCCTCCAGGGCTTCTCGGTCGCCGAGACCGCACAGACCATGGGCAAGAACGAGGGCGCCATCAAGGCGCTTCAGTACCGGGCCGTACGCGCGCTGAACCGGCTCCTGCCCGACGGGTTCCAATCTTGATCGAACGTCCGAGAATTTCGATCTCCGATACCCGATGGCACCGCCCGG
The DNA here is from genome assembly GCF_040638175.1 of Actinoplanes sp. NPDC026670. NCBI lineage: Bacteria > Bacillati > Actinomycetota > Actinomycetes > Micromonosporales > Micromonosporaceae > Actinoplanes > Actinoplanes sp. NPDC026670. Next base: position 149,625 of record NZ_JBEZXU010000017.1, read on the forward strand.
CACCCGTAACCGTGGCCGCGTGTCGCGCGTTTGTCCGGATGCGACCCAGGGCCGTGTTCCACGGTCCGGACGCCGACGTCGGCCGCCAGGCCGGCGAGACAGTCACGAGCGAGGGGAGGTGCCCACGGTGAAGTTCGCATTCCCGAACTCCCGGAGTGCCGAGCGCTTCGCGGAACTTCTCGACGACGGTGGCGCCCGTCGGCACCACAGTCGTGGGCAGGCCGACGAGGAGATGAATCGGCTGGTCGCGATAAGCAACCGGCTCTCCACGGCCCGGCCCGGCGCGCCTGTCGACTCCGAGTTCCGCGTCGGCCTGCGCGCCATGCTGGTCGCCACGGCCGAGCGGGACGGCATCGGGCGGAGCGCCCCCGAGGCGGAGGCCGATCCCGAGCCGGCCGCCGAGCCCGCGGCCCGCCGGCCCCTGTTCGGCCGTCGGATACGGGCCCGCGGCGCGATCGTGATCGGCGTGGCCGCCGGTGCGATGGCCGTCTCCGGCATCTCCGCGGCGAGCGAGAGCGCGTCACCCGGCGAGATGTTGTACAGCGTCAAACGCCAGACCGAACGCGCCCAGCTGGCGATCGCCGGGTCGGATGTGACCCGTGGTCAGCTGTCGCTCGACTTCGCGCGCACCCGGCTCAACGAGGCGATGGCGATGAGCGGCGACTCGTCCGACTTCGCGCTGGTGCTGGACGACATGGACGCCGACACCCGCAAGGGCGTCCGGCTGCTGACCACCTCGGCGGTGTCCCAGCAGGACACCAAGCCGCTGGCCACACTGGACGACTTCGTCGACGACCAGCGCACCACGTTCACCCCGGCGCTGGAACGGCTCTCCACGCCCAACCGGGACCGCGCGACCCTGTCGCTCGGCCTGCTGGAGGACGTCGTCAAGCGGGCCGAGACGCTGCGCTCCGGACTCGGCTGCGACAAGGTCACGCCGGTCGGCGCCGACGCGCTCGGGCCGAAACTGCGCGACTGCGCGCCCGACGACGACAGCGCCGCCGAGCCCCCGCAGGTGGCACCGCAGAGCGGTCACGGCACCAAGACCGGGACCCGGCAGAACGGCCAGGCCACCACGCCGAAGACCGCCAAATCGGATGCCGCCGACCCGGCCGCGACCGGTAAGGCCGTGACGCCGAACAAGTCCGCCACGCCGGCGGCGAGCCCGGCCGTCATCGACGGAGTGACACCGATGTACGACGACGGGGCCGTCGACCCGGCACAGATCGATCCGCTTCCGGAGGAGGAGGGTGTGCTGGGCGGACTGCTCGGCGACATCTTCTGAGACTGAGGACATGGCGAGGGGCGGTGCCGGAGATCATCACTCCGGGGCCGCCCCTCAACTGTCACTATAGGACGGTTCGGGTGGACCGCTCCAGAAGATTGGCACTCCTGCAGGTCACGGGCCGAACGGGTCCGGGCGCTTCTCCAGCAGCTCGTGCAGGGTCGCCTGGATCGTCTCGCGCACCTGGTCGGCCAGGTTGTAGACGACCAGCGGATCGTCCGCGAACTCGGTGAGATGCGCGGTCGGGATCGGCGGGCAGAACTGGATCAGCCACTTGCTCGGCAGCGGGATCATGCCCAGCGGCCCCAGCCAGGGGAAGGTCGGCGTGATCGGGAAGTACGGGATCCCGAGCAGCCGGGCCAGCGGTTTCAGGTCGGCCAGGATCGGATAGATCTCCTCGGCGCCGACGATCGCCACCGGGACGATCGGGGTGCCGGTCCGCAGCGCCGCCGAGACGAACCCGCCCCGCCCGAACCGCTGGAGCTTGTAGCGGTCGGCGAACTTCTTCCCGATGCCCTTGAAGCCCTCCGGGAACACGCCGACCAGCTGGCCCGAGTTCATCAGGCGCTCGGCGTCCGGGTTGCAGGCCACGGTCGCGCCGGCGGCCCGTGCCAGCTCGCTCATCAGCGGCATCCGGAACACCAGGTCGGCGCCGAGCAGACGCAGGTGCCGCTGCTGCGGGTGCTTGTCGCGGAGGCCCACGGTGAGCATCAGGGCGTCGAGCGCGATCGTGCCGGAATGGTTGCCGACCACCAGGGCGCTGCCCTCGGCCGGCACGTTCTCGATACCGAGCACCTCGGTCCGGAACCAGTCCCGGTAGAGGATCTTCAGCAGCGGGTGGAAGATCGTCTCGGCCAGCTCCGGGTCGAACCCGAACTCGTCCACCTCGTACGCCCCGGCGAGCCGCCGCCGCAGGAACGCCAGGCCGTCGGCGACCCGCTGGTCCCAGACGTCCAGCCCGGCACTCACGGCGGCCACCGGCTCCGGCATCGGTTCGGGCATCGGTTCGCCCTTCTCCGGGATCGGGCGCCGGCCGTTGACCCGCTGGGCCGGCGGCGGCTCGGGCAGCTTGAACTCGGTGTGACCGGGCAGCATCTCGCGGTACTCGTCCTGGCTCACGGCGTCTCCTGCCCGGCCGCCGCACGGACCCGCCGGATACCGTCCAGAATCGCGGTCTCCGCTGCGGCCAGCCGGTCGGCGGTGAGCGTGGAACCGGCCGCGTGCGCCTGGATGAACTCCTCGAACGCCTCGACGGTGGTGCGCGGGGTGAAGCCGAACTCCTTGACCAGGCGGGTCGTGTCGACCACCCGGCCGTGCACGAACAGGTCGATCTGGTCCATGCCGATCTGCTCGACGCCGAGATTGCGGAGCAGGGCCGCGCCGGTGGACAGCGCCGGCTCGGGCAGCGGCAGGGAGATGCGGCCGGCCCGGCGGACCGCCTGGGACAGCATCAGGACACCGGAGCCGGCGACGTTGAAGGTGCCCGGATGGTCCTCGGTCACCGACCGGTGCAGGATCTCCAGCGCGTCCTCGACGTGCACGAACTGGAGACGGGCGTCCCGGCCGAGCACGGTGGGCACCAGCGGCTGGGCGAAGTAGCGGGTCAGCGACGTCTCGGCGGACGAGCTGATCATCGGGGCGAAACGCAGGACGGTCGCCGCGACCTCGGGCCGGCGGCGGCGGAACCCGCGAACATACCCCTCGACGTCGAGGATGTCGCGGGCGAACGCGCCACGCGGCACCGCTCGGGGCTCGGTGTCCTCGGTGAAGACCGCGGGGTCGCGGAACGACGCGCCGTAGGCGGCCGTCGACGAGCGCACCACGAGTTTGCGCAGCCCGGGAGCGCCCTGGGCGGCAGCAAGCACCTGCATGGTGCCGATGACGTTCTGTTCTTTCATCGCGGCCCGGCCGCCGTGCCGGCTGTCGGGCACGCTGGTGATCGCCAGGTGCACGACTGCCTCGGCGCCGAGATCGGCGATGGCCTCGGTGGCCGCACGTGCGTCGGCCCGGATCCGCTCCACACCCTCCAGCAGGCCAAGAAGGCGTGCAGGCGGGTCGTGCGGATCCAGACCGACGACACGGTCGATACGAGGATCAGCGGCGAGGCGGGCGGCCACCTGAGCGCCGAGATAACGGCTGACTCCGGTGACCACGACAACGCTGGGCGGTGAGGTCACCACGGGGGCACCCTTCGATGCGCGGCCTCGATCAGTTGGCAAGTGCCGTCGGTGGCCGGACTGTCAGCCCGGCCGACGATCACTTGCCGAGACGGCGACGCTGGACGCGGGTCTTGCGCAGCAGCTTGCGGTGCTTCTTCTTCGCCATACGCTTGCGGCGCTTCTTGACCACGGAGCCCATACGAAAAGCCTCTCGAAACCATGTGGGTGGCCCGGCGCACGGCCGGGACCGGACTGGGACGGCGCCCGGAGCAGCGGCGCCAACTTAACGGCACGCGTGGACCGGGAACCAACCGGTCCAGCGTACCGGCATGCCCCAGCCGGGCCAACACGGCCCCGGGAGTCAGGCGCTCTGTGAGAACGCGCCGCGCAGATACTCGTGTACCGCATGCTCGGGCACCCGGAACGAACGACCGACCCGGACAGCTGTGAGATCACCGCCGTGCACGAGCCGGTAGACGGTCATCTTGGAAACCCGCATGAGCGCGGCCACCTCGGCCACGGTCAGGAAACGAACCTCCGAGAGGCGTTCCTCGGTCTGGGCTGGACCCGTCATCGCGTCGCACCGATCCTTTCGCAATCCTCCGCGGTGGTAGCGGCCGGAGGGTCCCGGAAGTCCGCGGGGATGACGTGCGTGTCATCAGAACGGTATCGATACGGCTGTGACCAACGCGATACGTTCCGTGAAATGCCCAGAAAAAGTCAAGCCCGACACGCCGGATCCGTGGTGGTATCGCCCGTTATTTCCGAGAAGCGACGGCACGGGCCATGAAACCCACGTTCGCCGGGCGCTCGGCCAGGCGGCGCATCAGATGCGGATACCACTCCGCGCCGTACGGCAGATGGACGCGAACCGTGTGCCCGCTGCCGGCCAGCCGGGACTGCTCCTCCGGGCGGACCCCGTAGAGCATCTGGAACTCGTACTCCGTGGTGGACCTGTCGAACCAGCGCGCCCGGTCCTCGGCGATCGCGATCAGCCGCGCGTCGTGGGTCGCCACCATCGGGTAGCCCTCCCCCGCCATCAGGATGTTCAGACAGCGCACGAACGACTTGTCGACATCCAGCGCGGACTGGAACGCCACCGACTCCGGCTCGGCGTAGGCGCCCTTGCACAGCCGCACCCGCGAACCGGCCGTCGCCAGCTCACGACAGTCCCCCTCGGTACGCCGCAGGTGGGCCTGTAGCGCCGCCCCGGTGGACGGGAAGTCCCGGCGCAGCTCGACCAGGGTCTCCAGGGTCGCGTCGGTGGTGCTGTGATCCTCGGCGTCCAGCGTCACCGTGGTGCCCGCCTCGGCCGCGGCGGCACAGATGGCGCGCGCGTGCTCGTACGCCAATTTCTCGTCGATCCGCTGACCGAGAGCCGAGAGTTTGACGCTGACCTCGACCGCCGGCGTCAGCCCGGCGCCCTTGAGCCGGCCGAGCACCGTGACGTACTCGTCCCGGGTGGCCACCGCCTGCTCTATCGTCCGGGTCTCCTCGCTCAGATGGTCGAGGCTGACCGACAGGCCGTCATCGGCGAACTGGCGGCTGACCAGCAGAACCTCGTCGGCGCTGGGCCCGGCGACGAAGCGCTGCACGATCCCCCGGCTGACAGGGGCCGACTCGACCAGCCGCCCGAGCCGGGCGGATCCGGCCGCGGCGAGAAACAGGGTACGGAGCATGCGCCGAGCGTAACGTCCGGACCTGGCACGGACCCCGGGCAACACATACGTGCCCCATCGGGTCAGGTGCGGCTACCGTTGTCGGGTGAACTTCGATGCGTACGCCCGTACGGCGATAGACCTCGTCAACGCAGGTCTGGACGATCTCGCCGGATTGCGGGCCCTGTTCAGCGGCGAGCAGGAATACATGCGCGACCAGGTCACCGAGAAGGACCTGGCCCCGTTCCGCCGCGCGCAGCGGCGACTGCGGGAGGTCTTCGAGTTCGGCACCTCCGGGCAGGACAACGAGGCGGTGCGCGAGCTCAACGGTCTGCTCGAGGCCTATCCGGTGCAGCCACGCATCTCCGGGCACGACGCGAGCGACTGGCACATGCACGTGACCAGCCGAGGCTCCTCGGTCAGCGCGGAGTACCTGGCCGGCGCCGTCTGGGGCCTGTCGGTCTGGCTCTGCGAGTATGGGAGCGCCCGCTTCGGCATCTGCGCCGACGAGCGGTGCGGCAACGTCTACCTGGACACGTCGTCCAACAACTGCCGCCGGTTCTGCTCGGAGCGCTGCGCCACCCGGTCGCACGTCGCCGCGCACCGGGCCCGAAAGCGAGCGGCAGCCGATCTCACCCCTGCGTGACCGCTCTCAGCCTGCGTGACCGCGCATTTCGCCGCCGGTGTCGAGGGCACTGAAAACGGCTAGCGAAGCGTGGTCGTTTTCAGCGCCGTCGACACCGGCTCAAGGGCGAAATGCCGCCGAGCCGGAGGCGAGGCCATCAGGCACGCTCGGCTCCAGGTGCTTGCGGGCGAACTCCAGGGCCTCGCGGAGATCGGCCTCGCGGGCCGGGCGGCTCGCCGCCTTGCGCGTGTTGATCTCCAGGGCGACTGAGCCGGTGAACCCGCGCCCGGCCAGTGACCGCAGCAGCTCGGCGCACGGCTGATTGCCGCGCCCGGGCACCAGGTGCTCGTCGCGGCCCTCGCCGGTGCCGTCGCCGAGGTGCACGTGCCGCAGGCCGGCGCCCATCCGGTCGGCCATCTCCAACGCGTCGATGCGCGAGGCCGCGCAGTGCGACAGATCAAGCGTGTACGCGTCGAAGCCGGTCTCGGTCGGATCCCAGCCGGGGTTGTAGGGCACCACCCAGCGGCCGGCCATCTTGACCGGGAACATGTTCTCCACCGCGAAGGTCAGGTCGGGGTGCCGGCCGCGGACCTTGGCCAGGCCCTCGGCGAAGTTACGGGCGTAGTCGCCCTGCCAGCGGAACGGCGGGTGCACCACCACGGTCGGCGCGCCGAGCGACTCGGCGAGCTGGGCGGCCCGGGTCAGCCGCTCCCAGGGATCGGAGCTCCACACCCGCTGGGTCACCAGCAGGCAGGGGGCGTGCACCGACAGGACCGGGACGCCGTAGTGGTCGGCCAGTCCCTTGAGGGCACCGGTGTCCTGGCTGACGGCGTCGGTCCACACCATGACCTCGAGGCCGTCGTAGCCGACGGTGGCCGCCATCTCGAACGCCGCCGCCGTCGGCTCCGGGAAGACCGAGGAGCTGGAGAGAAGCACGGGTACGCGGGAAGTCACGCCCTCCAGCGTAGCCGCGCGCCACCCAGCCGGATATATCAGCTCTAAACGGTCATGATCCACCGGTGGGCGTACGCTGACCCGGATGAGCCGCGCGACGCCACCCCGGGAAGTACCGCTCGACTTCCCTCGCGAGTGGATCGAATTCCTCGATCCCGCCGACGAGCAACACCTGGTCCGGGCCGATCTGACCTGGCTGCTCTCCCGCTGGACCTGCGTCTTCGGCTCCGCCTGCCGGGGCATCCTGCCCGGCCGCGCCGAGGACGGCTGCTGCTCGCACGGCGCGTTCTTCACCGACGCCGACGACGAGAACCGGGTGAAGGCGGCCGCCGCCAAGCTCACCCCGCAGACCTGGCAGCACTACCGGCGCGGGTTCAAGAATTACACCGAGGTGGACACCGTCGACGGCAGCAAACCCGCTCGGCGTACGGCCACGCAGTCCGCCGACGGCCCGTGCGTCTTCCTGAACGACGCCGATTTCGCCGGCGGCGGTGGCTGCGCGCTGCACGGTCAGGCCCTGCGGGACGGCGTGCACCCGCTCAAGTACAAGCCGGACGTCTGCTGGCAGCTGCCGGTCCGCCGCGAGCAGGACTGGGTCACCCGGCCGGACGGCACGAAACTGCTCCAGTCCACTTTGAGCGAGTTCGACAGGCGCGGCTGGGGGCCGGGCGGGCACGATCTGGCCTGGTGGTGCACATCGTCGCCGGACGCCCACGTGGGGACCGAGCCGATGTACGTCACCTACGCGCCGGAGCTGACCGAGCTGATCGGCGAGGCCGCATATGACCGCCTCGCCGAACTCTGCTCGGCCCGCATCAAGTCCGGTCTGATAGCCGTCCACCCGGCGACGGAGGCAACAAACCCCAAGCGTCGGGTGACCCGATCACGGGCGGGTCACCCGACCGCACCATAGTCGCATGCTAGTTAGCAGGGGACAAGGGTGAATCACGGCTCGAACTTGTAGCCCAGGCCCCGGACGGTGACGATGTAACGCGGCGCGGACGGCTCCGGCTCCACCTTGGAACGCAGCCGTTTCACGTGCACGTCCAGCGTCTTGGTGTCACCGACGTAGTCGGCGCCCCAGACCCGGTCGATCAGCTGGCCGCGGGTGAGCACCCGGCCGGCGTTGCGCAGCAGCAGCTCGAGCAGCTCGAACTCCTTCAGCGGCAGCTGCACGCCGGAACCGTCGACGGTGACGACGTGACGCTCGACATCCATCCGCACCGGGCCGGCGGCCAGGGTCGGCGTGGTGACCTCGGGCGCGTCGGCGCCCTGGCGGCGGAGCACGGCACGGATACGGGCGACCAGCTCACGAGGCGAGTACGGCTTCGTGACGTAGTCGTCCGCCCCGATCTCCAGACCGACCACCTTGTCGATCTCGCTGTCCCGGGCGGTGACCATGATGATCGGGACCGCCGAGCGCTGCCGCAACTGACGGCAGACCTCGGTGCCGGACATCTCCGGAAGCATGAGGTCGAGCAGCACGATGTCGGCACCGGTCCGGTCGAACTGCGTCAGGGCGGAGGTACCGGTCGCAGCGACCGACACCTCGAAACCCTCCTTGCGCAGCATGTACGACAGGGCGTCGGAGAACGACTCCTCGTCCTCGACCACGAGCACGCGGGCCAATGAAGTTCCTTCCGTCGTCGGCGGCGGGCTCAGCGCCCGGCCACACCGGACTCGATCTCAATCGCCGTCGGTGACGACGAGGGGGACTCGGGGGGTCGCGCCGGTAGGCGCAGGGTGAACGTAGAACCATCGCCGAGTGAACTGGTCACGTCGACGCGGCCGCCGTGGTTGGTGGCGATGTGCTTGACGATCGCCAGGCCGAGGCCGGTGCCGCCGGTGGACCGGGAACGGGCCTGGTCAGCACGGTAGAACCGCTCGAAGACCCGCTCGACGTCCTGCGGGGCGATACCGATGCCCTGGTCGGCGACGTCGATCTCGATCCAGTCGTCACTGTTACGCAAGGTGAGCGAGACGGTGGTGTTCTCGCCCGAGTACGCGATCGCGTTCTCCACCAGGTTGGTGACCGCCGTGGCGAACTGACTGTCGTTGCCGTACGCCATGACGCCTTTCGGCCCCTCGTACGCGACGTCGATGCTCTTCGCCGAAGCCGTCGTCCTGGTCCGGTCGATCACCTCGGCGATCACCCAGTCCAGCGAGACCGGCTCCGGATTGGGCAGCGGCTCGGCGCCCTGTAGCCGGGTGAGCTCGAGCAACTCGTTCACCAGGCGGCCCATCCGAGCCGACTCGTGATGGATGCGCTCGGCGAACCGGCGGGCGGCCAACAGGTCCTCGGACTGCGCCTCGGGTGCCGCGTCGGGCAGCTGGGTGGCGTCCAGCAGCGCCTCGGCCAGCAGCTGGAGCGCCCCGATCGGGGTCTTGAGCTCGTGACTGACGTTCGCCACGAAGTCACGGCGCACCCGGGCCAGCCGATGCGACTCGGTCACGTCGGCAGCCTCGACCGCGACATGTGTCGCATTCAGCGCGACCGCCCGCAGGTGCAGGCCGAGCGGGGCGTGCCCGCCGCCGGCCCGGCCGCGTGGCAGATCGAGCTCCACCTCCCGGCGCACCCCGGTCCGCCGGACCTGGCCGGCCAGCGTGCGCAGGATCGGATGGGCGGCGATCGTGCCCGGCGCTCCACCGGAACGCAGCAGGCCCATCGCGCGGGCCGCCGGGTTCACCAGCACCGGATGATCGTCGGCGTCGAGGACGACGACTCCCACCCGTAACGAATCGAGGCTCTTGCGTCCGAGCCCCTTGAGGCCGTGTTTGCCTCCCGGGCGATCGTCGTCCGGTTCGATGGCGGCGCTCCCCTCCGGTGCCCCGGTCCGAGCCTCTCCGCCCGGCCGGCGGATCCGGGCAAGGGCGAGCCCCGCTCCCACACCGACGGCCAGCGCGGCAGAAACCATGCCGACGGCGTATTCCCACTCCACGCTGCGATCGTAGGGTCATTGTTTACCTGAACCACAGGGCCATTACGGCAAATCGGGCGCGCGTCGAATAATGTTCACCACTGCGCCCGCCCTCGTTCACCGGTGTTCATGTTGAGGCCGTTCCGCGCCCATAGCGTGGGCAGCGCACCCGGCCGACGCCATCGGCCGACGCCGTCGAAAGAGGGATCTGAGAAATGCGCGAGGAGTACCAGGCCGATCTGGTCGAGGTGAGCCGCCTGCTCGTGACCATGGCGGAGTCCGTCCGCGCGGCGCTCCGCAAGGCGACGTCGGCACTGCTGACCGCCGACCTGAAGGCCGCCCAGTCGGTGATCGAGCGGGACTCCGAGGTCGACGCCATCTACGAGCAGGTCGAGCTGAAGGTGGCCGACACCATCGCCCGGCAGGCGCCTGTCGCGTCCGACCTGCGGCGCGTCATCACCGCCCTGCACATCGGCGCCGACCTGGAACGGATGGGCGACCTGGCCGAGCACGTGGCCAAGACCGCGGCCCGCCGGCACCCGTCCCCGGCCGTCCCGGCCGAGCTGCGCCCCACCTTCAAGGGCATGGCCGAGGTCGCCGACCACATGGCCGAGCAGATCACCGAGCTGCTGGCGAAGCCGAACGCGGCACAGGCAGCGCAGTTGGAGAAGGACGACGACGCGATCGACGACCTCGAGCGCAAGTTGTTCAAGATCATGCTGGCCGACGACTGGCCGTACGGGGCGGAGACCGCGATCGACGGTGCCCTGCTGGGCCGTTTCTACGAGCGCTACGCCGACCACGCGGTCAACATCGGCGAGCACCTCATCTACCTGATCACCGGCGAGACCGTCGGCCAGGCGGAGGAATCCGAGGACTGATCCGATCTCCGGCGCGCGAGCCAGGAGATCCGGAGGCCGGGACACCACGGGGGTGTCCCGGCCTTCGTCTTACTTGCGGCCCTGGGCGGCGACCGCGGCGGCGGCCTCCTTGGCGGCGACCGGGTCGAGGTAGGTGCCGCCCGCGGTGATCGGGCGGAGGTTCTCGTCCAGGTCGTAGCGCAGCGGGATGCCGGTCGGGATGTTCAGGCCGGCGATCGCCTCGTCGGAGACGTCGTCGAGGTGCTTGACGATGGCGCGCAGCGAGTTGCCGTGCGCCGCCACCAGCACCGTCTTACCGGCGCGCAGGTCCGGGACGATCGCGTCGTACCAGTACGGCAGGGCCCGCTCCAGCACGTCCTTCAGGCACTCCGCCTTCGGCAGGATCTCCGGCGCCAGGTCCGCGTAGCGCGCGTCGCCGGCCTGGGAGAACTCGGAGCCGTCCTCGATCGGGGGCGGCGGCACGTCGTACGAACGGCGCCAGAGCATGAACTGCTCCTCGCCGTACGTCTCCAAGGTCTGCTTCTTGTCCTTGCCCTGCAGGGCGCCGTAGTGGCGCTCGTTGAGCCGCCAGTGACGCTTCACCGGGATCCAGTGCCGGTCGGTGATGTGCAGCGCGATCTCACTGGTCCGGATCGCACGCCGAAGAAGGCTGGTGTGCACCACGTCGGGCAGCACCCCCTGCTCCTTGAGAAGTTCGCCGCCGCGCCGGGCCTCGTCCTCACCCTTGGCGTCCAGGTCCACGTCGACCCAGCCGGTGAAGAGGTTCTTGGCGTTCCACTCGCTGTTGCCGTGTCGCAGCAGCACCAGGGTTCCAGTCATGACCACATCTTCCCCCGAGCTCCGGCCCGCTGTACCGGCCACCCGGCACGTGTCCGCCGCCACACCGAAACCCGCTTGCGGAAGATCCGTAGATGTAAGGGAATAAACCCCGCCGACTACTTACGGGGAGACGATCGTGCGAGGTTGGTTACGGCAGGCCGCCGGTGGGCTGCCCCGGCAGTTCTGGTTCCTGTGGGCCGGCACCCTGATCAACCGGGTCGGCTCGTTCGCGGTGCTGTTCCTGAGCATCTACCTGACCTCGGAGCGGGGCTTCTCGCAGAGTCAGGCCGGTCTGGTCCTGGGCCTGTACGGCGTCGGCGGCGCGATCGGCACCCTGGGCGGCGGCGTGCTGGCCGACCGCTGGGGCCGCCGCCCGACCATGCTGGTGGCCCAGTTCGGCGCGGCCGCGCTGATGCTCGCCCTGGGCCTGGCCCGGACCTACCCGCAGATCGCCGTGGCGACCCTGCTGCTCGGGTTGTTCGCCGAGGCGGTCCGGCCGGCCTTCTCGGCCATGATGATCGACGTGGTGCCGGAACAGGACCGGGTCCGGGCGTTCTCGCTGAACTACTGGGCGGTCAACCTCGGCTTCGCGGTCGCGGCGATCCTCGCGGGCTTCGCGGCGCAGGTCGACTACCTGCTGCTCTTCGGCGCCGACGCGGCCACCACCCTGATCACCGCGACCATCACGGCGATCTTCCTGGCCGAGACCCGGCCGGCCCGGACCACCGGGCGCAGGGCGGCGCCGGGCGGGCTCGGCACCGCGCTGCGGGACCGTCACTTCGCCGTCTACCTGCTGCTCAGCTTCATCTCGGTGCTGGTCATCCTCCAGCACCTGTCGACGCTGCCGATCAGCATGCTGGCCGACGGGCACACTGCGGCCACCTACGGCACGGTGATCGCGGTGAACGGCGTCCTGATCGTCTCCGGCCAGCTCTTCGTCCCGAAACTGATCGAGGGCCGGGACAGCGCGAAGGTCCTGGCGGTGGCGGCGTTGCTGGTCGGGTCCGGGTTCGGGCTGGTCGCCCTCGCCGAGACCCCGATCATGTACGCGGTGACGGTGCTGATCTGGACCCTGGGCGAGATGCTCCAGTCCCCCAGCAACGCGGCCACCGTGGCGGCCCTCTCCCCGCCCGCGCTGCGTGGCCGTTACCAGGGCCTGAACTCGCTCTCCTGGTCGGCCGGGACGGCGCTGGCCCCGATCCTGGGCGGCCTGGTCCTTCAGCGGGCCGGCGACGCCGTCCTGTGGGGCGGATGCTTCGTGCTGTGCGCCCTCGTCGCGGCGGGTCAGTTGCTGGCCGGTCCGGCACGGGCCCGGCAGGCGATGCGGCTGCGGCTCGCGCAAGAGGAGGAGTCGGAACGCTCGGCGACAGCCGCCTGACTCCGCCCGGGAAATCGGATTCCGGTGGCTCTCACGCCATTAGACGGACGCCGTCGATAGACAATGCTCCGGGTGTGTCCAATAAGTGAACAGCAGAAACAAGCCGGAAACAAAAGCGCCGGCGGCGGCGGACGACACCCATCCCCATAGGCGCCGTCCGCACTTACCGCCGGTCTCGGGTCGCGCCGTCCCCCAACGGCTCATGCCACCCGTCCCCAAACGCCGATCCGTGGCGATCATTGCTGATCGACCCGTTCCCCGAACTGACGGCTCGGCGTCCATCGACCACGCTAGTTGGGCCATGCAAGCCTCACAACCAAAAATCGTGTCGACATCTGTCTCAACCGTCACATTCACCAACAACCAACCGATCGGACGAGCCACCAATCACTCTTCCGGGTTTGTCAGTCGGGAAGAAAACACGACAACTACTGTTCGGTAACCAGGCTCCGGCAAATGGCGCGCGAGTCTAGACCGCCATCGAACCAGCCGCCCAGAGGCTCCAGGGAATCCTCAGCACATCGCCAGGAGACTGCCAGTACCCAGCGGCGGCACGATCCACACATCGACGGATTGGCACACGATTCCCGCACCGGCGGGCCACAATGGACCATCCGGTACGGATAGACCGCTCTAGATGATCAATAAACTGCTAGTCGGTCCGCTCGACCAGGTGCTTGAACGCCTGCAGGTTGGCCGTCGACTCGCCCCGGCTGACCCGCCACTCCCACTCCCGGCGGATCGACGACCCGAACCCGATCTCCAGCATCGTGTCGAAGGACTCGTCGGCATACGTCAGCACCGACCCGAGCAACCGGTCCAGCTCGTCCTCGTCCAGGCCCTTGAGCGACACCCGGCCGGTCAGGTAGACGTCACCGGCGGTGTCGATCGAGAAGGCCACCCCGTACATCCGGGCGTTGCGGCGCAGCAGCCACGCCCAGAGGTCCTCGTGCCGCTCGTCCGGCCGGCGCATCACGAACGACTCGATCCGCAGCGAGTGCTCCCCGACGATCAGGTTGCAGGCCGTCTTCAGCTTGTGGGCGCCGGGCAGCGAGACCACATAGGAGCTCGCGCCGGTGGCCTCCCACTCCAGCTCCCGCTCGGTCAGGACCCGCTCGATCAGCTCGGTCACCATGCGCAGGACGCCCCCTCGAGTCGCGCCGCGATCAGCGCCCGATGCTCGCTCACCGCGTCACGGTAGACGCGCAACAGCGTCTCGGCGGTGCGATCCCAGGAGAACTGCGACGCGTGGGCGACCGCCCCGGCGGCCAGCCGGTGCCGGTGGCCGGGCTCGTCGAGCAACCGGTCCAGCACCTTCGCCCAGTCCCGCGGGTCGTGGCCGTCGACGAGCAGGCCGCTCACCCCGTCACGCACCGCGGTGACCAGACCGCCGACCGCGGCCGCCACCACAGGCGTGCCGCAGGCCTGCGCCTCCAGCGCGACCAGGCCGAAGGACTCGTTGTAGGACGGGACGGCGACCAGGTCGGCGGCCCGGTAGAGGGCGGCCAGGTCGTCACCCGTCTGCGGCGGCAGGAACACCACCGAACCGGCCACGCCGAGAGTGGCGGCCAGCTCGATCAGGGCGGTCGGCCGGTCCAGACCGCTGCCGCTCGGGCCGCCGCAGATCACCAGCGTGGTGCCCGGGCTCATCTCGGCCAGCGCGGCGATCAGTACGTCGGGCGCCTTGAGCGGCTGGATCCGGCCGACGAACGCGACGATCCGGCCGTGCTCGGGCAGGCCGAACCGGGCCCGGTCGGCCGCGCCGGGCCGGAACCGCCGCAGGTCGACGCCCGGCTGCACCACGCTGACCAGCGACGGATCGGCGCCGTAGTGGGTGATCAGGTCCTGCGCCTCGAAGTCGGTGTTCGCCACCAGGCGGTCCGAGGCGGCCACCACCTGCTCCTCACCGATCACCCGGGCCTTCGGCTCGGGCCGGTCGCCGGCCGCGATGAACCTGTTCTTGACCTTGGCCAGGGTGTGCGCGGTGTGCACGTGCGGCACGCCCCAGCGCTCCCGGGCCAGCCAGCCGACCTGACCGGAGAGCCAGTAGTGCGAGTGCAGCAGGTCGTAGTGGCCCGGCGGGTGCGCGGCCTCGGCCCGGAGCACGCCGTTGGTGAAGGCGCACAGCTGGGCGGGCAGCTCCTCCTTGGCCAGCCCCTCATAGGGCCCGGCGGTCACGTGCCGCACATGGACCCCGGGCGCCATCTCCACCACCGGGGGCAGGTCACCGGCGGTGGCCCGGGTGAAGATCTCCACCTCGACACCGCGCTCGGCCAGGCGTTTGGCGATCTCGACGATGTACACGTTCATACCGCCGGCGTCGCCCGTGCCCGGCTGCTCCAGCGGCGACGTGTGCACGGAGAGGGTCGCGATCCGGCGGGGCGTCGGCCATCGGCTACCGGCCCGTAGATCAGCCACGCTGACTCCCTCCGTATCAGTTTCGCAACATGCTTGTTGCGCCAACGTTCATCTTCCCCATCGGCGTCCGCGGAACCACCACTCAGCCGACCCGGGGTGATCCAGGTCATTGATCGCGTGGGACGTTCCTCCGGATGGCCCAGAATCGGGGCATGCAGAACATCGCGGTTGTCACCGGGGCGTCCAGCGGGATCGGCGCGGCCACGGCCCGCCGGCTGGCCCGGGAGGGATTCCACGTCGTCGTCGCGGCCCGGCGGGCCGACCGGCTGGAAGCGCTGGTCAAGGAGATCGGGGAGACCGCCACGGCGGTCGAGTGCGACGTCACCTCGGACGACTCGGTGGCCGGCCTGGCCACGGCGGTGACCGCGCTCGGTGGCCCGGTGACCCTGCTGGTCAACAACGCGGGCGGGGCGCGCGGCGTGGATCCGGTCGCGACCGGGTCGGTCGACGACTGGCAGTGGATGTATGACGTGAACGTGCTCGGCACCCTCCGCGTGACGAAGGCACTGCTCCCGGCGCTGGAGGCGAGCGGCCGCGGCACGATCGTGACGGTCGGGTCGACGGCGGCCTTCACGCCCTACGAGGGTGGCGGCGGCTACGTGGCCGCCAAGCACGCCGAGACCGCCCTGGTCGGGACGCTGCGGCTGGAGCTGGCCGGCCGTCCGGTGCGGGTCATCGAGATCGACCCGGGCATGGTGCGGACCGACGAGTTCGCGGTCAACCGGTTCGGCGGCGACCAGGACAAGGCCGACGCCGTGTACGCGGGGGTCAAGGAGCCGCTGGTCGCCGACGACATCGCGGACTGCATCGCCTGGACCGCCACCCGGCCCCAGCACGTCAACGTCGACCGGCTGGTGGTGCGGCCGATCGCCCAGGCCGCCCAGCACAAGGTCCACCGGGAGCTGTAGGCATGCGGCCGGTCGGCGCGATCACCCGGGGGACGACCAATCCCAACCGGCTCCGGCGCGTCGACAACTTCATCTCGTACCGCTGCGGTGAGCTCTTGAAAGAAGCGGCGCAGCCGCTGGTGATCGATCTCGGCTACGGCGCGACCCCGGTGACTGCGGTGGAATTGCGGGGACGCCTGGCGGCCGCGGTCCGCGCGGACGTCGCGGTGGTCGGTCTGGAGATCGATCCGGTACGGGTGAGCGCCGCCCAGCCGTTCGCGGACCCGCCGTGGCTGGAGTTCCGGCGCGGCGGGTTCGAGCTGGCCGGGCTCGCCCCGGTGGTGGTGCGCGCGTTCAACGTGCTGCGGCAGTACGCCGAGGACGAGGTGGCGGCGGCCTGGCGGACGATGACCGCGACCGGCGCGTTGCTGGTCGAGGGCACCTGCGACGAGCTGGGCCGGATCGCCACGTGGACGGTCGTCGAGGCGGGTGTGCCGTCGACCCTGACCCTGTCGGCACGGTTGCCGGCGCTGGAGCATCCGGCGGTCTTCGCCGAGCGGCTGCCGAAGGCGCTGATCCACCACAACGTTCCCGGTCATCCGGTGCACGAGCTGCTGCGCGGGCTGGGCCGGGCGTGGGAGACCGAGGCGACGCCGTTCGGGCCGCGGCAGCGCTGGCTGGCCACGGTCCGGCGGATGCGCGACGAGGGCTGGCCGGTGCTCGACGGCCCGGCCCGGTGGCGGCTCGGCGAGCTGACCCTGCCCTGGCCGGGCTGAGCGCCTAGTTCTGGTCCTTGCGGTCCAGGGCCTCCTGCACCGCGGACAGCAGGGCGTCCGCGGTGAACGGCTTCTTCACCAGGATGTCGTCCTCGGTGATCTCGCCCTTGGCGACCGCGTGGTCCTTGGGCAGGCCGGAGACGAAGACCACGCCGATCCCGGGCCGGACGTTGCGGATGGTCCGGGCCAGCTCACCGCCGGAGGCGCCGGGCAGGGTCAGGTCGGTGATCAGCACGTCGATCTTGCCGGGGTGGTCCCGGACGATCGAGAGGGCCTCGTCCGGTTCCCCGGTGGCCAGCGTCGTGTACGACCCGCGGCGCTCCAGCATCCGGCGCATGATGTCGCGCAGATCCTCTTCATCGTCGACGACCAGGATTGTCGGCCTCTCGGGGACCGGCGCCTCGGACATCTCGGTCCTCCTCGGGCTAGGGTCGCTCTCACGCTATCCGCCCCCGAGGCCCGGCGTACGGCTCACGCTCAAACAAGCTGGCTCTCAGTGCTGTCTTCGGACAGCGCTGAGAGCCAGCCGGGTTTCAAAGCAGGTGACCGGTGTAGAGCAGACGGTTCGGGGCGCCCTTGAGCGAGCCCTTGACCAGGTCGACACCGGCGTTGGCGACCAGGTCGTCCCGGACCTGGCGGGGCGTCCAGTCCGGGTGCGCGGCCAGGACCAGGGCGGCCGCGCCGGCGACGTGCGGGGCCGCCATCGAGGTGCCGCTCATCTTCTGAGTCGCGGTGTCCGAGCCCTTGGCCGACGACACGATGTCCACACCCGGGGCGAAGATGTCCAGGCAGGTGCCCCAGTTGGAGAACTTCGCCCGGTGGTCGGCGGAGTCGACGGCGCCGACCGTGATCGCGTCGGGAGCGGCGGCCGGCGAGCTCTTGCAGCCGTTCGCGTTCTCGTTGCCGGCGGCGATCGCGTAGGTCACGCCCTTGTCGATGGAGCGCTTGACGGCGGCGTCCAGAGCCTTGCTGCGCGGGCCGCCGAGGCTCATGTTGGCCACCGCGGGCAGCTGGGCGTGCGAGGTGACCCAGTCGACGGCGGCGATGAAGTCGGAGAACGAGCCGGAGCCGTCACAGCCGAGCACCCGCAGCGCGACGATCTTGACGTCCTTGGCCACGCCGTAGGTGGCGCCGCCGATCGTGCCGGCGACGTGGGTACCGTGGCCGTGGCAGTCGTTCGCCTTGGCGTCGTTGTCGACGAAGTCCCAGCCGCTGGTGGCGCGGCCACCGAACTCCTTGTGGCTGGTACGGACACCGGTGTCGATCACGTAGGCGGTGACCGCCGAGGCCGGCTTGTAGGTGTACGACTTCGACAGCGGCAGCGAGCGCTGGTCGAGCCGGTCCAGACCCCAGGCCGGCTTCTTCGACTGGGTGATCGAGGCGGTCGGCGCGGCGGCCGGCAGGGCCTTGCCGTCGACCACGGCGTCCTGCTCGACGAACGAGACGGACGGGTCGGCGGCCAGGCGGGCGGCTTCACCGGCGGTGGCCTCCAGGTGGAAGCCGCGGACCGTGGAGAGGTAGTTGCCGGCGACCTGGCCGCCGTACCGCTGAACGAGCTCCTGCGAAGTAGCGGTGACCCGGTCGGCGGCCGGCGTGCCGGGCTTCAGCACCACGATGTAGCTGCCCGGGATGGCGCCCTCGGCGCCGGCCCCGGAGATGGTTCCCACCGCGGGCGCGGCCGGGGCGGCGACGGCCGGCCCGGTCAGACCCCAGAGGGTGGCGGTGGCGGCGCTCGCAACGGCGGTCAGTCGAATGGCCAGGCGGCGGGCGTCGTTACCGAACATATGTGGTGGTTCCTCTCGGTTGTGTTCTCAGGTCGTCTTTGAATCCGGCCCGGGGGCATGCCGAAAGCAGCTGAGGGGAATATTGGAGAGGGGAGGTTGTCCTCCCGGGTTCCTCCGGGTTGTGGCCGGGTTGCACAATTCGGGCCGCCAGAGTCACACCGCGAACCTCTAAGCCGACCGGGCGGAGGGCCGAATTTCTCGCTGTCAGGACCGCTGTACCGCCACCGAAGCACCCCACCGAGACACCGCGAGCCACTAGGAGAGCGATATGACCGCACTGCTGTCGCCCGAGATCGACACCGTCGGCGAGATGTCCGAGCGCTGCGATCGTTGTGGGGCGGCCGCCAAGCTGGAGGTCGTCCTGACCAGTGGTGGGGACCTGGCCTTCTGCGGGCACCACGCCAACCGTCACCGGGCCGACATCGCCAAGGTGGCCAGCAAGATCCGCCTGGAGGACGGCTTCGACTGGGCGGGCAAGTAACCAACCGCTCACCCCGGGTAGCGCGCGTTATGCTCTTTCCCTCACGTCTTGGGGGTATTTGTGCATATCACGGCGCACGACGTGGGCAGGTTGTCCCGGCTGACCGCCGGGTGCGCCGGAGTCACGGTCGCCGTCTTCGGCGTCCTGCACACGTTCCACCCCGGGCCGGCGCCGGCCCTGATTCCGGCCGGCGTCGCCCTCCTGCTCCAGGTGGTCCCGGCCACCGGTAGACGGACCGGCCGGCTCCGCGCCGGGGCGGCGGCGCTTCTCGCGCTCGCCGCCACCGGCGTGGGCGCCGCCAACCTCGGGACCCACCCCGCCTCGGCGGTCGCCATCGCCCTCTCCGGGCTGGCTCTGGCCTGCCTCGACCTGCGCGTGCCCCGCCGCAACGGCGGCATCGCCTTCCGGGTCGCCGACCCGCTGCTGCTCGGCTCCGCGATCATCGCCCTGGTGGCCCTGGTGCCCCGGCTCTTCGACGCGACCTTTCCACCCGGCGAGGAACCGGACAGCGTGATGCCGCCCGCCCTGGCCGGCGCGCTGCTCCTGCTGGCCGTCGGCACCATCCTGGCCCGCCCCGAGACCGGGCCGATGCACACTCTCGACAAGTCCGGGCCGCGTGCCGCGGTACGCCGCCTGGCCCCCGCCCTGATCGCCGCCCCCGTGGTCGCCGCCCTGGTCAGCGCCTTCGCCGCGCAGACCCGGGAGAGCAGTCCGGTGGCCGCGGTGAGCACCGGCGTGATCCTCGCCGCCCTCGCCCTGCTGGCCCTGCTGGCCTATCTGGTCCGCAGCCTGGACGACGCCGACCAGCGACAACAGCACCTGGTGGCCGAGCTGGAGGAACGGCAGGACTTCGCGCAGACGCTGCTCCAATCGATGAACGAAGCGGTCATGGTCCTCGACGCCAACTACCGGGTGATCGACGTCAACCGCCGCTGGCGGGAACTCACCGGACACGACGGTCCACCCGCCGACTCGCCGCCGCTGCCCCCGCCGGGCACCGGCGGCGATTGGCTTCTGCCCCGCGCCGACGGCACCGACGTGCCGGTGCTCGCCACCATGGCGGCCATCCCGGACGCGGCCGGCGCGACCCGCGGGTACGTGGCCACCTACATCGACATCGCCGAGCGCAAGCAGGCCGAGGAGGCACTCACCGAGCACGCCGCCGAACTCGAGCGCGGCAACGCCGACCTGGCCGCGGCCCTGGCCTTCAAGAACGACCTGACGTCGATGCTGACCCACGACGTGGCCCAGCCGATCAGCTCCATCGCCAGCCTCGCCGAGTTGCTCTGCGCCGACTGGGCCGACCTGCCCGACGACATCCGGCTCGAACTGGCCACGAAGATCGACAAGAACACCCGCCGGCTGATCAAGATGATGAACGACCTCCAGCTGCTGTTCCGGCTGGACACCGGCACGGTCACCGCCCGCCGGGTGCCGGTCCCGCTGCTGGAGGTGGTCGAGGCGGCCTGCGGCACCGCCATCGGCACCGGCGACGTCGAGATCGTCATCGACGAGGAGCTGGCCGCGCTGGCCGACCGCGGGCACCTGACGGTCGTGGTGGAGAACCTGCTGAAGAACGCGCTGAGCCACGGAGCCCCGCCGATCCACATCCGGGCCGAGCGGGGCGGCCCCGGGACGGTACGGCTGGCCGTGCAGGACAGCGGCGCCGGCATCCCCGAGGACGTGCTGCCCAACCTGTTCGGCCGGTTCATCCGGGGCGCCGGGCTCGGGCTGTTCATCGTCCGGCACCTGGTCGAGGCGAACGGCGGGACGGTCCGCTACGAGCACGCCGAGCCCCGCGGCGCCCGGCTGCTGGTCACCCTGGAAGCAGCCCCGGCCAGCGCATGAAAAAGGCCCGAGACGCCGTGCGTCCCGGGCCCGGTGCGAGGGCGCCTATCCGCGCTCTTCTTCGTTGATCATGCCGTTGCCCCACATGTCGGCCCCGGCGGTACGGCCACCCATCCGGGCGGTGCCGGCGACGCCGGTGTCCCAGCCCGCGCCCGGGCTCGGCGCCGGGGTGTTCCGGTTGCGGATGCGCGCGGCCACCGCGGCCGGTGACGGGGTGTCCGCGCCGGGGAGCAGCCCCAGCGGTTTGGTGCTGGCGCCGCCGTGCGGGATCGGCCGGCCGCCGAGCACGCCACTCTCCACCAGGCCCTTGAACGTGGTCAGGTCGGCCTTGAGGCGGCGGTTCAGCGACTCCTGGCCGTGCCTGTCGCTCGGCATGAGGAAGGCGATGTCGGCCTCCAGCTGGGCGACGATCTGGGTCTTCGCCTCACCCATCGGGCGCAGTGTGATCGTCTCGGCGAGCAGCGGGCCCTCCATGGTCGACCAGGAGACCCGTTCATCAGGCGACCGCTCGATGATCTGGGCGTCGAACTCGCGCCGCTTGCCGTCGACGTCCATGATCCAGTGGGTCTGGTCGGCGCCGATCGACGTCACCTGCCGCACACCGGTCATGAAACGCGGGTAGTTCTCGAACGCCGCGAGCTGCTCGTACACCGTGTGGACGGGCGCGCTGACCTCGATAGCCTGCTGAACCATGCTCATCGCAACTCTCCCATGCTGAAGTGCTGGCATCACAGAGAGTACGGAGACGAGTGCGCGTCGTGTTCGGTTTTGCTGTTCTCTTCAGACACGTCGCAGGTACTGCCAGCGGCCCACCTCGGCGGCGTACCGGGCGTCGCTCGCCGGGGCCACCGGGACCGCCGCGTCCAGCAGCATCTGCACCACCCGCGGCGACGGGCTGCGCCACGCCTCGCTCACCTCCACCACCGCTCCGGTGGTCCGGCAGGCGGAGGCCAGCTCGCCGATCAGCTCCGGCGTCACGCACGAGTCGTCGAGACCGGCCTGACCGAGCAGCGCCAGCGGACGGGCGAGCTGCGCCGGCACGTACCGGGAAGCCCGCTCCAGGCCCTTGACCGCCGCGGCCACCAGCAGCTCGGCCACCTGCCCGGCGGTCAGCAGGCCCATGTCCAGCCGGGTCCGCACCTCGCGCGGGGTGAGCAGCTCGTCGCCGACCGGCAGGTCGGAGACCGCCACCGACAGGGCGTCCAGCGGCGCCAGGTCCGGCGGCAGGGCCAGCCAGCCGTCCGGGCGGACCACCTCGACCTCGGCCGCGACCCGCAGCGTCATCTCGGTACGGTGCCGGGCGCGCCGGACCGCATCGGCGTAGGCCGAGAGCCAGGTGGTGTCCGGCCCGGCCTGGTCGGCGAAGGTCAGCGCGGCCAGACCGGCCTGGTCGGCGGCCGAGACCACCACACCGACGGCGTCCCGCCCGGCCGCGAACCCGGTGTGCACATGCGCGTCCACCGCCAGGTCCAGTGCGCAGGCGGTGCCCACCGCACCGCCACCGATGACTGAATCGCGCTCTGCGCCCACGCTCGCTCCCCGGCTGAAAGAGGCGGGTTTCTCCCGCCCGATGATGAGAGTGAGGCTCCGACGTTGTCTCCGGGGTCAGTGGCCGGTGCAGGACAGGAGCGTGTATCAGTCCCGGAGACGAGAGAACGCCCGTCGCCGGCGGCGACGGGCGTCACTTCGTGTCCTCTACTGCGCCGTGGTGTCCGGCTTCTCCAACATCTTCGCGAGCGCTTGGACCGCGTCCTCGGTCGGCGAGGCGGCTGCTCGGTTGGCCTCCTGTAGTTCCCGGTAGACCTCCTCGCGGTGCACCTGCACATCCCGCGGGGCCTGGATGCCCAGCCGGATGACGTCACCGCGGGCCTCGAGCACCGTGATCACGACGTCGTCGCCGATCATCACGCTCTCCCCGGCACGACGCGTCAGAACCAGCATCGGTGCCCCCTCCATCCCTCGTACGGACAGCACCTCGTACGGACAGCAAAGGCGCGGTCGCGTTTTCGTCGCGACCGCGCCCGCTTCTGGAGGGTCAGAAGTTCCGGTTCATGATCGCCCGAACCGGGTAGCCCGAGCCGGAGAGGACGACCTGCATGGCCCGCATGCTGTCGCGGTCCACCACGATCGGGGCGAGCAGGTTCGCGGTCGTCTCGTTCTCGCTGGCGGTGATGACCGTGAGCAGCAGGAGCCGGTCCGGGTCCTTCGTGTTCAGAGCCGCGAAGACCGAGTTCTCGATCTCCGGGGCGTACTCCGGGAAGAACGGCTCGGGCGGAGCGACCAGGAAACGGAGTTCCGGGTTGTCGATCGACGTGAACGCGTAGAGCAGACCGTCGTCGTTGAGACGCACCAGGACGAAATCCCGATGGGACGGGAAACCCGGCATGGGCACCGCCATCGTGATGGTCGGCAACCCGAGCGACGGGTCGGTCATGGTGGCCTCAATCGGTCGGGATGCGGTGCGAGTAGTCATGGTCACCTCAGGAAATCGATGAGCGAGGGCTGGATCACCTTGGCCGTGGCGGCCAAGGCTGCCTGATACGAGGTCTGCTGGAGTTGCAATTCCATGATCGCCTTGGGCAGGTCGACATCCTCGATATCGGACAGCTGCGACGACACGGACATCAAGCGATCCTCTGCGGACTGCTTCATCTGCGTAACCCGATTGTATCGGGCGCCTACGTCCGAAAGGGTCGAATTCAGGGTTTCCGCTGCTTTATCGAGATTCTCCAGACTGGTCTTGATGCCTGCGGCATCACCTGTCCGCATTGCGGTGGAAATGGAGTCGAGCACCCGGAACAGCTGGGACTCGTTCGGGACCGGATCGCCGTTCGCGTCCACCTCCGGCGTCACGCCGTCGGACTGCATCGTGACGTCGTTGCCGAACACCTCCGGGCCGCGCACGTCGACGCGGACCTTGGCGTTCGGGCCGATCGCGCGGGTGGTCTCGCCCTCCGTCTCGCCCACATAGGAGCCCGACGTCTCGTACGCGTGCGCGTCCGGGGTGAAGCCGCCGAAGACCGGGCGGTTCAGGTACTTCGTGTTCGCGAACTGGACGACGAGGCCCTTGATCTGGTCGATCTCGTCGGCGCGGGCCTTGTTCGCCTGCGGGGTGCTGCCACCGCCGGCGTTCAGCCCCTCCAGGGTCAGCGTGCGGACTCGTTGCACCTGGTCGTACACACTCTGCAGGGTGTCCTGCACGGTGCCGAGCCGGCCCATCGCGTCGTCGGCATTGGCCGAGTACTTCTTGTTCTCCCGGACTTCGCCGCGCAACTGGAGCGCGGTGACCGTGCCGGTCGTCGAGTCCGACGGGCGGTGCAGTTGCTTGCCGCTGGAGATCTGGTCCTGCGCGGTCTGGGTCCGGTTCAGGTTCCGCTGGAGGCTTGCCATCGTCCGGGTGCGGACCGAGCTCTCGGTTACTCGCGGGCTGCTGCTCATGAACGGTGTTCCCCCTACCTGTTACCTGCCGACCAGACCGGTGCGGTTGATCAGCTGATCGAGCATCGAGTCGATCGTGGTCAGTACGCGTGACGCCGCCTCGTACCCACGCTGATAGGTGAGGAGGTTGGTCATCTCCTCGTCGAGGTTCACCCCGGACTCGGCGTCCCGGGCGGCGTCGACCTGGTCGGTCACCGCGTTCTGGATGTCCCGCCGGCGGATCGAGGACTGCGCGGCCACCCCGAGGTCACCGATCAGTGACTGGTAGGTCGCGTCCGCGCCGGTACGGGAAGTGGCCAGTTCGGACAGACCGTCGGCCACCGAGCCGTTCAGCACCCGGGTCGCCGTGCCGACACCCATCGGGTCACCCGACGACACCGCCACCTTGTCCACATCGTTCAGAAGATCGGTGTTGACGCGGATGTTCGCCGCGGTGATGGTCGTGTCGGTCGGCTCGTACGGCACGAACATGTCGAGCCCGGTGGTTCCGTCCACTCCGTACCCGGCGTTGTGCGCGTCGTTGACGTTCGACGCCAGCGTGGAGGCGACCAGGTTCAGCCGCTGCGAGATCTCCCGCAGAGTGCCGTCCTTGTCCAGCAGCTCCATCTGGGCGCCCATGGTGCCGCCCGCCGCGACCGCCGCATCGGTGTCCTTCCAGCGCAGGTTCACCTCGATGTCGGGCAGGTCCTGGAGCTTCTGCGCGCTGCCGGGCTCGACCCACATCTCCCGGGTGTTGAACTCGCTGACCAGCTGGGAACTGCCGACGTACACGCTCATCGCGCCGTTCGGCAGCTCGGACGCGGTCGCGCCGATCAGCTCGGACAGCTTCAGCATCTGCTGGCCCCGCTGGTCCTGGAGCTCGTTGGCCTGGAGGCCGGCCTGGGTGGCGAGCACGATCTCGTGGTTCAGCTTGGCGATCGACTCAGCCGCCTTGTTGACCTCGCCGACATAGGTGTCGAGGCCGGCCCGCGTCGACTTGTACTGGTTGTCCAGCTGCGTGGCGGCGTCGTTGAGCGACGACGCGACGGTGACCGCCTGTTCCAGCATCGCCGACTTGGGCGCCTGCTTGTCCGGGTTGGCGGCGATCGCGTTCCAGCCGTCCCACATGTCCTGGAGACGGGCCTGGAGCGCGGTGTCGCTGGGCTCACCGAAGACGTCCTCGATCAGCGTGTAGGCCCCGGCCCGTTCGTTGTGGTACGAGGAGTTCGCGTGCTCGGTGTAGCTGCGCTGGTCGAGCGCCGAGTTGCGCAGCCGCTCGACCGAGCTGACCGTGACGCCGTTGCCGACCGAGTTCGTGGTGGAGTAGACGCCCGGCACCAGGTTGGCGTTCTGCGCGTGCATCACCACACGCTGGCGGGTGTAGCCCTCGGTGCTGGCGTTCGCGATGTTCTGGCCTGTGACGTCCAGGCCCCGGCGCTGCGCGTAGAGAGACGTGAGTGCCGTGTTGAGTCCGCTGAATGTGCTGCCCATCAGATCGCCTCATCAACCAGAGTGGGGCGCCGCACGGCGCCGCTGACGGTCTGGCCCTGCGGTCCGTACGTTTCCACAGTCTCGGCGAACGCGAGCATGGTTTCGCGAGCCGCGCGCTGACCCGCGGTGAGCAGGTCACGGTTGACGTCGGCCAGGGCCCTGATCTCCGACGTCAGCATCAGGAAGGCCTTGCGGTGCTGGTGGAGGAGCTCCGACCAGGGGTCCGGGGCCGCGTCGGCGAGCTCGCCGAGCGAGGCGTCCGGGGACAGGCCGAGCTCCACGGCGACATCCTGCGCGTACGCCGCACGGATCACCTCGGTCTGCCGGATCTGATCCAGGACCACTTCCACCTCACGGGTGGCGTGGCTGAGCCATCGGGACCGGTTGGACGCGAGGAGCAACTGCTCCTCCTCAAGCTTGAACAGCAGCATCTCCAGCAGCTCACGTGAGCGCCAGAGGACACTGGCCAGGTCGGTCAGGCTCACCCGGTCCTCCGTCGTATGGCTGGTCGGGCCTACCCCCTCGGCGGACCCGCTCATTCGGACAGGTCGGCACATCCGCCGTGCCGCTGAGCGCTTTCTCCCGATCGGTACTTCTCCGGTTCGCCCGAAAAGCCCGAAAAAATCTCAGAGAATGCTCATGGCCTCTCGGCGACCCGCCGATGGGATGTGGTGCACCACCACGGCTCATGGACGGGCCGGCTCAAGACCCCACTCAAGGAGGAATCACCCAATGGGTCTTCGCATCAACCAGAACATCGCTGCGCAGAACGCCTACCGGAACCTCTCGGTCACCGACAGCCAGATGTCGAAGTCGCTCGAGAAGCTCTCCAGCGGTTTCCGCATCAACCGGGCGGCCGACGACGCGGCGGGCCTCTCGATCTCCGAGGGTCTGCGCGCGCAGACCGGCGGCCTCAAGGTCGCGGTTCGCAACGCCCAGGACGCGATCAGTGTCGTGCAGACCGCTGAGGGCGCGCTGAACGAGGTCACCAGCATGCTCCAGCGCATGCGTGACCTGTCGGTCCAGGCCAACAACGCCTCTCTCGACGACGAGGCGAAGCAGGCCGCGAACGGCGAGTTCCAGCAGCTCTCCTCGGAGATCGACCGGATCGCCGAGACGACCTCGTTCGGTAAGTCGAAGCTGCTCGACGGCACCTTCGGCAAGACGCACGTCAGCCAGACCGACCCCAACGCGCCGATCACCACGGGCGTTCCGGCCAGCATCAGCGTCAGCCTGACCAACGTCGGTGGCACCGACACCAGCGGCGTGACGGGCCTCCAGAACCTGGCCATCACGGTCCCGACCGGGTCCAGCGCCCAGGACGCCGCGGCGGCCGTCAACGACCAGCTGTCCACCGCGCTCAAGGCGGCCGGCTACAACGGCGACGAGGTCTCCATCACCGCCGAGGTCGCCAAGGGCGCGGCGGGCGACGAGATCAGCTTCAAGGCGTCCGGCTCGACGTCGTTCACGCTGGAGAGCACCGAGATGGGCCTGACCGGCGCTGCGGCCGGGCAGACGTCGACGCCCGGCTCGTTCCAGATCGGCGCCAACGCCGGCGAGACCCTGGACGTCGCCATCGGCGCGGTCAACGCCAAGACGCTCGGTCTCAACAACCTGGACCTGACCACCGCGGCCGACCCGGGCGCCGTCGGCGGCCCGGTCCCGTCCGGCGCGGCGAAGGCGATGGACGCCCTCGACGCGGCGATCAAGTCGGTCTCCGACACCCGGGCCAAGCTGGGTGCTCACCAGAACCGCTTCGAGCACACCATCAACAACCTCAACGTGGCGGTCGAGAACCTGTCCGCCTCGGAGTCCCGGATCCGCGACACCGACATGGCGCAGGAGATGGTGTCGTTCACGCGCAACCAGATCCTCACCCAGGCTGGCACCTCGATGCTGTCGCAGGCGAACCAGTCCTCGCAGAACGTGCTGTCGCTGCTCCGCTGACACACCGGCTGACAACCGGATTACCACCGACGACAACTGAATCCGGTCCGCGAACGACCGAACAGTGGGGGTAGACCGGCACGCCCAGCCGGCTACCCCCACTCCGCTTCCGTCCTCGGTACGAAAGGCAGGCTCCCGTGACCAGCTCCGTTGACGGCCTCGTCAGTGGTCTCAGCACCTCCTCGATGATCAATCAGATGATGCAGGTCGAGGCGGCCGGACAGACGAAGCTCAAGACCAAGGTCGAGACCGCGGAGACCGCGATCAGCTCGTACCAGTCGGTCAACAGCAAGCTCAAAGCGGTCAAGTCAGCCGCTGACGCGATGGGTTCGCTGGCCTCCTGGCGCTCCCTGAAGGCGACCTCCACCTCGACGAGCGTCACCGCGACCGCCACCGGTGGCCTCTCCGGCATGACCGGCAACCTGAAGTTCGACGTCACCTCGGTGGCCCGCTCGCAGACCTCGATCCTCGAGGTCAGCGACACCACCGCCGAGCAGGCCGTGCCGCCGACCATCAAGATCCAGCCGGGCACGTGGAGCCCGGACGCCGACAACGACGGTGTCGACGAGTTCACCCCGGCCGGCGCCGAGGTCGAGATCACCATTCCGGAGCCCCGGACCATGGCCAAGCTGACCACCGCGGTCAACTCGGCGACCGACGCGAACGGCACCAGCCTCGGCATCCGCGCCTACACCGTGAACACCTCCGGCAACGAGGGTGTCGTGCAGTTCAGCGGGATGAAGAGCGGCGCCGCGAACGGCTTCCAGATCAGCGGCCTGGAGGGGTACGGCAAGGGCGGCGCCGACCCGAAGACGACCTCCGCCCGGGACGCGGTGCTGACCGTGAACCCCGGCACCAACGCCGAGTACAAGGTCAGCAGCACGACGAACACGTTCAGCACGCTGATGCCCGGTGTGACGATCTCGGTCACCAAGGAGGAGCAGAACGTCGTCGTCGACGCGACGGCCGACTCGACCGCGATCGCCGACAAGATCAAGGCGATGGTCGCCGCAGCCAACGAGGCGCTCACCGAGATCTCGACGCAGACCAAGTACGACGTGGAGACCAAGAAGGGCTCCCCGCTGACCGGTGACTTCACCGTCCGGCAGATGAACCAGGGCGTGCTGAGCATGATCAGCAACGGGCTGACGTACACGAAGACGCTCAGCACCGACGCCGACAACGACGGGGCCAAGGACACCACCACGGTGAACTTCGGCTCGCTCAAGCAGCTGGGCATCACCCTCAGCAAGGACGGCAGTCAGTTCGAGTTCGACTCGGCCGCCTTCAACGAGTCGTACGTCAAGGACCCGACCGCGATCCAGGAAGCCGGCATGGCCTTCGGCTCGCAGCTGCGCACCCTCGCCGACAAGCAGTCGAACACGGTCACCGACGTCATCACCGGCCGGAAGAAAGAGATCAAGTCGCTCAACGACCAGATCGACAACTGGGACGTACGGCTGGCCACCCGCCGCCAGTCGCTGCAGCGGACGTACTCCGCGCTGGAGACCTCCCTGGGCAACCTGAAGAACCAGTCGAGCTGGCTCTCCGGACAGCTGGCCGGTCTCGGCTGACGGCCCTCGACCACGGACTCCAGCCGACCGCCCCTGACCGAGGGAGACTCATGAGCGCGCCCCACCTCCGCGACCGTTACCTTCAGGACTCGATCAACACGGCCTCACCGGCCCGGCTGCTGATCATGCTGTACGACCGTCTGATCCTCGACCTCATGCACGGCGAGGAGGCGTTCCGCAACGACGACCGGGTGCTGGCCAACGAGAAGATCACGCACGCCCAGGAGATCGTCCTGGAACTCCGGGTCACCCTCGACCTGGAGGCCTGGGACGGAGCGCCCGGTCTGGCCAGTCTGTACGGTTTCGTCCTCACTGAGCTGATCGGGGCGAACATCAAGCGCGACGCCGACCGGGTGGCCGGCTGCCGCGCGCTGCTGGAACCGCTGCGCGACGCGTGGCGCGACGCCGCCTCGGCCTCGACATGAGCGCCCCGACGTCGAACGCCGTGGACTGGCGGTCCGCCTGGGCCGCGGCGCTCGACGACCTGGAGATGGACGTCCTCGCGGTCGAGACCATGCTGGCCGACGAGCGCCGGATCGCCGAGACCCCGCCGTCGGACCTGTGGCGCCCACCGACCGAGCTCGGCGCGCTGCCGCTGGAGCTCAAGCCGCGCGCCGACGAGATCCTGACCCGGCAGCTGGCCGCGGCCGAGGAGATCGCCCGGCGGCTCACCGCGAACCGTCAGCAGCTGGCGATGACGTCGCGGATCGAGACCGGCGAGGCGGTCAAACGCCCGGTCTACCTGGACTGCGCCATGTAGTGCCACGACCTCGAAGGTCCCGGACCCCCACGCGGGGTCCGGGACCTTTTCGTGTGCAACCTTCCGGCAACCGCTTGGGACTCAGCGGATCGGCGCGCACGCCGAAGTGCAGGGTACGAGCACGGATCGCTCAACCGAAAAGCCAAGGACGGGCTACCTCGAACGACTGAGGAGCAACCTTGTTCGACGATCGCTCATCGGCATCGCTGCGGGTCGCCGTCGCCGGTCTGGCCGCCCGGCAGCAGGCCATCGCCAACAACATCGCCAACATCGAGACCCCCGGTTACCGGGCACGTAAGGTCAAGTTCGAGGAGGCGCTGCAGAGCGCCGTCGCCCGCGGCGATTCACCGGCCGGGGTGTCCCCGAGTGTGCTGACGTCGCTGGAGCCGACCCGGCTCAACGGCAACAACGTCAACCTCGACGAGGAGACGCTGTCGCACATCGACACCACGATGCGCTACCAGCTCGCCATCCGAGCACTCGACGGCAAGTACGGCCTGCTGCGCGAAGCCATCAAGGGGGCCTGACGATGAGTACCTTCAACGCCATCGGGATCGCGGGTAGCGGTGTCACTGTCTACCGGAAGTGGCTGGACGCTGTGGCGGACAACCTCGCGAACATCAACACCACGACCCGGACCAGCGAGAACGCCTTCCAGGCCCGGTACGTGGCGGCGCGTTCGGCACAGGACGGCAACGGCGCGGAGGTCGCCGGCGTCCGGTTCGGCAGCGCCGAGGGAATCCTGGCGTACGAGCCGGAGAACCCGCTCGCCGACGCCGAGGGCTACGTCCGCCGCCCGGACATCGACATGGGCAACCAGATGGCCCAGCTGATGATGGCCCAGCGCTCCTACCAGGCGAACCTCGCCGTGGTGGACCGTGCCCGTGAGTCGTACACCGCCGCGATCAACCTCGGGAAGTGATCCTCTTGACCTCACCGATCAGCCCCATCTCAGGGTTCTCCGCCATCGGCGGGCTCAGCGAGCGCGGTGTCGGGCTCGGCGGTCTCAACGGGCTCGGCGGCATGCTCGGGTCGTCCGAGCCGCAGGCGCCGCAGGGTCCCAACTCCGACTTCGCCGGGATGCTCGCCAAGGGCATCGAGAACGTCCAGGCCTCCCAGACCAAGGCCGCCGACCTGGCCGTACAGGTCGCCGACGGCCGGCTGGCCGACCCGGCGCAGTACACGATGGCCTCCACCGAGGCAGCCCTCGGACTCCAGCTGACCATGGCGATCCGGAACAAGGCCGTCGAGGCCTTCCAGGAGATCATGAGGATGCAGGCCTGACATGACCGACCGCCTTCCCGCTCCGGTACGCCGCATAACGGACACCTTCAAGTCCTTCACGCCGGGACAGAAGGCTGTCACTGTTTTCGCGGTTCTCGCGCTCGCCGTCGGCGGCTACTTCTTCGCCACCTGGGCGGCGAAGCCGTCGTATCAGATCCTCTTCAACAATCTGTCCACCAAGGACGCCAGCGCGATCGTCGAGTCGTTGCAGAAATCCGGCACCCAGTACGAACTGGCCAACGACGGCCAGACCATCCTGGTGCCGGGCGAGCAGGTGAACGAGCTCCGCCTCCAGCTCTCCGGTGAGGGCCTGCCCAACGACGAGGGCACCGGCTACTCACTGCTGGACCAGCAGGGCATCACCACCAGCGACTTCATGCAGCACGCGAACTACCAGCGGGCCCTGGAAGGCGAACTGGCCAACACCATCAAGTCGATCGACGGCGTCGAGGCGGCGACGGTCCACCTGGTGATGCCGAAGGAGGACATCTTCACCGAGGACCAGTCCAAGCCGACCGCTTCGGTGCTGGTCGCCTCGAAGGCGAACAACCCGCTCAACCAGCAGCAGGTGCAGTCGATCGTGCACCTGGTCGCGTCGAGCGTCGAGGGCCTGGACCCCACCCAGGTCACGGTCGCCGGTTCGGACGGGCGGATGCTCTCCACCGGCGGCGGCAACTCCATCGGCGCCACCGGCGGCGACGGCGGGACCGAGCAGCAGACCGTGGCGTTCCAGAACCGTCTGAACAGCTCACTCCAGCGGATGCTGGACAACCTGGTCGGCCCCGGCCACTCGGTGGTCACCACGAACCCGATCCTGGACTTCGACTCCACCGAGACGCGCAGCAAGAAGTACAGCACCGACCCGTCCATGCCGGCCGAGTCGGAGAACCTCAAGAGCGAGACCTACACCGGCACCGGCACCGGTAACGGCGGTGTGCTGGGACCGGACAACATCCAGGTGCCCAACGGTGTCGGCTCCGGCCAGTACCAGCAGAAGGACGAGACGCGTACCCGCCGCTTCAACGAGGTCGAGGAGGTACGCCGGAACGCGCCGGGCAGCATCGAGCGGCTCAACGTCTCGGTCCTGCTGGACAGCACGGTGGCCGGCACGATCAAGCCCGCCGACGTGCAGCAGTTGCTGAGCGCCGCGGCCGGCATCGACCCGAACCGGGGTGACACGATCGCGGTCGCCTCGATGCCGTTCGACACCAGCCAGGCCCAGGCGGCGAAGGACGAGCTCGCCGCGGTGGCCGCCGCCGAGCAGACGGCCAAGCAGACCAAGCTGATCCAGACCGGCGCCCTGTTGTTCGTGGTGCTGATGCTGATCCTGCTGGCCTGGCGGGCCAACCGCCGCGCCAAGAAGCGGCAGCAGCAGCTCACCGAGGAGGAGCGGCGGCACCTGGAGGAGATGCAGGCGGCGCTGGAGGCTCAGCGCGCGGCTGAGATCGACGTCACCACAGCGCACATGCTGGAGCTTCCGGAAGTCGCCGATAAGACGGACGAAGCGCGGGAGGAGCGTCATCGTGAGATCGAGGACCTGGTCCGGGAGAAGCCGGACGAGACGGCGTCCCTGATCCGCAGCTGGATCTCCGCCGACGAGAGCAACCGCTGAACCACAGGAGCAACAGTTGACTACACCGGCGCTCACCACGCTCTCCATGACCGGAGTGCGCAAGGCCGCGATCATGCTCGTCCAGTTCGGCCGGGAACATGCGGCGTCGGTCATGGCGAACATGACCGACAAAGAGGTCGAGATGGTGTCGGCCGAGGTGGCTCGGCTGGGCAAGCTCGACCCCGTCCAGGTCGACGACGTGATGGACGAGTTCTACGCCATGGCTACCACCCGATACGCCGGGTCGGGTGGCATGGAGTACGCCAGGGAGCTGCTGGAGGCGTCGCTCGGCAAGGAGCGGGCGGCGCTGATCCTGGAGCGGCTCGAAGCGTCGATGAACGACATCCCGTTCAACTTCCTGAGCCACGCCGACCCCCGGCAGCTGCTCTCCTACGTCCAGTACGAGCACCCGCAGACCATCGCGCTGGTGCTGGCCCACATCCCGTCCGGGCTGGCCTCCTCGATCCTGGCCGGCCTCCCGCTGGAGGTGCAGACCGAGGTCGCGCACCGGATCGCGATCATGGACCGCACCTCGCCGGACATCATCCGCCAGGTGGAGAGCGCCCTCCAGCGCAAGCTGTCGAGCGTGCTCCAGCCGGACGAGCTCTCCACCGTCGGCGGTCTGCAGCCGCTGGTCGACATCATCAACCGGGCCGACCGCACCACCGAGCGGCTCATCCTGGAGGCTCTCGACGCGCGCAGCCCGGAGCTGGCCGAGGAGATCCGCCGCCGGATGTTCATGTTCGAGGACATCGTCAACCTCGAGGACCGCGCGGTGCAGCTGATCCTGCGCCAGGTGGAACCGGCCGACCTGGCCACCGCCCTCAAGGGCGTGCCGGAGTCGGTGCGCGACAAGGTCACCAAGAACCTCTCCGAGCGTGGCCGGGAGAACCTGCTGGAGGAGATGGACCTCCTCGGCCCGGTCAAGGTCAAGATGGTCGAGGAGTCCCAGGCCAAGATCGTCAGTGTCATCCGTACCCTCGAGGACTCCGGTCAGATCGAGATCCAGCGCGGCGGCGAGGCCGATGAGCTCATCGCCTGACCGGGTGCTGCGCGGGGTGGCGGCCGAGAACGTGGCCGCCGCGCGCTTCGGCATCGACCTGCGCCATGAGACGCCGGTCGACGAGGAGGTCGTGGAACGGGCCCGTCAGCAGGCCCGGACCACCGGCTACGCCGAAGGCTGGGCACAGGGCAAACGCGACGCCGCAGCCTCCAACGAGGCTGCCGCGGCCCGTGCGGTCATCGCCGAGGAGGCGTACGAGCAGCGCCGCGCCACCGCCCTGGCCAGCGCCGTGAACGCCCTCGGCCGTGCCGTGACCGGCCTGGAGGACCAGCTCATGCCGACCTTCACCGAGTTGCAGGAGGTCGTGCTGGCCACCGCCTGGGAGCTGGCCGAAGCGATCATCGGCCGGCACCTCCAGGACGACCCGCAACGTGGCGCGGACGCCCTGCGCCGGGCGATGACCGCGGCACCGGAGCACGGCGACGTGATCGTCAGCATGCACCCGGACGACTACCGCAACCTCGTCGGCGAGAGCTCCGGCGAGGACTTCGACTTCGCCGGCCGGCGCATCACGCTGCGCCCGGATCCGGGTCTCCAGCCCGGGGACGCGGTCGCCGAGACCGGCACCGCCACTGTCGACGCCACCGTCGCGGCGGCGGTGGCCCGGGCCCGTGAGGCGCTGCGGTTGTGACCGACCTCTTCCAGCACCGCATCCAGAGTGCGATCGAGGCCGCCCGTCCGCTGGTCAGCGGGCGGGTCACCGGCGCGGTCGGCCTGCGCGTGACGGTCAGCGGGCTGGAGGCCAACGTCGGTGACCTGCTGCGCATCGGCGTCAGCGGGAACCAGGTGCTGGCCGAGGTGGCCGCCCTCGACGGCGAGCGGCTCTCCTGCATGCCGCTCGGCCCGATCGCCGGGATCGGCGCCGGCACTCCGGCGTTCGCCACCGGCGGGCCGCTGCGCATCGCGGTCGGCCCCGACCTGCGTGGCCGCATCCTGGACGGGCTGGGCCGGCCGATGGACAACGGGCCACCGCTGCGCGGCGCCCTGGTGCCGATCGACGCGGCGCCGCCGTCGGCGATGGAACGGCAGCTGGTCGGCGCGCAGATGTCCCTCGGGGTACGCGTGCTCGACACGCTCGTCCCGTGCGGCAAGGGCCAGCGCATCGGCATCTTCGCCGGCTCCGGGGTGGGCAAGTCGACCCTGATGAGCCAGATCACCCGGGGCACCGCGGCCGAGCTGAACGTGGTCGCCCTGGTCGGTGAGCGCGGCCGGGAGGTGCGCGAGTTCATCGAGCACGACCTCGGGCCGGAGGGCCTGGCCCGGTCGGTGCTGGTGATCGCCACCTCGGACACGCCGCCGCTGGTCCGGCTGCGGGCCGGCGCGGTGGCCACCCGGATCGCCGAGTACTACCGGGACGAGGGCGCCGACGTGCTCCTCATGATGGACAGCGTGACGCGCGCGGCGATGGCGCAGCGTGAGGTCGGGCTGTCGGTCGGCGAGCCACCCGCCACCCGCGGTTATCCGCCGTCGGTCTTCGCGATGCTCGCCTCCCTGCTGGAACGCGCCGGGCCGGGCGCCCGCGGCAGCATCACCGGCCTCTACACGGTGCTGGTCGAGGGGGACGACCACAACGAGCCGATCGCCGACGCGGCGCGCTCGATCCTGGACGGGCACATCGTCCTGGACCGGAAACTGGCCACCGCCGGGCACTTCCCGGCCATCCAGTCCCTCGACTCGATCTCCCGGGTCGCCAACAAGATCACCGACCAGCAGCAGCGGGCCGACGCCACCGAGCTGCGCCGTCTGATGGCCGCGCACCGCGAGGTCCGTGAGCTCGTCGAGATCGGCGCCTACGTGCCCGGCACCAACCCCGACGCCGACCGGGCCAACGCGGCGTGGGCGCAGATCAGCGACTTCCTCCGGCAGGACCTCGACGACCGCACCACGGCCGAGTCCGCCTGGGCCGCCCTGCGTGCTCTGATCGCCACCACCTGACCCGGAGATCCACCGGATCAGCCCGGCGGTCGCGTTTCGGCCTCGACCTTCGAAAACCTCGCGCGGCGCCGGCGGGGCGGTCCGGTTTGCGGTTGTCGGACTTTTCGGGCGTACGAGATGAGGGTTGTTCTCTACGCAACGCGAACCGTGACCCGCCGCGCATCGTGCCCAGCAACCGCGTTCGCGGGCGAAGGCCGCAGGTGGCGCCGAAAGGCATCGAACGACTGCCTTGAGGGATGCGGTGAATGCAGGTCAGTAGCGAAGTCGGTGCAGGGGCTCAGCGGATCGGCGGGCGGACCGAAGCGGCTATGTGAGGGCCCACCGGCCCCGCTAGGAGGCCAACGTTGAACCGCCTGTTCCGACTGGCGCCCGTGCTGCGCGCTCGCAAGGCCCAGGAGGACGCCGCCCGT
Source organism: Actinoplanes sp. NPDC026670 (assembly GCF_040638175.1). Lineage (NCBI taxonomy): Bacteria > Bacillati > Actinomycetota > Actinomycetes > Micromonosporales > Micromonosporaceae > Actinoplanes > Actinoplanes sp. NPDC026670. The sequence continues at coordinate 185,989 of NZ_JBEZXU010000017.1, forward strand.
GGCGCCGTCGTCCAGTCCCGCGCCGAGATCCGTGAAGCCGAGGCCCTGGCCAAGCGTCGCAAGTTGGACCTCGTCGGCTCGGAGGCGCCGAGCGAGGGCTCCGCCCGGGCCATGGTGGCCGCCCTCGTCGCCCGGCAGTCACTGGCCGCCGGCCTGTTCGACGCCCAGCGGATGGTGACCAGCGCCGAGCAGATCGAACAGGAGAAGCTGGCCGCCCTCGCGGACGCCGCCAAGCGTCGCCGGGCGGTGGAGCTGATGTCCGAACGCCACGCCGCCACCGTCAAGGCCCACGACCTACGAACCGATCAGGCCGCCCTCGACGAGCTCGCGGTGACCGCCAAGGCGCGGAACGCCGCCGGAACCGTCAACGACCCGAACCGGAGCGAAGCATGATGCTGGGTGTCACCGGAGTCATCAACCGCGTCGCCGAGTTGCAGGACCAGCTGGGCCTGAACCCGGCGCCCCAGGCCGTCGGCGGCGCGTCCGGCGCCAAGTTCGCCTCGGCCCTCGCCGGCGCCACCGGCTCGACCGGCGGCGCGCTCGCCACCTCCGGCCCGACCGGCGGCGACGTCGTCGAGGCGGCCAAGAAGTACCTGGGTACGCCGTACGTCTTCGGCGGCGACAACCCGGCCAAGGGGCTGGACTGCTCGGCCCTGGTCCAGCGGGCCTACCGCGACCTCGGCGTGGAGCTGCCACGCAACTCCTGGCAGCAGGCCAAGGCCGGCCGCCCGGTGGCGAGCATGGCCGACGCCAAGCCGGGCGACATCCTGGCGTTCAACTCGCCAGTCGACCACGTGGCGATCTACCTGGGTGACAACAAGATGATCGCGGCCCCGAAGCCCGGCGACCACGTCAAGATCCAGAGTGTGTACGAGACCCCCAGCGCCATCCGCCGGGTCCTCGACACCGTCCCGGCCGCCGCCGTGCAGGACATGTCATCGCTGCGCCCGGCCGGTCTGCGGGCCGCGTCCACCGACGGCGGGCTCGGCGGTGTGCCCTACGCGACGCTGTTCGAGCAGGCCGGCGCCAAGCACGGGGTCTCGCCGAAGCTGCTCGCCGCGGTCGCCAAGGTCGAGTCCGGCTACAACCCGAAGGCCGTCAGCAAGGCCGGCGCTCAGGGCATGATGCAGCTGATGCCGGCGACCGCCCGCGGCCTCGGGGTCGACGACGCGTTCGACCCGGCCCAGGCCGTGAACGGCGCGGCCAAGCTGCTCGCCCAGCACCTGCGCGAGTTCAAGTCGGTGCCGCTGGCGCTGGCCGCCTACAACGCCGGTGGCGGGGCCGTGCACAAGTACGACGGCATTCCCCCGTTCGCCGAGACCCAGGCCTACGTCCCGAAGGTGCAGAAGGCCCTCGCCGCGCTCGGCGGCTGACGAGCCCGGATCAGACACCCACTAGCAAGGGGAGACGGATGACCATGCCGAGTTCAGTGACCGGTCCCGACCGCCGGCCGGGCGCCGACGGGACCAGACGAGCGGGCGGGCGGCGTGAGGAGGGCGGACCGGAGTTCGGGTCGGCGCTCTCGGCCGAGATGGGCCGTCCCGGCGAAGAGGACGAACGAGCAGCCGACCGGCCACCCGGCAAACGCGACTCCCCCACCGACGCGTCCCAGGCGGCGGCCCGTTTCGCGGCCGACCGCGCCGCGATGTCCCGGGCGGCCGCCGCGCGGACGGCGACTTCGCACGGTGCGACTTCGCACGGCACGACCTCGCACGGCACGACCTCGCACGGCACGACCTCGCATGGGTCGACCTCGCATGGGGCGGCCGAGCGGGCCGCCGATCAGGCGACCGCACGGGCGGCCGACGGGCGTGAGGCGGCGCAGCGGGCGGCGACCGCGCGGGCGGCCGACGGGCGTGAGGCGGTACAGCGGGCGGCGGCGCGGACGGTTGCCGGGCGGACCGCCGCCGGGCG
>NZ_JBEZXU010000018.1:0-181854 GCF_040638175.1 Actinoplanes sp. NPDC026670
GCCGAGATCACCCGCAACCTAAAACGCTACATAACCCGCCAAATCTGGCGCATCCTCGAAGCCACCGCTTGACAAAAACCTTCACAGATCTTGCAAGGTTCTTCACGTCTGGGTGTGGTTTGTCGTGCAAGGTCTACTGCGCTGGGGAGACCTTGCAGCTTTCTTCGTGCTGGGGTGTGGAAAGGGCTGCAAGATCGGCGCGCGCGTGAAAACTCGTGCAAGATCCGCGGGCGAACAACGACAGCAGCCCACGATCAGTCAATGTGCGCGCCAATCGACATGGCCGCCCAACGCGACCCGCAGCGGCCGGATGCGTGGAGGGCCACGGCTGCGTGGAGGGCCGGCCACGCGGAGGGCGGATACGCCCGTGAGGCGCCTTTCGGTCCGGTGTTGCGGGTGGGTCGCGGTGGTGGGCCGGGGCGGTGTGGTGCGGTTGTCGGTGGATGTGGCGCGTACAAGATCAATTGAAACGATCGTGAGCTGCCCGGAAGCGGTGACCATGGCGTTGACCTGGGGTTTGGTGATCTGTGACACGGGTGCCTGGCTCCGGGTGTAAGGAGCTGGGCGTGCTACGGTCCGGTTGGGAGGACGCCACAATGCAGACGCGTACGGATCTCATCGAAGATCTGATGGGACGGTTCCCGCACATCCCCCGCGAGGCGGTGATCAAGGAAGACCTGCTGCGGGGCGGGCTGGCGTTCGACGACTCGGCGCTCACCGACAACGAGAGCGGTGACGTCAAGCCGAAATCGTATTTCATCTTCTCGTTCGACCACCGGACTCTGCCTGAGCTTGGTGAGGCGGCGCTGCGGCGGCCGCCGGAGGAGATCGTGCTCACCGGCGGGCCTTACGGGCTGCGGCGCACTGTCGTGTCGGTGCGGGTCAACCCGTCGTCGCCCTACCGGGTGAAGCCGTCCGACGACGGCCGGCTGATGCTCTTCCTCGACGACAAGCCGATCGCCGATGTCGGGCTGCCGCCGATGCCCGACTACTACCGGCACACGCTGGAGAGCGGCAAACAGATCATGGAGGTGGCGCCCACCATTCAGTGGGGCTATCTGATCTACCTGACCGTGTTCCGGGTCTGTCAGTATTTCGGCGCCAAAGAGGAATGCCAGTACTGCGACATCAACCACAACTGGCGTCAGCACAAGGCGGCCGGGCGGCCCTACACCGGTGTGAAACCGGTCGACGAGGTGCTCGAAGCGCTCGCGATCATCGACAAATACGACACCGCGAAAGCGTCGCACGCCTACACGCTGACCGGCGGCAGCATCACCAGCAAGGTCGACGGGCTGGCCGAGGCCGACTTCTACGGGCGTTACGCGCAGGCCATCGAGGAGCGGTTCCCCGGCCGGTGGATCGGCAAGGTGGTCGCGCAGGCCCTGCCCCGGGAGGATGTGCAGCGGTTCTACGACTACGGCATCCGCATCTACCACCCCAACTTCGAGGTGTGGGACAAGCGGTTGTTCGAGCTGCACTGCCCGGGCAAGGAGCGTTATGTCGGCCGGGCCGAGTGGCACCGCCGCATTCTCGAGTCAGCCGAGGTGTTCGGGCCCCGAAATGTGATTCCGAACTTCGTGGCCGGCATCGAGATGGCCGAGCCGTTCGGTTTCCGCACCGTCGACGAGGCGATCGAGTCGACCACCGAGGGCCTGCAATATTTCATGTCCCGGGGCATTCTGCCGCGCTTCACCACCTGGTGCCCGGAGCCGACGACCCCGCTCGGCCGGACCAACCCGGAGGGCGCTCCCCTGGAGTACCACATCCGGCTCCTGGAGGCGTACCGCGCGACGATGGAGTCCAACGGACTGAGCAGTCCGCCCGGTTACGGCCCGCCCGGCGCCGGTAACGCGGTCTTCTCGGTGAGCTCGTTCATGGATACTCTGCCGGCCGCTGAATGATCGAGGCGTTCCGCGATCTGCTCCGCATTCCGACGGTTTCCACGAGGGATGCCGCTGCCTGGGATCATGCCGCCTTCGACGCTTTTCTGGAGGCGTTGAAGGGGCATTTCCCACGGCTGCACGAATTGCCGCTGACCCGGGTCGGCCGGCACGGTCTGCTGTTCCACTGGGCCGGCGTGTCGAGTGCGAAACCGATCGTGCTGATGGCCCACAGCGACGTCGTGCCGGTTGAGGGGGAGTGGACGCATCCGCCGTTCGACGCGGTCGTCGAGGACGGGATCATCTGGGGCCGCGGCACCCTCGACTGCAAGGGCAGCCTCGTCGCGATCTGCCAGGCCGTCGAGAACCTGCTCACCGCCGGGCACGTCCCCGCGCAGGACGTGTGGCTGTCGTTCGGCTGTGACGAGGAGGTCGCCGGTGACGCGGCGCCGCTCGCCGTCGAGGAGCTGCGGCGGCGCGGCGTGACCCCGTGGTTCGTGCTCGACGAGGGCGGCGCGGTCGCCTACGACGCGTTCCCCGGCGTGGCGAAACCGATCGCGGTCATCGGCGTCACCGAGAAGGGCATCACCTCCCTCGAGCTGCGCGTCGACGGCCGCGGCGGGCACGCGTCCACCCCGGCCCCGCTCGGCCCGACCGCGCGTCTCGCGCGGGCCATCACCCGCCTCGACCGGTCGCCGATGCGGGCATCGGCGCCTGATGCCACCGTCGAACTCTTCCGGCGGGCGGCCCCACACGCCAAACCCCCTATGCGGTACGCGTTGACGACCGCCGTCCGTAGCCGCGCCCTGCTGACCCGGCTGCTGCTGGCGGCCGGCCCCGAGGCGGCGGCGATGGCCCGCAGCACCTTCGCGGTGACCACGCTCAGCGGTTCCCCGGCGATGAACGTGGTCGCCGCGACCGCCACCGCCGGGGTGAACATCCGCATCCTGGTCGGCGACACGATGGCCGGGGTGATCAGGCACGTCCGCCGGGTGATCAAGGACCCGCAGGTGCGGATCACCGTGATCGACGAGGGTGAGCCGTCCCCGTCTTCTCCGCTGGACGACGCGTTCGACCTGATCGCCGACGTCACCTCGGCGCACTTCCCGGAGGCGCTGACCTCGCCGTACGTGATGATGGCGGCGACCGACGCCCGCCACTTCACGAAGATCAGCGAGCGGGTCTACCGGTTCACCCCGTTCGAGATGACCAAGCAGCAGCGCGAGTCGATCCACACCAACGACGAGCACATCACCGTCGACGCGTACCTGAAGGGCGTCGCCTGGTACGGCGCCCTCATCCAGCGCCTGCCCACCGGCTAGGAAGCTCGACCATCCGCGATCTTGTGGAATTCGGGCACGCTCGTCTCGCCCTCGGCCTTCGCCATCTTGGGCAGCGACTTTTGCAGGTCAGGGCCGCAGCCGAAGTGAATCTTGCATTCGCCCTGGTCAGCGTTATCCTCAGCGAACTCCGCGAGATCACCGTGAGGTCTGATGACCTTGGACGGCCCGCCCAGGAGTGATGCCGGGAGCGGATCGCCGAGAGCGGGTCCGCCGGCCGCAGCGATGGTCAGCGCACACGTTCGCCGATCGTGTGCTTCTGCTTCGCTCTGACGGGAAGGGGAGCACACGTTGTGCTGTATGCGTGCGCCTGCCGTCGTTGCGGCGGGGGTGGAATCGCACATTGCCGCATTGTGTGTGCTGGTCGTCGCAGGCCGGCCGACCGCGCCGGCCGAACACCGGCGACCGCGTCTGGCCGCGCGGTGGCGACCTCCCGGACATCCCCGGCCTCGCCGAACGCTGGGGCCGCGACGTGCTGCACTGCCCGTACTGCCACGGCTATGAGGTCCGGGACCGCCCTCTCGGAGTGCTTGGCGGCAGTCCCGAAACCGTGGCGCACGCCCTGCTGATCAGGCAGTGGTCGGACGATGTGACCCTCTTCTCGAACGGCTATGAATCGACCGACGGCGAACGGCAGCGCCTCGCCGCCCGTGGTGTCCGCGTCGTCGACGGGGCTGTGACCAGGATCGTTGTCGACGGCGACCGGCTGGTCGGCATCGAACTGTCGCCACCCTCGCCAACACTCACTGACCAGGAGAAATCGCCATGCCGAATAAATCGAGCCGCCATCAGATGGCCGTCATGATCTGGCTCGCCGTCTCTCCGGCCCTGATCGTCCTGCAACTGCTGCGGGACGTCCCGATGGTGGTCCGGACCCTGGTGACCGCCACGATCGCGGTGCCGATCGTCGTCTACGGCCTGCTGCCGCTGCTACAGCGCCTCCGCGCCCGGCTGGTGGCTTCTTCGTAGCGCCACCGGGTTCTGCACCAGTTCGAAGACCTTGCCGTCCGGCGCGCGGAAGTGCTGCCACCGGTAGCCGCCACCGCCGTCCTCGACCGGCCCGATCAGCTCGATCCCGGCCTCCCGGAGTTCGGCGGCGGCCGCGGCGACGTCGTCGACCAACAGCCCGGCCACCACCTTCTCACGGGCGAACTGCTCCGGCGGATCGTCCGCGCCGGCCCCGAAGATCTCCACCTTGCCACCGTCGGGCAGCCCGAACACGGCGAACTCGCCCCGCTCCCCGTCCAGCCGCAACCCGGCCGTCTCGGCGAAGAAGTCCCGCATCGCCCGATACGAATCGGTCTTCACCCCGACCCACGAAATCCCGTAGACGCGCATCCCGACAGCTTCCGACCTGAAGTCCGGTTCAGGTCAACCCGCGTCCGGGCGGGTAATCTCTCCCTGGTGAGAAGTCGTAGGTTCGCGCTGGTCCGGGCGGATCTGTTGGATGCGGTCTGCCCCCTGCCGGATGATCTGGCCGCGACGGTCGCCGGCCGTGAGTCGGTCACCGTCGTGCTGGAGCACCGGGAATTCGGGGTGACTCCGGGCCGGGCGTCCGTCGAGTCGGCGCCCGCACACGATCCGGGCCTGCACCTGACCGGGATCGCCTGGCCGCCCGACGTGCGGCCGGGTGTGCTGGTCACCGTGGCCTGGCGGCCTTCCGAGGAGTATGTGCTGGTCAAGACCACGCCGCTGGATGAGCCGTTGCGGGTCGACGGCGTCGACTACTTCCACGACTACGACCCGAGGGTGATCACCCGCGAGTTCGATCCGGGGGTCTCCAACCGGGGGCAGGTGCTGAAAGCGGTTCGCCGGCTGGGCCGGGTCTTCGACGACGGCTCGGCGGTCTTCCCGGAGGCGGAGCTGCCCGCCCACTGCGGGCTGGGCCGCGGTAAGAAGGGCACGTTCCTGCTGCGCAACGCCGTTGACCAACTGCTGCGCGAGGGCTACGTCACCCGGGTCACCGGCAGCACCGGGCCGGACGGGGAGCTCAACTATCCGGCCGTCGACGGCGAGGATCCGATCGACCTGCTGTTCTACGCCCCGCTCGTGGAGGAGGCGCCGCTACCCGGCGAGGGCGGCGGCGACGGTCACGGCGAGGCCGGCGATCGCCGTGACCACTGGGTGAACGGGTTCGTCCGCCGTCTGCCGGCCGGCGCCCACGCGTCGAAGAAACAGCAGAGCCTGCATCAGAAGGCGCTGGAGAAGGAGCAGATAGACGGCTTCACGCTGGAGCCGGGCTACACCTTCGTCAAACGCCATCACCGGGGGTAATCGATCTCCGTGATGTCGTCGTCCAGGTATTCGACCGTCACGGCCGGGTTGAGCCGTCGCACGAGCTTGTCGGTGAGCGGCCGCAACCCGAAGACCTCGGTGACCGCCGCCAGGTCGACGTCCTCCTCGTAGTAGTCCTCGGCGAACTCCTGGTACGCCTCCGGGCTGCCGTCGACCAGCATCTCGAACAGCCACGACACGTCGTCGAGCCCGCGCCCGTGCCACTGGTTGCCGCCCGTCTCCCGCCACAGGCAGATGTTGGCGAACGCCGGCTCACCGATCTGGCCCGCGAACACCGCCGGCACGTCGTCGAACAGTCCGGGCGCCGGTTTCGCCTCGTGGTCGAGCCCACGGATCCAGACGCCGGCGGGGGAGAACACGATCGAGTACTCGTCGCCCGACCCGTTCCGCATCGACGCCAGGTGCTCGCCGCGCTCGACGTTCCACCGGGAGTCGTACGAGTAGTACCGGCTCTCCCAGTCGGGACTGATGATCGCCTCGCACATGGCCAGCGCCTGCGACCGCCGCCGCAGCTCGTCGACACCCGGCAGGGACTGCACGATCTCAAGAACACTCACAGGAAGATCCTGCACCCTTGGCGGATGAAAGCCCTCGCCGGCCTCGGTGTCCTCGCTGTCCTCGCCTCCCTCGGCCTGTACGCGTCGTTGCACGTGCTGCCACCCTCGGCCGAGCTGGACTGGACCCGCCGCACCATCAGCCAGTACGCGTTGATGCCGGACGGCTGGGTGTTCGACGCCGCGACCCTGCTCCTGGCGGCCGGTTCGGCGGCGATCCTGGCCGCCCTGCACCGGGCCGGCCGGCTTTCCCGGGCCGCGCTGACGGTGCTCGCCCTGTGGGTGGTCGGCCTGGTCGGGGTGGTCTGGTTCGAGAAACACAACTGGCAGGCCGGGCCGTCGTCGAGCGGCGCCGTGCACCGGGTGGCGAGTGTGGTCGCGTTCCTGAGCCTGCCGATCGGCGCGCTGCTGGCCGCGGGGCGGAAAACCGGGCCGGCCCGCCTGGTGGCCGCCGGTGGGCTGGTGTCGCTGCTCTGCTTCACGCCGATCCTGTGGGCGGTGCTGGCCGAGCCGTGGACCGGGGAGCGCTGGTGGCGGGCCATTCCGCTGGGCACCGTGGAGCGGCTGCTCGGCCTGGCCGAGGTGATCACCGTCCTGTTGCTGGCCTGGTGGGCGTTCCGCACCGAGAGGATCCCCGGGAAGATTCGGGACCACGTGCCGGTAATGTCCGACTGATACCTGACGGCAACCGATCCGCACGGCTGTTGCACTCAGGCCTCCGTAATTTTCCGAACCATGCGGTATCGAACTCTGACGGTCGCGGCGGCTCTGACCGCGGCCTCCCTGACCGGCGTCACCCCCGCCGAAGCGGCCGCGACCAGCACGACCGTGACCATCGGCCTGCGGACCGGGGCGTCCGCCGCCGCCACGGTCGCGGCCCTCGACGCGGACCCGGCGGTCCGTGTCCTGGCCAGCGATGCCGCTCCACAGCTCGGCGCGGTCACGGTGACCGTCACCGGAGATGTGGCCACGGCACTGGCCGGCGACCCGGAGGTGACCTATGTGGAACCGGTGCCGGTGGCGCGGGTCACCCGTACCCCCGATGATCCTTTGCAGGATCAGCAGTGGGGCAACCTGGTGACCGAAGGTGATGCGGCCTGGGATGTCACGACCGGGTCGGCCTCGGTGACCGTGGCGGTGCTCGACACCGGCGTCGCGGCGGTGAGCGAACTGGCCGGCCGGGTCCTGCCCGGATACGACTTCGTCAACGACGACGCCGACCCGGCCGACGACAACGGGCACGGCACGATGGTCGCCACGGTGATCGCGGCGGCCGGCGACAACGGCGCCGGCCTGGCCGGGCTCTGCTGGACCTGCCGGATCCTGCCGGTCAAGGTGATGGACGCGAGCGGCTCTGGCGGGCACGACGCCATCGCCAAGGGCATCGTGTATGCCGTCGACCGGGGCGCCGACGTGATCAACATGTCGATCGGCGGGCCGGAGACGTCGCAGATCCTGTCCGACGCGGTCGACTACGCGGCCGCTCACGGGGTGTTCGTGGTCGCGTCGGCCGGCAACGACGGGGTGACCACCCCCTCGTATCCGGCGGCTTTTCCGAGCGTCGTCGCGGTCGCCGGTTCCACCGCGGCCGATGCCCGGCAGGGCTGGTCCAACTACGGTTCCACCTGGGTCGATGTGGCCGCGCCGGGCGCCAACGTGGCCCAGGGCCGGGACGGCGCCTACTACTGGTTCACCGGCACCTCGTCGGCCGCGCCGATGGTCGCCGGGGTGGCCGCGCTCGGCCTTTCGGCGCAGCCGTCGGCGACCGCGACGCAGTTACGGACGGCGATCGAGTCGACCGCGGATCCGGTCGGGGAGTGGGTCGCCAGCGGGCGGGTCAACGCGTCCGGCACGGTGAACGCCCTGCTCCCGCCGGACGTCACCGCGCCCGCGGTCGGTTGGTCGTCACCCTCCGCGAGCAGCACCCCGCGTCGCGGAAAGCTGAGCGTCACCGCCTCCGCCGCCGACGCGTCCGGGATCGCCCGCGTCGAACTGCTCCGGGCCGGCCGCGTCGTCGCCACCGACACGGCGTCACCGTGGACGTTCACCTTCGACAGCGCCGGCCTCAACGGAACACACACGCTGACACTGCGCGCGACGGACCGCGCCGGCAACACCCGAACCGCAAACCGGACATTCGTCTTCGACAACACCGCCCCGACGATCTCCAAGGTCAAGATCACCCGCTCCGGCCGAACCGTGACGATCACCCCGTCGACCCGCGACAACCTCGGCCTGCGCCAGGTCAAGGCGGTGATCACGGCCGGCTCTAAGAAGATCACCCGGACCGCCACGAAGTCCCCGTGGACCCTGAAATGGAAACCCGGCACACGCCGCGGAACCAACCCGGCAACCCTCACCGTCACCGACCGGGCCGGAAACACCAAAACCTACAAAACCAAGATCAAAACCTGATTTCGGTACGGCTACCCGCCCCCACCCACGAGAGAGGCCCGCCCGGCTGTCCCGTCCGCAGCCACGCACCAGCCCTCCCCAGCGTGTCGAGCGCCGCCCGTCACGTCGGCGCTGCACGCCTCTGCGGTGTGGTGGCCCGCGGTTCGGTTCGAGCCGCAGGTGTCCACGCGGGCTGCGCGCCTCTCTGGTGTGGTGACTCGCGGTTCGATTCGAGCCGTTGATGTCCACGCGGGCTGTCCGCCTCTGCGAGCCGGCTGGGGGGTTCGGTGCGGGGGCGCTTCCGCCCGAGAGGCGCCTTGGCGGGCGGGAGGGAATGGTTTCGTCGCGTCGTAGTCCGGGGCGGTCCGGGTCCGGCGGGAGGGGTGGCCGTACCGGATGAGGGTGGTTGGGAATTTGGGTTTGCCGGGGGCTGCGGATGGTCAACATTGGCGGCAGACTGGCGGGGATGAACGATCCCGGTGCAAATGAGAGCGCACGCGAAGGGCTGCTCCTCGGCGGGCGTTATCGGCTTGTGGCACCGGTCGGGGTCGGGGGAATGGCCGTCGTCTGGCAGGCGCACGACGAGGTTCTCGGGCGGGCCGTGGCGGTGAAACTGCTGGCTCCGGCGCAGGCCGGAGATGCGCGGTCCCGGGATCGGATTCGGCGTGAGGCCCGGGCGGCCGCGGCATTGTCGCATCCCAATATCGCCCAGGTTCATGACTACGGGGAGACCGCGCTTTCCGGGCGGGTATTTCCGTATGTGGTGATGGAGCTGGTTCCGGGTGGAACCCTTTCGGCCCGGCTCTCGGCCGGTGCTCTGCCGCCCGCGTTCGCGATGCGGACCGGCGCCGAGATCGCGGCCGCTCTGGCCGCCGCGCATGCCGAGGGCCTGGTGCACCGGGACATCAAGCCGGGCAATGTGATGCTCGCGCCGACCGGGGCGAAGGTCGTCGATTTCGGGATCGCGGCCGCGGTCGCGCCGGACGGGTCCGGGCTGCCGGACGACCCGGATGAGGTGCTCGGCACGCCTGCCTATCTCGCTCCGGAACGGCTTGTCGGCGATTCGGTGGTGCCCGCCTCCGATGTGTATGCGCTCGGGGTCGTGCTTTATCGGATGCTTTCCGGGCGTTCGCCGTGGAGCAGTGAGGACACCCGGCAGATGGTCCGGGCGCACCTTTATGTTCCGCCCGCGCCGCTGCCTTATGTGGCCGGTGTTCCGGAGTATGTGGTGCGTCTCGCCGATCGATGCCTGGCCAAGAATCCGGGGCGGCGGCCCAGCGCCGAGGAGGCGGCTTCGGTTCTCGCTCATGGGGCGGGGATCCGGGTCGTCGCTGATTCGCTGGATTCTGATGGCTTTCGATCCGCCGGTGACGAGCCGGAGTTGACCGTTGTGGTCCGCCGAGGGCCGGTTTCCGAAGTCCCGTCCGCCGTGATTCCGGAAGCGCCCGGTGCCGCGGCCGTGAGTCCGGGTCCGCCCGGTGTCGCGGTCGTGAGCCCGGGAGCGCCCAGTGTCGCGCCGGCCGCTGGCGGGATGGCTTCGCGTCGGCGGACCACCATGATTCGGTGGGTCGCCGCGGTGATCGTCCTGTTCGCAGGGGTCGGCGCGGGTGTCTGGCTGATCGCCGATCGCCCGATCTCGGAGGCCGCCGGCGTCAACGGCCGAGCCGTGGCGGCCTCCTCGGCGCCGGTGCCGCCCGTCCTGCCCGGAGCGACAGCCGAGGCGACGAGCGCTGGTGCGGCGCCGGGGCCGAAGAATGGGCAGCGATCCCGGACGGCGGCGGCCGAACAGGCGCCGTCGCGGCAGCAGATCCCGTCGCCGGGCACCGTGGCGCCGACCGTGACCACCGCGTCGCCGTCGCCGTCGCCCACTGTGGAGCGGACCCTCGCATCGGACGGCGGGACGGTCGTCGCCACCTGCACCGCCCCGGCGACCGCGCGGTTGATCTCGTGGGCGCCGATCCGGCCGTACAAGCTGGAGTCGGTCGACCCGGGCCCGTCGGCTTCGCCCGAGGTCGTGTTCAAGCGCGGCAACGACGTGATCGCCATGACGGTGACGTGTGCCGACGGGATTCCGGCCGCGGATATTGCCCAGTCCTGACCCGGACCGCGATACTTGCACAGACCGTGCAGAAATCACGGCTGTCTATCGGGAGGGTCGATGGGGATTACTCGCCGAAGTCTGATGGTGGCGCCGGCCGGCGTGGCGCTCGCCGCCGGAACGGGTGCACCGGCGCTGGCCGGCCGGGGCCGCCCACCGCGTCCGGTGATCTTCATCCATGGCAGCGCCGGATCGGCCATGCAGTTCCGGGTGCAGGCGAAACGCCTCGCGAGCAACGGATACCCGGCGAAGATCATCGAGGCCCACGAGTACGATTCGCCGAACATCGCCACGATCGTCCAGCAGGTCTGGGCCAGCCTCGACGAGCGGATCACCCGCCTGCTGGCGTCGTCCGGATCTGATCAGGTCGACCTGGCCGCGCACTCGCTCGGCACGTTCGTCACCCAGGGCTACCTCAACAGCTCCCCGGCCCGCGCTGCCCGTGTCGCCCACTACGTCAACCTGGACGGACGCCCCGCCACCGGGCTGCCCGGAGGCGTGCCGACACTGGCCATCTGGGGCGAGGGCGACCCGGCGCGAACGGTCGTGGGCGCGTCCAACGTGTATCAATCCGATCAGTCGCACACGCAGACCGTGTCGTCGGCCGAATCGTTCCGGGAGATCTACCGGTTCCTGCGCGGGCACGAGCCGCACAGCACCGACGTCCGCTGGGCGCCGGTCGCGCACGTGTCCGGCCGGGCCGTGCTGTTTCCCAGCAACAGCGGCGTGATCGAGGCGTCGCTGGAGATCTTCCGGGTCAGCGGCCGGACCGGCCGCCGCCAGGGCCGGCCGATCAGAGCGGCCGTCACCGCGGATGGCGCGTTCGGGCCGGTCCCACTCAAACCTTTCGAGAGGTACGAGTTCGCGCTGCTCCGCGCCGGGCAGTCCACCCACCATTTCTACTTCCAGCCGTTCCAGCGCTCGGACTCGTTCGTGCGACTGCTCACCAGCCGCCCCGGCGAAGGTCTCGGCGGACTGGTCGACACCAGCGACCGGCACACGGCGCTGACGTTCCAGCGGCAGAAGGAGTGGTGGGGCGGCGAGGGCGATCACCTGTGGATCAACGGGCAGGACATCCTGAACCCGGCGACCGCCCCGCACAACCGCCGGGTGATCGGGGTGTTCGCCTTCGACGACGACAGCGACGGGGTGAGCGACCTGACCGCGCCGTTGCCCGAGTTCATCGCGCAGACGTTCATCTCGGGGGTCGATCTGTTCATTCCGGCCGCCGCGAGGGGAACCGTGTCGATCGTGGCGCAGGAACGTGGCGGCGGCCTCACCCGGCTCCCGGTGCCGGCCTGGCCGTCGAGCGAACACCGGGTGAGCGTCGAGTTCGGCTGAGCCCGCCAGGGCGTTTTCGGGTCAGTGCCGGGCGGTTTCGGGTCAGTGCCGGGTTTGGCTGAGGTCTTCCACCACGGCCACCACCTCGGGAAAGGCGGCGACCGACGCGGTCACGTAGCGGCTCTCGAAGTCGTCGGGCTGCCGCACCCCGCTCTGCATGCAGGCGATGAACGCGATGCCCGCCCCGCCGGCCGCGACCGCGTCACCAGGCGAGTCGCCGACGTAGACACACTGCGCCGGCGACAGCCCGGTGTGCGCGAGCAACTCGTCGAAGGCCCGCGGGTCGGGTTTGCCGTGCCGGGTGTTGCCGCGATGCCAGATGCCGCTGATCCGGGTCGCCAGCACATGATCCGGTGCCAGCATGTGCCTGACCTCGTGGCCCTCCCGCGAGGTCAGCAACATCACGCTCCGGCCGGAGAGGACCAGCTCGTCGAGGGCCGCCAGATTCTCCGGCGGGATCACGTCGAGCCGGCCCTGCTCCAGATAGCGGTCCATCATCGTCTGGAACAGCGGCGCGAACACGGCCAGATCGATCCCCGGCGACCGGTGCGGCATGGCCTGGAGGAGCGGCTCACCCCACGTCGCCAGGTGCAGGCGCCGCGGCATCGCCGGCCGGCCCATGGCGGCCAGCACCTCGTTCTCCAGCTCGAACGAGGCTGCCTCGGTCATGCACAGGGTGTCGTCGACGTCGATCACGACTGCCTTGATCATCCCGCGAGGGTACCTTCGGCGCCGCTGCCGGTGCCCGTGGTCGGTCAGAGGATGAAAGCGGCGATCATCTGGCCCAGGGCGCGGATGTCCGAGCTGGACTTGAACTCCAGCCGCACCTTGCCGAGGCCGCTGAAATACAGCTCCAGCTCGGCGTCCCGGTCGAAGTTGCCGGCCGTCTCGATCGAGAAGGCCTGGATCTTGTTGTACGGCAGGGAGGTGAAGTCGACCTTCTTGCCGGTCATCCCCTGCACGTTCACAGCGATCAACCGCTTGTTCGTGAACGCCACGAAGTCGCGGGTCGTCTTGAACGCGTAGATCAGCTGCTCGCCCTGGATGAGTAGCGGCGCGACCTGCGAATACACCGCTCCGGGGTCGACCTGGGTGAGCTTGAATACCGACGGACTCGAAAAATCGATCACGGGACCACGGTAGCCCGCGCCCGCCAGCCGCCGGGCTTGAACTCAAGCCCGGTTGAAGTCCTACCGTTCGCCGCATGACCGATGACCAACTATCCGACGACGAACTGGCCGGGCAGCCGGCCGCTTACTGGACCGGGGTCGCCTATGAAGCGCTGATCGCCTTCACCCGGGCCCGGCAGGCCGAGGCGGGTTTCCGCCAGCCACAGTTCTGGCTGTTGCGCAACCTGTCCCCGAACGACCTCGCCCCGGACCGGGCCGGGCGCACCCTCCCGCAACTCGAAGCGGCGATGAGCAGTTACCTGCGGGCCGAGGACGACCTGGCCACCGAGGCCACCGAACTGGTGCGGCGCGGCTGGCTCATCCGCGACGGCGACCGGCTGTCGATCACCGAGGCGGGCGAGGCGGCCCGTCTGGAGATGAAGAAGGCCGGCCCGGCCATCCGCGCCCGGATCCATGAGGGCATCCCGGACGCTGATTACGTGACGGCCCTCAAGGTGCTGCATCGGATGATCGCGAACGTCGCCGAGTAGTCATGTTTGACATTATGCAGTCTCCGGACTGCATAATGCACGTCATGGATTTGGTCTTCCGGGCACTCGCCGATCCGACCCGCCGCCGGCTGCTCGACCGCCTCCGCCAGGAGAACGGGCTGACCCTGGGCCGGCTCTGCGACAGCCTGGAGATGACCCGGCAGTCCGTCACCCAGCACCTCACCGTGCTGGAGGAGGCAAATCTGATCAGCACCGTCCGGCGCGGGCGGGAGAAGCTGCACTACCTCAATCCGGTCCCGATCCACGACTTGCACATGCGCTGGCTGGCCCCGTTCGAGGAGTCGCGGCTGCGCATCCTCTACGACGTCCGGCGCCATGCGGAGGAGCACAGGGTGAAACCCGATTTCGTGTACGTGACGTACATCCACGCCACCCCCGAGCGGGTCTGGGAGGCGTTGACCTCAGCCGACCTGACCGGGGAGTTCTGGGGGCACAGCAACGTCTCCGACTGGCAACCGGGCTCGCCGTGGGAGCACCAACGGACCGACGGGTCCGGCATCGCCGACGGTGGTGGCGTGGTCCTCGAGTCCGACCCGCCCACCCGGCTCGTCATGACGTTCGGCGAGCCGGGCTCCGGCGCCGGCCCGGACGCGTCGACGGTCACCTTCCTGATCGAGCCGCATCAGGAGATCGTCCGGCTGACCGTCACCCATGTGCGGCTGGCGACCGACGCCGACGTGGAGGCGGTCTCACACGGCTGGCCGGCCGTGATGGCCAATCTCAAGTCGCTGCTGGAGACCGGCCATGTCCTGCCACAGGCCCCATGGGAGATGCACGCCACGCTGCGCGCGGGCGGTTAGCCCGGTGTGCGGGCCGTGGCGCCGCCATCCACAACCGTCAGGCGGGCTCGACCGGCAACCACAGCTCGGTGGTCGCTGTGCTGAAATCGTCGGCCCACTCCAGGATGGTGACGATCGACGGCCCCGGCCGCAGCCGCCACGGGTTGGACGGGAACCATTCGGTCGCCGTCGCCGCCCACGTCGCCTGGAGCACGTCGGGGAAGGGTCCGCTGGCGTGGAACACCGCCCACTTCCCGGCCGGCACCTCGATGGCGTCGAGATCGTCCGGCACCGGCGTCTGCCCGGTGACGGCGACCCCGTGCAGGTAGGTCAGTTCGCTGCCCTCCGGGGCGTCGGGTTCGACACCGTCGGTGACCTGGAGCAGCCCGGCCGGTTCGGTGTCGCTGAGTTCCTTCAGCCGCTGATGCGTCGCCGGTGGCAGCGAGGCGATGTGCTGCTGGATGTGCGGGTTGACGCCTTGGTGGATCAGCGGAACCCTCGCGGCGTGGCCGACAAGCCGGAAAGCGGGCTGTTCGGCGATGCGGGTGTCCATGGGGGTGCTCCCTTCGACGGTCAGGCGGAACCTGAGTTGTGGTTGGGTCCGAAGGGGGCCTCCGTCCCGGCGTACCTCACCGGGTCCGGCGCCGTGCACCGCCCGGAAGGCCCGCCCGAACGCCTCGGTCGAGCCGTACCCGTAGCGGACCGCGATGCTGAGCAGATCGTCCTCACCGCGGACCACGTCGCCGGCGGCCACCGTCATCCGGCGCCGCCTGACGTACTCCGACAGCGGCATGCCGGCCAGCGACGAGAACATCCGCCGCAGGTGGTACTCGGTGGTGCCGAGCGTTTTCGCCACCAGGCCGAGGTCCAGCTCCGCGCCGGAGCCGTCGACGCTGAGGTGCGCCTCGACCATGTCGATGAGCTGGTTGAGTGCCGAGATCATGAGGTCTCCCTTCGGCTTCCACTCTCGTTTGCGGGGCCCGGCCGGCGCCCGATCGTTCTGGCCCGATCCGATCATTCCTGGCAGAGTGTCGAGGTGGATCTGCTCGATGACCAGGCCCTGCACGCCTCGTCGGTGGTCGCCAACAACGCGATGAACCGGGAACGGCAGCTGCACGGGGTCAACAGCTATGCGAAAGTGCTCGGGTTCGACCCGCTGACCAGGGCCGGGACGGCCTGGCTGGACCTGTGCTGCGGCAGCGGGCGAGCCCTGGTCCAGGCTGCTGAGCAGACCACCGGCGTGACGCTGACCGGGGTGGATCTGGTCGACGCGTTCCGGCCCGCCCCGCCCGGTGTGACGCTGGTCGCGGCGCCACTCGAGACCTGGACGCCGGGCCGCGAGTTCGACCTGATCACGTGTGTGCACGGGCTGCACTATGTGGGGGACAAGCTGGGTGTGCTCAGCCGGATCCTGCGATGGCTGACGCCCGGCGGGATGTTCGTCGCAGACCTGGACCTCGCGTCGATCCAGCCGGGCGGGCGACCTCTGGCCGCACTGCTCAGGGCGGCCGGAATCGGGTACGACGCCCGGCGCAAACGGATCACCTGCACCGGGCCACGGGCTCTCGACCTGCCCTACCGGTACCTCGGCGCCGACGACCGGGCCGGGCCCAACTACACCGGCCAACCGGCGGTGACCTCGTACTACGTACGTCAGGAGAAAATCGTTTGACGGCACCGATAATCTGATCCTCCGTGCCTGCGAGGGGGGCTTTCGCCCACCTCGACTCACGGAGCCGACGTTGAAATTCCTGCTCGTCACCGTCTTCCTCGACATGCTCGGGCTCGGTCTGATCGTGCCGATCCTGCCCGCCCTGATGACCGAGGTCACCACCGATCCGGCGACCGCGGTCCTCTGGTCCGGGGTGCTCGGTTCGACCTACGGCGTGTTGCAGTTCGGGGCGTCGCCGCTGCTCGGCCGGATCTCCGACCGGTACGGCCGCCGACCCGTGCTGCTCCTGTCACTGACCTGCCTGGGCGTCGACTGGCTCGCCCACGCGTCGGCGTCCGGCCCGTGGACACTCCTGGCGTTCCATGCTCTCGCCGGGGCCTGCGCGGGAACGAACACCGTGGTCAACGCGTATGTCGCCGACGTCACCGAACCAGACGGGCGGGCCCGGGCGTACGGCCTGATCGGCGCCGCGTTCGGCCTCGGCTTCGTCGCGGGACCGGTGCTGGGCGGGCTGCTCGGCGCGGTCGACGTGCGCCTGCCGTTCCTCGCCGCCGGACTGCTCTGTTTCGCCAATGTGGCGTACGGCTGGCTCGTCCTGCCGGAGTCACGCCCCGGCGACGGCGTCACGCCGCTCACGCTGCGCGCCGCCAACCCGTTCGGCGCCATCCGGGCCGTCCTGCGCCGCCCGGTGCTGGGCCGCCTCACCTACGCCCGGCTGTGCGCCGACATCGCCCGCATGATCCACCAGTCGGTGTGGATGTTCTTCCTGACCGTCCAGTTCGCCTGGTCCACCACCCACATCGGCGTGGTCATGGCCGTCAGTGCGCTGGCCGGCGCCGCCTTCCAGTCGTGGGCGACCGGCCCGATCGTCCGCGCCCTCGGAGACCGGCGGGCCGCGGTCGTCGGCAGCCTCATCGGCGCCGTCTCCCTGGCCGGCATCGCGTTCGCATCGACGCCGTGGATGCTCTACACCTGGCAGGCGGTCGGGGTGGCCGGTTCGTTCGCCGGCGCCGCCGCCCAGTCCTGGATCTCCCGCGGCATCAGCGCCGACGAACAGGGCACCGTCCAGGGCGCGCTGACCGGCGTCAGCGCGATCGCCGAGGCCTGCGTCCCGGTCACCGCAGGCGTCATTTTCGGTTCCCTCATCGGGTACGGCCACCCGCCCCTGATCTTCGCCGCCGCCGCAGTGTTCGCCGCCGCCGCAACCTTCCTGCTGGCCACAACCGGCGAGCCGGCCAGCCCCCGCCCCAGCACGAGCCCACACCCCGAACGCCCCTGACGACGTAGCCCCGCGTCCGATCCGCCCAGACACTCGACCGCCCGGCTACCCAGTTCCAGTTCCGGGCTCGGGCATTGCCGGGCTCGAGCATTACCGCGCTCCGGCATTGCCGGGCTCGGGCATTGCCGGGCTCGGGCATTACCGCGGGCTCGGGCATTACCGGGCTCTGGCATTACCGCGCTCTGGCTTCGGCTCCGCCTCGGGGCTTCCGCCTCCGGGCTCCCGGCTCTGGGTTCCGGGCTCTGGGTTCCGGGCCTGAGTCTGGGCTCCGAGTCCGGGCTCTGGGCTCTGGGCTCTGGGCCTGAGTCTGGGCTCCGAGTCCGGGCTCCGGATCCGGGTCCCGGGGCCCGGGCCAGTTGGGTTCCGGGTTCGGGACCCGGGTTTCGGGTTCGGGTGTGGGCCAAGCCTTGGCGCCTCTTCTGGTCGCATGGGGCCGCGCGCTCGGGTCTCGGCTTGGTCCAACCTCTGCCTTGGTTCTGTGTTCCGGTTCGAGTTGCGGGCCGCTGGGCCCTCCAGGTTCTCGGTTCAACGAGGGTGGGAGTACACATAGCGCGATCGTGGGCGCGGGTCATCGCCATGACGACGACAGGCGACCGCGCAACGCTGATTGCGCGACCTGGCCTACGTGATGGCGGTGGTGAAAGCACGCGTTCCGCGATTGTGTGCGCTGATCGTCGTTGGGTCTGGTCATCCAGCGGTAGTTGTGGGTGCTCGTCGTCGTGGTCGAGATCCTTCCGGCCGTCCGGAGGCCTGCCAGGCCCACGGTGCGGCGGCGCGACAACCCTTGCCCCCGGTCGGCCATGCGGCGGGTATGGCCACGTCGTGCCGGAGATCATCCATCGCTTCGCCCGGGATGAGACGCCTCGCTCGGGATGGCGTTTCGTTCGGGATGGCGTTTCGTTCGGGATGTGGCGCTTTGCCCGGGATGAGACGCCTCGCTCGGGATGGCGTTTCGTTCGGGATGGCGCTTCGTTCGGGATGAGGCCTCGCTCGGGATGGCGCTTCGCTTGGGATGAAGACTCGGTCGGGATGAGGCGCTTCGCTTGGAGGAGGCTCAGAGAAGTCCTGTCGAGAGCAGGGGGATGACCGCCCGTAGATCGTTGCCGGTGATGGATGTGTGGGCTGCCGTCTGAGCTGCGGGGGTTGCGTTGAACGCGATAGCCAACCCGACCGTGCCGAAGAGGGGAAGGTCCGACCGGCTGTCCCCGACCGCCGCGCAGCGGGCGAGCGGCACTCCGATCTCCTCGGCGACGGCGATGGCGAAGTCACGTTTGCCCAGTTCGTCGAAGTGTTCGGTGACCTGGCCGGAGTATCGGCCGTCGACGAGCGCCAGCCGTGGGCCGCAGGCACGGTCGAAACCGAACCTGTCACACAGAAACGCGCCGACGATGTCCCAGGCGAGTGTGGCCAGTACCGGGAGCAGGCCGTTGTCCCGGCACCAGGCGACGGTCTCCGGGATGCCGCCGACCAGCGGCATCGACTCCAGGAACCCGCGCACCTCGGCCGGCGAGTGGCCCGCCCAACCTTCGGCGTCGATGACGGACACTTCCCGGTTGGTCAGGGTTCCGGCGGAATAGGCGGCCTCCGCATCCCGGACCACCGCTGCATGGCCCAGGAGCTCAGCCAGATGCTGCCCACTGCTGGTGCCGGGCACCAATGTGCCATCCACGTCGAAGAACACGACCCCACGAACCACGCTTGCACCCTAATCGTGGTGGGTGGGCTCGATTCTCTGGTCCGGGCGTAGGTCGGCTTCGAATCCGTGGTCGGCGTGGAGTGCCGGTTCGATTCCGGTGAGCATTGCGTTCAGGTGAGGTGCGCCGTTGCGAACGCGGGCGTCCGGATCGAGGGTCAATGCGTCGCACAGGAGAAGGACGGCGTCGCGTTCGTCCTCGAACGATGCGAATACGTCGAGCACCGCGGTGTGGATCCAGTCGGCCTGGTTGGCATCGGCCTCGGTGAGCGCCGAGGCGACCACCGACAATCCGGCGATGTCCTGACGGCGGAGTAGCGCCTCCGCCGTGACCCGAGTGACGAAGGTGTCGCCGGCGTCGAGCACGAGGCTCACCAGAGTCGCCCGGGCGTCCGGGTCCTCCAAGAACCGGGCCAGGCTCCGGCCCGCGTCCGCCCGGTCGCTGAAGTCGGGACTTCCCGCGAGCGCGATCAGTGCGACCGTCACCGCCCGCCTTCCCGGATTGCTCATGATCGCATTCTTCGCCACCCGTGAATCTGCCCCCAAGGGGTGTCAGCAGTGATCGTTTTCGGTCTATCGCAACTTCGAGGCCGAGAT
Source organism: Actinoplanes sp. NPDC026670 (assembly GCF_040638175.1). NCBI lineage: Bacteria > Bacillati > Actinomycetota > Actinomycetes > Micromonosporales > Micromonosporaceae > Actinoplanes > Actinoplanes sp. NPDC026670. The sequence continues at coordinate 19,607 of NZ_JBEZXU010000018.1, forward strand.
CGGAAGCGGCGGAGACCGGAGGCGGCGGAGATCGGAGGCGGCGGAGATCGAAGGTGGCGGCGATCAGGGGTAGCGGAGATCGGAGGCGGCGGCGATCGGAGGTGGCGGCGATCAGGGGTAGCGGAGACCGGAAGCGGCTGAGACCGGAGATAGCGGAGATCTGAAACGGCGGAGACCGGAGATAGCGGTGATCGGGGGTGGCGGAGATCTGAAACGGCGGAGGTCGGAACAGCTGCGGGACGGGACCGGGCGAAGGGAGAGACGCCGGCAGCCGGGGTCGACGGGACGAAGGTGGCCGTGCCGCAGCGAGGAGGCAGGTCAGCCGAGGTGGCGCAGTAACGGCTGCCAGGCGGCCACGCCCGGGCGCGGTGGGGGTGGCAGGGGGACGTCGTCGGCGGCGCAGCGTAGTAGGGCCAGCGTCATCCGGGAGCGGCGGACCATGTCCGGTGTGCGGGTTCGCCAGTCGCGGGGTAGGGTGGCCGCCTCGTCGGCGGTCATCGGCAGGGCGGCCAGGCATACCCGGGTCACCTCGCCGACCGGGACCGTGCCCGGGCGGTCCAGGACGAACCGGGACCACCGCCACGCCCACTCGTCCGCGGGCCACACCGACGCGGCGCGATCCAGGAGCCACCGGCCGTAGGCCGTCCAGATCGGACGCTGCGCCGGCTCGTCGCGGTGCAGGTTGTCGATGGTGGCGACGACGTGCGGCCAGGCGGCGGGTGGAATCCCCGGCCACTCGCTCGGCGGGCCGGCCGCCACCGTGCGTACCCGGCGGCGCAGGTGGTTGGGCGCCGGGGCGGGGCGGCTCAGCGGCGGCGCCGCCGGGATGCTGATCTTCTGGAGACGGCCGGTCTCGGCGTCGATGCAAGCCTCACTGTCCGAGGCGACGACCCGGATGTACTCCGAGCCGGGCACCGCCAGATCGCCCGGCACCAGGTCGAAGCCGGTGAGCTCGCGGAGCAGGCGTTTCCACTTCGGCGGCCGGCGCATCCGGTGTGCCTGGACCACCACGGACTGGCACTGCCACGGCTGTTGCACGGTCCAGCGGGTGAAATGGGCCTCCCACAGGCCGAAGTCGCGGACCATCCCGTGGTCGCCGATCACGGTCTGGAAGAACGGCGCATGCGCGGGGTCGTGGTTCGGCGAGACGCCATGGACACGGCCGGTGGCCAGCGCCTCCAGGCAGAGTTCGACAGCCTCGGCGCGTGTGCTCACCCCGGCAGCCTATCGGCGACGGGTCGAGACCGAAGGAACCGCGCTCAGACAGTCTCTCGGCGACGGTCGAGGCCGAAGGGATGCCGGGTCAGCCGGGCAGGCTTCCGGTGACGTCCGCGGCGGAAAGAACATTGACTCCGATCGAGGCCAGATCGGCGAGCCGCTCACCGCTTGTCTGGGACACGGCATCAAACACGATTACGGTACGGAAATCGCGCTCGCTGGCTTCAAAGAGGGTGGCCCGCGGACAGTTCGGAAGGTTGCAACCCGCCACCACGACCGTGTCCACGCCGCGCTCCCGCAGCCAGGACTCCAGATCGGTCCGGTAGAAGGCGCCCCACCGTGGCTTGAACAGCACGATCTCGTCCTCACCGACAGGCTGCGGCCGCCCGGACAGCAGCAGCGCGGGATCGAGCGTGACCGGGGCGGGAAGCCCCGCGACGATCTCCGAACCCGCGGTGCCCGGCGCGACCGGAGGATTCTCCAGAGCCCGCCGTGGAAGGTCGATGTCGGCGCTGCCCGGCGCATAGAGCCGCACGATGTGCACGATCGGCCGCCCCGCCGCACGGAACGCCGCCGCCAGCGCGCTGACCTGCGGGATGACCTCGACCGTACCGTCGATGGTGGTGAAATCGGCCTGCATGTCGATGACGACGAGGGCCGCGGAACCCCAATGCGGTGCCAGGTGATCGCTCACCTGTTTGAATCTATCCAATGCGACATGCTCTAGTCATCGGCGGCACCGGCCTGATCGGCGGGGCGGTCGCCCGCCACCTGATCGGCGCGGGCTGGCAGGTCACCGCCACCGGCCGCCGGCCCCGCCCGGTTCCGTCCGGTGCAACCCTGCTCCTGGCCGGCCACAACGATCTGCCCACCGGCACGTACGACCTGGTCGTCGACTGTGCCTGCTACACCGCCGAGCACGCCGCCCAGGTGCTGCCGCTGATGCGCGACGCCGGGTCGGCGGTGATGATCTCCAGTAAGGCCGTCTACGTGGACGCCGACGGCAACCATGTGAACTCGCCGGAACCGCCCCGTTTCGACGGCCCGGTCACCGAGGAGCAGCCGACCCTGCCGCCGGGCGACATGGACTTCGATTCGGCCGAGGGCTACGGCCCGAACAAGGTGGCCGCCGAGCAGCTGCTGCTGGACAGTGGCGCCCCGGTGACCGTGCTGCGCCCGTCGAAGGTGCACGGCGCCGGCGCGGACCCGGCCCGCACCTGGTTCTTCCTGAAGCGGGCCCTGGACCGCCGCCCGTTCGTGCTGCTCGCCGACGGTGGCCGGGGCGTCGACCACACGTCGGCCGCCGCGAACATCGCCGCCCTGGTCGCGTGTGCCGCGGACGATCCCGGCCGCCGGATCCTGAACGCCGCCGACCCGGACGCCCCGGACGGCCTGACCATCTCCCGGGTGATCGCCGGCCTGGCCGGGCACACCTGGACGGAGATCGACGACGAGACCGGATGGCACCCGTGGCACCGGGTCCCGCCGATCGTGCTGGACATGACCGCGGCCGGGCGGCTCGGGTACCGGCCGGCCGGTGACTTCGCGACGACGGTCACCGAGGAGGTCGACTGGCTGTTGCGGAACCGGCCGGACGATCCCGAGGGCTGGTTCGACTATCCGGCCGAGGACGCGCGGATCCGGGCGGGATCTAGATTGGACGTGTGACGGGGTTCGGGGGACGGCTGCGTTCGTTGCGTCGCGGGGCCGGGCTGACGATGGAACAACTGGCCGAGGCGTCGGGGGTGAGTGTCCGGGCGATCAGCGACATGGAACGCGGGCACAGCCGAGCGCCTCAGCCCCGTACCCTCGCGGCTCTCGCCTCTGCTCTGGGAGTGACCGACGAGGAGCACGATCTGCTCGCCGGGTCGGCCCGCGCCCAGCGGATGAAGACGGTCCGGCCGCGGCTGTGCGAGCCGCCCCGGGCCGTCGACGACTTCGTCGGCCGCGCCGCTGAAATCGGTCAGATCCTCAAGCACGGCGACAAGATCGTCGTCGTGCACGGCCAGCCGGGCGTCGGGAAGACGGCGCTGGTGGTGCGGGCCTCGGCCGACACCGACGCGGCCGACGGACGGCTGTACCTGGATCTTCGCGGCGTCGACCCGGAGCCCCTCGAACCCGGCGAGGCCGCCCGCCAGCTGCTGCGTGCCCTCGACGTCAGCCCCCGGCGGATCGCCGACGACCCCGACGAACGCTGTAGCCAGATCCGCGCCGAACTCGGCGAACGCCGCTGCCTGCTGATCCTCGACAACGCCGCCGACGAGGCCCAGTTGCGCCCGCTGCTGCCCGGCCCCGGCGGCAGCACCGTCCTGATCACCAGCCGCCGCATGCTCGGCGGCCTGGAGGGTGTGCTGCGGATCGGGCTGGACCCGCTGGCCCCGGACGAGTCGGCGGGCCTGCTCCGCTCGATCGCCGGGCAGGCCGGCGACCCGTCCGCGGCCGGGCAGGTCGACGAGGTGGCCCGGCTCTGCGGCCACCTGCCGCTGGCGCTGCGGATCGCCGGCACGCGACTGGCCACCCGTACCGCCTGGACCGTCGGCAACCTGCTGGACCGGCTCGCCGACGCTGACCGGCGCCTGGCCGTGCTGAGCACCGGCGACACCGGGGTGGCGGCCGCGTTCGCCCTGTCGCACGCCCAGCTCTCCGGGGAGGGCCGGGCGCTGTTCCGGCGGCTCGCGCACGTCCCGGGCCTCGACTTCACCGCCCCGATCGTGGCCGTCCTCACCGGATCCGGGCCGCACGACGCCGAGGACCGCCTCGACGAGCTGGTCGAGCTGGGCCTGCTCCAGGCCGAAGGCGCCGACAGGTACCGCTTCCACGACCTGATCCGCCTGTTCGCCGCGGAACGCCTGCGCGTCGAGGAACCGGCGGGCGCCCGGGCCGCCACCCGCCAGCGGATGATCCGCTGGCTGCTGGAGACGGCGATCGTGGCCGGCCGCTGGTTCGAGCCGGGGTACGGCGCCCGGCCCGACGACTGGGCCGGCATCGTGCCGCTGGACAGCCTCGAGGAAGCCGCCGCGTGGCTCCAGGCCGAGACCGGCAACTGGCTCGGCGGGCTGCGCGACTGCGCCGACGACCAGCTGATCGTCGACGTGGCCGAGGCGCTGCACTGGTTCTCCGACACGATGAGCAGCTGGCCCGGCTGGTACGACGTGTACCGCCTGTCCCGGGACGCGGCCGCCCGGCTGCCCGATCCACTGCAGACGGTCGTGCACCTCAACTATTTCGCTTGGGCGGCGGTCGTCTGCGCCCACCGTTACGAGGAAGGGGGTGACGCCGCGCGCGCTGCCTACCGGCTCGCCGCCGAGCTGGGCGATCTGAGCGAGCAGAGCTGGGCGCTGCAATACGAGGGAGACGCCTGGCGGTACACCGGACATCATGAGCGGGCGCTGGCCGCCTACGCCCGGGCGCTGCCTCTCGCCGAGGCCAGCGGGGATCACGACTGTTACCTGCAGTTGCATCTCGGTGTCGGGCTGGCGCTGCGTAACGACGGCCGGTACGAGGAGGCGCTTGAGCATTTCCGTCAGACTCTGCGCGAGAGCGAGACCAGGCCGGTGACACCCCGTTCCGCCTTCGCGGCCCGGACCGTCGGCAGCACCGGTCTCGTGCATACTCTCGTCGACCTCGGCCGGTTTGATGAGGCCCTGGCGAGAAGCGAAGCCGCGATGGCGCTCGCCATCGAGTTCGGCGAGTCCGGCCGCATCGGACAGGCCCACCTGGCCGCCGGTCTCGCCTATGCCGGCCTCGGGTTGGTGGAACAGGCCAGGTTCGACCTGGAATGTGCGGTCCGGCTGCTCGGGCGGGGGCCGCTGCTGAAACTCGCCGTGGAACGGCTCACCACACTCTGACCCGAGCGCTGCCGGTTTCTGCCGGTCGTTCCGCATGGTCCGGGACGCCGCCGGACGGTTGGCTCAAGGGCATGAGTTCCGTTTCCCGCCGTACCGTTCTGGCCGGCACCGCGGCCGCAGCCGTGGCCGTCGCCGCCACCGGTGCCCCGGCCGCCGCAAGCGGCCCCAAGGTCAAGCCCACCATCGTTCTCGTGCACGGCGCGTTCGCCGACGCCGCCGGCTGGTCCGGTGTCCTCAAGCGACTGATCCGGGCCGGCTATCCGGTCCTCGCCCCGGCGAACCCGCTGCGCGGTGTCGCCTCCGACGCCGCCTACCTGAAGAGTGTCCTCAAGACCATCACCGGGCCGATCGTGCTGGTCGGACACTCGTACGGCGGTGTCGTCATCACCAACGCGGCCACCGGCGTGGAGAACGTCAAGGCGCTGGTGTACGTGGCCGCGTTCGCCCCGGACGCCGGGGACGACGTGTACCACCTGCAGAACCGGTTCCCCGGCACCGAACTGACCCTGGACGCCCTCGACTTCCGGGAGCACCCCGGCGGGGTCGACGGTTACGTCAAACGGGAGTTCTTCCACCGGGTGTTCGCCGGCGACCTGTCACCGGCCGAGGCCGACGTGCTGTGGGCCACCCAGCGGCCCGGCGACACGAGCACCCTGCAGACCCCGTCCGGCGAGCCGGCGTGGAAGACCATCCCGTCGTACTTCCTCGTCGCCAAGGACGACAGGCTGATCCCGGCGGCCGTGCAGCGGTTCATGGCTGAGCGCGCGGGCGCCCGTACCGTCGAGATCTGCTCTTCGCATGTCGCTTTGATCTCCCAGCCCAAGGCAGTCGCCGACCTGATCGAGAGGGCCGCCCGATGAGTTTCGTGACCACCTCCGACGGCACGCACATCTTCTACAAGGACTGGGGCGCCGGCCGTCCGGTCGTGCTCAGCCACGGCTGGCCGCTGAACTCGGACAGCTGGGAGGCGCAGCAGCTGTTCCTGGCGAACAACGGCTACCGGGTGATCGCCCACGACCGCCGCGGGCACGGCCGGTCCAGCCAGACGTGGCACGGCAACGAGATGGACACGTACGCCGACGATCTCGCCGCCGTTCTGGATGCTCTGGATCTCCGGGAGGTCACCCTGGTCGGCTTCTCCACAGGTGGTGGCGAGATCACCCGCTACCTCGGGCGGCACGGGAGCGCCCGGGTCGCGCAGGCGGTGCTGGTCTCCGCGGTGCCGCCGCTGATGGTCCGCCAGGACGACAACCCGGGCGGTGTGCCGATCGAGGTGTTCGACGGCATCCGGGCCGGGTCTGCCGCCGATCGTTCTCAGCTGTACAAGAACCTCGCCGACGGCCCGTTCTTCGGCAACAACCGGCCCGGCGCCGAGGTGTCCGAGGGCATCCGCCAGGCGTTCTGGCTGCAGTCGATGGCCGCCGGGCACCGCAACGCCTACGAGAGCATCGCGGCGTTCTCGGCCACCGACTTCCGTGACGACCTGGCGAGGTTCGACGTGCCGACACTCGTCATCCACGGCGACGACGACCAGGTGGTGCCGTTCGAGGTCGGCGGCAAGGCGTCCGCCGAGCTGGTCAAGGACGCCCGGCTGATCGTCTACCCGGGCGCGCCGCACGGCATCACCGACACCCACAAGCAGCAGCTCGGCGACGACCTGCTGGCGTTCCTCAAGGAGTACGACGCCTGACCGCGCCGGCGGCCTCCGCTTCGGTGGGGGCCGCCGCCGTGCTCGCCGGGTGCCGGGGCAGCCGGCTGATGTCCGGCTTCGGCTCGCGGAACGCCTCGGCCAGCTTGTCCCCGTGGATCTTCTTGGGCGCTTCCGGTACGTGTATCTCTCCCATACCTCCATGGTCGGCCCGCCCGGACGCTCAGGAGACCGTTTTCGGTCAGCCCGGCTCCAGCTCCGCCCGGTGCCGTGACGTCCAGTCGTGCACGGCCCGGATCTGCTCGACGGTCCCGCCGTCCCGTAGCCGGATCATGGCCGCGTCACCGGTTTCGGCCGCGGCGAGGATCCCGCGCCAGGTCGCCTCCTGCCACTCCAGGATCGTGTCGACGAGCACGGCCCGGTCGGCGGGCCCGAGCCGGTAGCCGTCGACGATTCCGCGGACCCGCTGTCCCGCCCCGGCCGCGCCCAGCCCTCCGAACTGCCAGCACGCGTGGGCCACGTCCTGCACCCGGCGGCCCGGCGACGCGTCGTCTCAGTCGATGAACGCGACCGGCTCGGCGCCCCGGTAGACGGTGTTCTTCGGGGACAGATCGTGGTGGCAGACCACCTCCTGATCCCCGGCCAGCGCGGTGCCCGCGGTCAGATCGTGGAACTCCCGGATCAGCCGCCCCACCGCCGCCAACCCGAAGTCGGGGGCCCGCTCCCACGGCACCGTGCCGTCCAGGAACTCCAGCACGTCCCGCCCGCGGTCGTCGCCGCCCAGGAACCGGGGCGCGCCACGCCAGCCGGACCGCTCGAAGAACAACAGCAGCTCGTGCACGAACCCCGGATCGCGCGGCGGCTGTTTCCGCACGGTTCCATCCACCCGGACCGCGCCCGCCACGAAACCGCCTGCCAGCGCCTCTTCCACGCGGTCGACCGTACCGCCTCAGCCGCTGGTTATCGGTTTTGTCAGATAGACGCAGGTCAGAGCCGCCTGGGCGGGCTTGCCGGTGATCATCTCGCGGATCTCCGGGTCGTCGGTCTTCGGCATCTTGCAGGACTTCCGGGCCTCGGAGATCACCCGCAGCGCCTCGGCGATCTCGGTCTCCCGCTGCGGGCAGCGGTACTCGACGTCCAGATGCACGTCGGCGAGCGTGCCGTCGTCGGTGTTGACCGCCACCCAGCCCGCGAACTCCTCCCGATCCCAGCCGCAGACCTGCTCGGCCACCTCTTCGATCTCGGCGAAACCGGTGTCCGACAGGTGATGGCCGATCTGCCCCTCGAGGGCCTTCCGGTAGCCGTCGGCGTCGTAGAGGGCCTCGGCGACCGGCTCGTTGACCACCGGACCGGCCGGCGCCGAATAGCCGGCGGGCGCGGTCACCGGCTGGGCCGGCGACCGCAACACACCGGTCTGGGTGACACCGGCGGCGACAGCGCCGGCCAGAGCCAGCAACACCACAGCCGTACGGGTACGGCGGGACGTCCGGCGTCGGTGCAGCGCGCGGCGGGTGTGAACGCCCCGGTACCGCTCCTCCATCCGATGTTCCCCTCCGCCTCCGCCGGTCAGCCGTTCCACCAGTCCATTCGGCCGGTCGGGCGCGCTGCGAAGGAGTTCGGGGCAGATGTCACATCGTCAGTCGCCCTTCACGTTCACGATCTGGCGCAGCATGTGCCGGACCTCCACCAGGTCGTCGGCGTCCCGCATCACGACGTCGATCGGCTTGTACGCCTGCGGGATCTCATCGAGGAACGCGTCGGTGTCGCGGAACTCGATGCCCTTCATGGCGGTGCGCAACTGGTCGCGGGTGAAGGTCTTCCGGGCTTTGGTACGGGAATACGCCCGGCCCGCCCCGTGCGGCGACGAATTCAGGGATGTGGTGTCGCCCTTGCCGACCACCACGTACGACGCGTCGCCCATCGAACCGGGAATCAGGCCCGGCACACCCTTCGCCGCGTTGATGGCGCCCTTACGGGACAGCCACACCGTCTCGCCGTAGTGGGTCTCCTGCTCGGTGTAGTTGTGGTGACACTGAACCCGTTCACGCTGCTCGACCGGCCCGCCGACGAACCCGCCGAAACAGGCGATCACCCGGTCCATCATCTCGTCCCGGTTGAGCAGCGCGAAGTTCTGCGCCCACCGCAGCTCACGCAGATACGCGTCGAACTGTTCGGTGCCCTCCTCCAGGTAGGCCAGGTCGCGGTCGGGCAGCGTGACGCCGCGTTCGGCGATCAGATCCTGTGCCACCCGGATGTGATGGGTCGCGATCTTGTTGCCGACGCCCCGCGAACCCGAGTGCAGGAACAGCCAGACCGCGCCCTTCTCGTCGTGGCACACCTCGATGAAGTGGTTGCCGCTGCCCAGCGAGCCGAGTTGCAAGGTCCAGTTGCGGGCATACCCGGCGGGGTCGAAACCGGCGGCCTCCGCCTCCGCGGTCAGCCGCTCCACCCGCTGCTTCGCTGAATCGGTCAGGTTCGAGTTGTACGACCCGGCCGACAGCGGGACGGCCTGCTCGATCGATGTCCGTAGCCGGCTCAGGCTGCCGCGCAGGTCGTCCCGGTGGTACTGGGTGCGCACGGCGGCCATCCCGCAGCCGATGTCCACACCCACCGCGGCCGGGATGATCGCCCCCAGCGTCGGGATCACCGAGCCGACCGTGGCGCCCTTGCCCAGGTGCGCGTCGGGCATCAGTGCGATGTGCGGGTGGATGAACGGCAACTGGGACGCCTTCTCGGCCTGCCGCAGAGTCTCCTCTTCGAGGATGCTGGCCCAGCTGATCAGCCGGTCATTGATCTTGCGCATCATGGTTCCACCGTATGGTCAGAGCGTTTTCAGGTCGCGGATGTGCCGGATGCCGCCCCGGTCCGAATCGCCGGACACCTGGAACCCCGTCGCGCGGAGCACCGCGAGCGAGGCCAGGTTGGTCCGGCCGGCGCCAGCGGTCAGCGTGGTCAGCCCATAGTCGTCGCGGGCCAGGTCGATCACCCGGCGAACCCCGAGTTTGGCCAGCCCACGGCCGGTGACCCGCTCGGCCAGCCGGTAGCCGAGCTCGGCGCTGCCGTCCGCGACGTCGACCAGGTTGAACCGGCCCACGATGGCGCCCTGCTCGTCGACCAGCGCGTGGAAGTGGCAGGTCCCGGCCTCCTGCTCGGCGATCAGCGCGGCGTGCCGCTCATCGAAGCGCGCGAAATACTCGTCGCCGCGGTCGTCGATGGTGCGCGCGAAGAACTCCCGGTTGGCCAGCTCGAACTCCAGCAGTGCCGGTGCATGGTCAGGTCGTACTCGCTGAAGCTCGAACACGCCGCCATCCTAGGCAGCCCGCGGCTGCCCGCGCCTGCGAGTTTCCCGGCCCTGAGCGCCTGTCAGCCGAAGGTCAGGGAGGCTCCGGAGTGGCCCACCCGGTGGGTCAGGTGGGCGCCGGTGCGGTGGTAGGCGACTGCGGTGGTGGCTGCTATCGCGGCCAGGGTGATCCACAGGGCGGCCGGGTTGATCGACAGCAGGGTGCCTACCAGTAGTGGGGCCAGGGCGCTCGAAACGCCCCACGCCAACTGGTAGACGGCGGTGTATCGGCCGGTCAGGTGAGGTGGGGCCAGGGCCAGCGGTACGGCGTCGGCGGTCGGCTCGTAGAACGCCTGCGCCAGGGCCAGCACCATCGTCGCGGTGAGGGCGGCCGGGACCGGGCTCGATCCGGCTGTGATGAAGAGCAGGCAACCGGCCGACCAGAGCAGGCAGGCCAGGGCGAGCACACGCAGGCGGCCGGTGCCCCGGGTCAGGTGGGGTGTGCGGGTCATCGCCAGCGCCACGAGGCCGGTGAGCAGGCCGGCGGCCAGTCCGGGTAGCCATGCGGGGCCGTGTACCGAGTCGATCAGGTAGACCGGCATGGCGATGACCGGGGCCGAGACCAGCAGGGTGCAGGCGGTGTTGAGCGCGGTGAGCCGCAGGAGTGCGCGGTCACGTAGCACCGTCCGGTAGGAGGCTCGGCCGGTGTGGGCGGAAGCAGCGGTGCGGCCCGGCGGGGCGGTAGAGGCCGACGGGATGGTGCGGCGCAGCGCGGCGGTGGCGACGGTGGTGAGGACGCCGGCCAGGGCGTAGGTCGCGGTGTCGACGGCCAGCATGATGATCAGGCCGTGGTGGCGGTCCAGGGTGAGGACCACGGACGCGGCGAAGCCGCCGAGCATCACCCCGGCCAGGCGGGCACTTCGCAGGTAGCCGAGCCAGCGTTCGGCGCGGTCGGCGGTCACCGCGGCGACCAGTGGGGCGAACGAGGACCAGAACATCCGGGCCGAGGCCACGCCCAGCACTGACGCCAGGCTGAACACCCACAGGTCGCGGGCGGTAAGCAGGATCAGGCCGCCCAGCACGGCCACGGCGTTGGCCAGGACCACCACTCGGGCGGGGCCCAACCGGTCGACCAGGGCTCCGGCGAGTGGCCCGGCGGCCAGGGCCACGGTGCCGGCCACCCCGATCGCCGCCCCCGCGACGGCGAGTGGGAGGCCGGCCACCTCATGGGCGTACAGCAGGCCGAACGGGCCGAACAGGCCGCTGCCGAGAGCGTCGAGGGTCATCGCGGTGGCGAGTAATCGCAGTCGCGGAGAGCTGAGATTCATAGGCGAGAGCCTATATAGGGAAGTTGCTAAATATCAAGGTAGGATTCGCCTGTGACGATCTCTGACGAGCTTCCGGTACGGCTGCGGGCGCTTGCCCACCCGGTGCGGCTGGGCATCCTGCGGGAGCTGTTCGAGCAGGGTGAGGTGTGTGCCTGCGACCTGGGCACGGCGTTCGGGGTCAGCCAGCCGACGATCTCCGAGCATCTGCGGGTGCTCCGGCAGGCCGGGCTCGTGCAGACCCGGCGCGACGGCACGAAGATCTGCTACTCACCGGACGGGTCGGCGCTCGACGCGGTCACCACGGCGCTCGACGGGCTCCGGCCGGCTGCCGTCACCCGGTGACCGACGGCTCCAGCCCGCAGCTCGCGCTGCGGCCTGGAGCCGGGATCACGTCGCGTCGTGGTTCCGGGACGGCGTGAAATTGACGGGGCTGTCCACGCCGTACCCTATGAGGTTGTTCTTGACCATTGCTGGTTGGTGCCGGAACCGCAGGTGTACTGCTGGATGTCGGCGCCGTCGGCGGTGTTGGCCGAGACGACGTCGAGGCATTTTCCGGAATGCCGGGCCTTGATCTGGAAATAGCTGCCGGTCGCGGCCCACTGCCATTGCTGGTTGGTGCCGTTTCCGCAGGTGTACTGGATGATGTTGGCGCCGTCGGCGGTCGATGACGAGGCCACGTCGAGGCATTTTCCGCTGTGCTGGGCGACGATCTGGAAATAGCCGCTGCCGGCGTCCCGGAATTCGAACTTCTGGTTTCCGCCGCTGTTCCAGGTGTATTGCTTGATTTCGGCGCTGTTGGCCTGTGAGGCGCTCACCACGTCCATCACCTTGCCGCTGTTACGGTTGGTGATCCGGTAATAGGTGGCCGCGTTCCCGGTGATCGTGCCCGCCGCGGCGTCCACCGTGATCGTCGGGTACCAGGACAGCGACATCGACGTGGAGCTCGGGAAACTGATCGGCAGCCAGACGTAACGGGAATCGTTGACCGGTCCGGACCACGCGCCGGCCCAGCGGTCGCCCATGTAGAGGTAGCTGGTGCCGGACGTGCCGGTGATCGGCAGGACGTACGCCGGCTGCGAACCGTAGCTGGTCGAGTCGCCGACGTTCGTCCAGCCCGACCAGGGGCCGCTGATGCTGGTGGCGGTGGCGTACTTGGACTGGTTCGGGTTCCAGCCGGACGTGCCCGACGTGACCAGGAAGTAGACGCCGTTGCGCTTGAACATGGCCGGCGCCTCCCGGGTCGCGTCGTCCCAGAAGTTGCCGACGACCGTGGAGACCTGGAGGAAGTCGGCGGTGAGGCGGTAGATCATCAGGTCCCGGTTCTCGTCGGCGGCCGAGATCATGTACGCCGTGCCGCCGTCGTCGTAGAGCGTGATGTCCCGCGACATGTAGGTGCCGAACGGCCGGAAACTGCCGTGGTAGGTGTACGTGCCGTCGATCGTCGCCGACGATGCCACCGCGGCCCGCGCCTCGCCGTAGTCCGTCCCGTTCTCCTTGTGCATCCACATCACGTAGCGCCCGGTCGACGCGTTGTAGATGACCTTCGGCCGTTCGATCTTGGCGCTGCCCAGTTCGGACGCCGACGACGAGGTGAGCACGTTGTTGCGGAACTCCCAGTTGCGCAGGTCGGTCGACCGGTAGACGGAGACCGCCCGGAACGTGTCGTCGGCGTTGCGGTTCTCTCCGAACCAGTACCAGTAGGCGCCGACCTTGAGCACCCCGCCGCCGTGGGCGTGCACCCCGGCCCCGGACGTGTCGGTGAACTGAACCCCGTTGGTGATCGTGACCGGCGCGGCCTGCGCCGGCGCCGGCAGCACCACGATCAGCAGGAAGGCCGCGACGGCGGCGAGAAGTCTCATCCAGGACCCCGATCGATGCGTAAGAATGTGCGTAACGTCTTCGTAAACGGTCGGAAACGGTGATGCCATGGTGCGATCCCGATCGGTCGCAAACGCAACCAATCGAACAGCGCTGTTCCAGGTGCAGAGGCACGAGCGGCTGCTCACCGAGTTGCGACGCTGCGGCGCGGTCCGCGTCAGCGACCTGGCCCGCGATCTCGGCGTGAGCGAGCTGACCATCCGCCGCGACATCACCGCCCTGGCCGCCCGCAACCTGTGCCACCGCGTCCACGGCGGCGCCACCCTGCCGGCCCCGGCCCGGCCGTCCCCGGTGCAGAAGACCGCGTTCACGATCGGCATGGTCGTGCCCTCGCTGGACTTCTACTGGCCGCCGATCGTGGCCGGCGCCCGCGCCGCCGGCGCCGCCCTCGGTGTCAACGTGCAGCTGCGCGGCTCCAGCTACGACCCGGAGGAGGACCGGCGGCAGATCAGCCGGCTCGTCGACGCCGGCCAGGTCCAGGGTCTGCTGCTGGCCCCGAGCCTGGAAGGCGCCGAAGCCGATCGGACCCTGAACTGGATCAGCCGCCTGCCCGTTCCGACGATCCTCGTCGAACGTCAGCCCCGCGGCTGGACCAGCACCCCGCGGCAGATCGAATGGGTACGCAGCGACCACGCCCTCGGCCTGGAGATCGCCGTCCACCACCTGTACGAGCAGGGCCACCGCCGGATCGGCCTGCAACTGTCCGGCGGCAGCCCCACCTCGATGTATCTGCTCCAGGGCTGGCACCGGGCCTGCGCCGACCTGGGCATCCCCGGCGACGCGGTGAACGCCGGCCGGGCCGGGCTGTCCGCCCTGATCGTGCACAGCGACCCGCAGGCCATCGCGATCGCCCGCAACGCCGCCGACCAGGGCATCCGCATCCCCGACGACCTGGCGATCGTCTCCTACGACGACGAGGTGGCCCACCTGGCCGAACCGGCGCTGACCGCGATCCGCCCACCCAAGAACCACGTCGGCCGGCTCGCCGTCGAGCTCATGGTCTCCCGCCTCCTGGACGGCGACAAACGCCCGGTGCAGGGCGTTCTCGTCGCCCCGGACCTGGTGGTCCGGCAATCCTCACTGTCCCGAAAAATTCGGGTATGACCCGCTCATCACGCGCCGCCAAACCGTGAGCCGTCGCCCACGGTGGTTTCGCGGCGTGCTTTCCCGTCGTGAGCGACGGCTGGGCTATGGGCGGTTCGGGGCGGCGGCGGAGTCGCGGATGCGCAGCGCGGGGCTTATCACGATGCGGTGGGTGGGGCGCTGCGGGTCGGACAGGCGGTCGGCGGCCAGGCGGACCGCCGCCCGGCCGATCGAGCCCCGAGGCGGCCGGACCGCGGTCAGCGCCGGGCTGAACAGCCCCGCCACCTCGTCGTCGTAGGCGATCACCGACAGATCGCCGGGCACCGACAGGTGGCGTTCCTCGCAGCGCTGCACCAGCGCGATCGCCTCCGCGTCGGCGTGCACCAGCAGCGCCGTGGTCCCGGTCGACAGGGCCTGGTCGAGGGCTTTGTCGAGGGCGTCCTTGCTGTCCGGGGTGCGCGCGTCGGGGACCTGCTCGTCGACGGTGCCGGTGACGTCGAGGCCGAGCTCGGTGACCGCCTCGTGCCAGCCGCGGTGGATGTGCGGGCTGGTCGGGCTGAGCGCGGCCAGCACCACGCCGACCTTGCGGTGGCCCAGGCCGGCGAGGTGACGGACGGCCATGCCGGCGCCCTGCGCGTGGTCGGACACGACCGATTCGAGGTGGGCGTGGTGCGGCCCGGCGGTGGCGGTGCGTTCCAGCAGGACGACCGGCATGCCGAGCCCGGCCAGCCATTCGATGGTCTGCTGGGCGGTCGGCGCGTCCATCCGCGGGGCCACGATCAGCGCGTCGACGCCCTGGTCGACGAGCCGGTTGAGCTGGGGCCGGTCGTCCTCGGTCTGGTAGGAGGAGCCGCGCAGCACGATCCGCAGGTCGAGCTCGCGCGCGGTCTCCTCGGCGCCGCGGGCCACGTGCGGGTAGTAGTAGTCGAGCGACGGCACCAGCATGCCGATGCTGCCGCTGAACACGTCCTCACTGTCGCGCTGGTCGTCGCCGCTGGGCAGGGCGACCCCGCCGTGCACCCGGCGGACCAGGCCCTCGGAGGCGAGCTGCGCGATGTCCCGGCGGATCGTGACCGTGGAGGCGCCGAGCGCATCGGTGAGGTCGGAGACCCGTAGCACGCCGTCGCGCTGCAACTGTTCCAGCAGCCGCGCCCGGCGGGCCACCTGCAACGGCCCCCGCTTGTCTGTGTTGCTCACCGTCTCTCCTTCACGGTCAGTTCGAGGGTACCGACGGGACCCAGGGTGGTGACGTCGATGTCGAGGCGGGTCAGCCGGTCGCCCCACACGTCGGTGAGCATCGGGTCGTCGAGTCGCCGGCTGGTGACCTCGCAGGGCCGGTCGCCCCAGGTCACCGTCACGCCGTTGATGTCGGCGCCGCCGCCGGTGAGGGTGACCTCGCCGGCCGCGATCAGGTGGAGCACGGTCCGCCCGGCGCCGGGCGACAGCTCCCACGAGTCACGGATGGTGATCGTGCCGGTGTTGCGGTCCAGCCGGGCGGCACGCACCCAGCGCCTGATGTCGTCGCGGGGGTAGGCCCCGGCCAGGTCGAGGGTGAACGACCCGGATTCGGGGTCGGCGACCACGTCACGGGCTGCGAACGACCGGCCGGCGGCCTGTTCCGTGCCCCGGATCGACGGGGTGTTGTGCCAGGTCGATCGCATGGTCCAGATCTCGTACCGCCGGGGTCCGAAGGTCTGCGCGGTGTAGGTGGGCCGCCCCGGGTCGACCAGGACCGGCACCCCGTCGCGGGCCACGATGAAGCTGCCGACGTCGTTGTGGTTGTGGTTCTCGCCGTTGTGGCCGCCTTTGATCGCCAGGGTCAGCCCGGCGGCGCTGCCCGCGGCGGGGCGGGCCAGCAGCACCTGCGTGGACGGGAACCACACGTCACGGGGCAGCGGCGACGCTCCCGGGGCGGCGGCGATCCAGTCCTGGTCGACGACCGCCTGGAGCAGGTAACCGAGGCCGTGGCTCTCGTGGGCGACCGCCTCGCCGGGCCGCCGGTGGGTGGCGGCGTGGGCGCGGGCGTCACGGGCGCCGACCACACCGGCCAGCCGGTGCAGCACGTGCCACGGCTGGTGTGGTGACGGCCGCGCGGGTCCGTCGGCGTGGTTGAGATACCAGGGTCCGCCCAGGTGGACGCGATGCGGGAAGTCGATCAGCGCCGGGTCGAGGTCGTGGCCGAGCCGTTCCAGGGTCTCCAGGTACGGCAGCGCGCCGTGCCACCAGTAGTGGTAGCCCTCGTCGATGGCGCCGTCGGCGGGCACGGCCGCGCCATACCGGCCGATCCCTTCGATGACCAGGTCGGTCAACGGACCGGAGAAGCCCAGCAGGGTCGCGGCGATCAGCACGTTGCTGTGGATCCACGGGTTCCAGTTGTGCACGTGACCGTCGAGACCGAGCCAGCTCCAGTCGCGCCGCTCGATGAAGGGCTGGAGCACTCGCACCGAGACCTCGTGCCGGATGCGGGCGCGCAACCCCGGATAGCGCTCGTCGAGCTGCGCGCCGAGCACGTGATCGGTCCATGCCAGGTCGGCCGCGACCTCACCGGCGCCCAGGTCGACGTAGGGGTCGGTGACCGTCGGCAGCACCGAGCCGTGCCGGGTGAACGTGTCGTCGTGGGCCGGCCAGCACCAGGTGCTCTGCTCGCAGAAGAGGGTGACCCCGTCGGCCACCTCGTCGAGCCAGACCGGGTCGAGGGTGGCCGCGGCCAGCACCACGGCCCGGGCCAGCCGCTGGTGCCGGCCCCAGATGGCCTGCTCGTAGGTGTCCCGGTCGCCGTCGCGGAAGTAGCGGGCGAAGTCGCGGGCCAGGGGAGTGGGCCAGGGCGTGCCGAGGGTGGCGCGGGCGCGCTCGGACAGCTCGTGGAGGGTCGGCTCGTCCGCCGTCCGCCACACCGCGCGGTCGGTCGCCGGTGGCACGTACATGGTCCCCTCCCCGTGATCGAAAGCGATCGTATCAGATCACTTTCATCGTCCTGTGACGATCGGGCTGTGCTCGGGGAGCCGATCGGTTAGCTGTTAGTCCTCCTAAACGGCCAGGTCACGACGTTATCCGATCACTTCTGTCGCGACCTGAGCGAAGTACTCATTGACATGGTCGATTGTGAGCGTTTTACTTCCCGGAAACCGATCACAGGTACCCGCCCGACCGACTCCGGAGCGTGAAGTGCCACCTGCCTTCGACACCCGTGCCGACTGGACCGGGTTCGCCGACCGTCTGCTCGCCGCCGCATCCCGGCACGCCTCGCCGTCGCACGCGCTGATCACGCTGCCCGGCGCCGAGGGTGGTTACGGGCGTGCGGTCGACGGTCTGGAGGGCTTCGCCCGGACGTTCCTGCTGGCCGGCTTCCGCCTGGCCGGCGAGCGCGGCCAGGGCCTCGATCACCTGGTCGAGCGATACGCGTCAGGCCTTGCGGCGGGCACCGATCCGGCAAACCCCGATCGATGGGTACGCCTGACCGAACACGCCCAGGCCAAAGTGGAGGCGGCGTCGATCGCCCTGATCCTCGACATGACCCGTGAGTGGATCTGGGACCGCCTGGACCCCCGTGTCCAGGAGCGGATCGTCGACTACCTGGCCCCGGCCGTCGGCGACGACACCTACCCGCGGATCAACTGGGTGTGGTTCCGCCTGGTCGTGCAGACGTTCCTGCGCTCGGTCGGCGGCCCGTACTCGGCGGCCGAGATGGCGGCGGACCTGGCCACCCACGACACGTTCCGGCGGGCCGACGGCTGGCTGTCCGACGGCTCGTCACGGGCCTACGACCACTACACCGGCTGGGCCCTGCACCTCTACCCGGTCCTCTGGTCACGGATGTCCGGGGCGCCCGGCCTGCGCCCGGTCGACCGGGACCTGCTCGACCGCTTCCTCACCGACGCGCTCGCCCTGACCGGCGCGAACGGCTCGCCGCTGATCCAGGGCCGCAGCCTGATCTACCGGTTCGCCGCGGCCGCTCCGTTCTGGGCCGGGATCCTCGCCGACGTCCCGTCCCACGCGCCCGGCCAGCTGCGGCATGCCGCCGGCAAGGTCGTCGGGCACTTCGAAACCCACGCAGAAACCCACGGTGACCTGCTCACTCTCGGCTGGCACGGGCCGTGGCCGCGGCTCGCCCAGTCCTACTCCGGTCCCGGCTCGCCCTACTGGGCCAGCAAGGGCCTGCTCGGTGTGGCCCTCCCGGCGGATCATCCGGTGTGGGCCGCGCCTGCTGAGCCGCTGCCGGTGGAGACCGGCGACGTGCTCCGCGCCGTGCGCGCCCCGGGCTGGCTGATCGCCGGCACCCGGGCCGACGGCATCGTCCGGGTCATCAACCACGGCACCGATCACGGCGACGAGGGCGTGCCGGGCGGCGACTCACCGCTCTACGCCCGGATCGGCTACTCGACGGCGACCGCTCCCGTTCTCGACGAGAGCGGCTGGACCGACCCCGAGGACCAGTCGGTGGTCCTCGTCTGCGCGGCCGGGCGGCACTCGCACCGCACCGGCATGCGCACTCTGGCCGTACGCGCCGAGGGGTCTTTGGGGTTTGCCGGATCGGTGACCCAAGCGCATTGGCTGGAACCGGACCCGCCGGGCCGGGACCACGGCTCCGGCCGCACCGGAAAGCTCCGCCCAGCCGGGCGGATCACCACGTTCTCGCTGGTCCGGGGGCCCTGGGAGGTCCGGCTCGTCCGGGTCACGCAGGCCGTGCCGGACGCCGTCCGCCTGCGGATCGGCGGCTGGCCCGCGACCGGTGGGCTCGTCTCGCGTCTCACGCCGATCATCGGCGCGGGCGCGGCGGGCGAAACCGAACACGACGACGCGTCCCCGCTCGGCGGCCCGGTCCGGGTGCCATGGATCGAGTTCCCGATTCCGGAGAGCTGGATCGCCGTGCTCGTCGAACTGTCCACCGACCCGGCGGAGACGACGTGCCGCGCCGAGATCCACCAGGGGCACGTCCGGGTCGTCTGGCCCGACGCCGTTCTCACACACACCAGAATCGACATAGAGGAGTAGAGATGAAGCGCTCCCTCGCCGCCGTCACGGCGCTCCTGCTCGGCATCACCGGTTGCAGCAGCGGCGGTGATGCCGAGGAGTCCGGCCCGGTCACGCTCACCCTGGCCGGGTGGAGTCTGGCGACCACGCCGGAGTTCAAGACCCTCGCCGACGGTTTCAAGACCTCGCACCCGGACATCGTGGTCGAGCTCAAGGAATACGACGCCGCCAACTACGACACCCAGATGATCGCCGACCTGGCCGCCGGCAAGGCCCCGGACATCTACGTGCAGAAGAACCTGAAGAACTTCTACACCTACCAGGACGGCAAGCAGTTGGTCGACGTCTCCGACGTGGCCGGCAAGCTCGGGCCGAAGGTCGGCGGGGTCAGCGCCTACCAGGTGGACGGCAAGACCTGGGCGATCCCGTACCGGGCCGACTCGTGGGTGCTCTATTACAACAAGGCGCTGTTCGACAAGGCCGGCGTCAAGCACCCGGACGGCAGCTGGACCTGGGCCGAGTACGCGACCGCGGCCAAGGAGCTGACCACGAAGCTGAAGGCGGCCGGGGACAAGGCGCTCGGCGCGTACCAGCACACCTGGCAATCCACCGACCAGGGCTTCGCGCTGGCCCAGACCGCCGGGGCCAGCCTGGAGAGCGGCGACTACGCCTTCCTCAAGCCGTACTACCAGACCAGCCTCGACCTCCAGGCGGCCGGCGCGCAGGTCAGCCTCGGTGACGCCACCACCAACAGCCTCACCTACCAGGCCCAGTTCGGTAAGCAGTCGGCCGCGATGATGGTGATGGGCACCTGGTACATCGCGACCCTGCTCAACCAGCAGGCCAAGGGCGACGCCGACACCTTCGAGTGGGGCATCGCGCCGGCGCCGCAGCTGACCAAGGCGACCACCGGCACCTCGGCCGTTCCGCTCACCTTCGCCGACCCGACCGGGCTCGGCATCAACCCGAAGATCAGCGACAAGAAGATCGCCGCGGCCAAGGAGTTCCTGGCCTACGCGGCCGGCGCGGACGCCGCCAAGGCGCTCGCCGGGATCGGGGTCACGCCCGCCGACAACAGCTCGGTGGCCGACACCATCTTCGCGCTCAAGGGCGCGCCCAGCGACGACCTGTCGAAGTTCACCTTCGCCACCCACGACACCAAGCCGGAGAACCCGGTCTCCAAGTACACGGCGCCGCTGCAGAACATCCTCAAGGACCTGCACACCGAGGTCCTGTCCGGCACGACGCCGATCGACGCGGCCATCACCAAGGCACAGGACCGGGCCAAGAACGAGGTCCTGAACAAGTGAAACTCCGCGGGCCCGGCACGGGGACCGGGCCCGCGGCACCTCTAGGAGACCGCACATGACGACGATGCCGACGGGCCGCCGGCGGTGGCGTAACACCGCGGTGGGGCTGAGCTTCCTGTTGCCGAACTTCATCGGCTTCCTGGTCCTCACCCTGATCCCGGTGGGCCTGCTGTTCTACTACGCGTTCACCGAATGGAACGTGTTCGGCGGGGCCACCTGGACCGGGCTGGACAACTTCCGGCAGATGGCCGCGGACACCACGTTCTGGACCGCGCTGCGCAACACCCTCTACTACGCGGCCTTCCACATCCCGCTCACCCTGGGCGTCTCGCTCGGGCTGGCGCTGCTGCTCAACCGCAAGCTGCGTGGGGTGGCGTTCTTCCGTACGGTCGCGTTCTTCCCGTACATCACCTCGATCGTCGCCATCGCGCAGATCTGGAACATGCTGTTCAGCCCGGGATACGGGCCGGTCAACGAGCTGCTGCGGTGGATCGGCGTGGACCACCCGCCGGGCTGGACCACCTCGGCCGACTGGTCGATGCCGGCCGTCATCATCGTCGGCACGTGGCGCGACATGGGCTACTACATGCTGCTCTTCCTGGCCGGGCTGCAGACCATCCCGGGGCAGCTCTACGAGGCGGCCAAGGTCGACGGCGCGTCGGCGTGGCAGCGGTTCCGGGCGGTCACCCTGCCCGGCCTGCGGCCCACCACCTTCTTCATCACCGTGCTGCTCACCATCGGCAGTTTCAAGGTCTTCGACCTGATCCTGGTGATGACCAACGGCGGCCCGGGGCAGTCGACGCTGGTGCTGGCGCAGTACATCTTCCGGAAGGGCTTCGAGGAGAACCAGTTCGGGTACGCGTCCGCGGTCTCCATCGTGCTGTTCGCGATCTGCCTGGTGGTGACGGTCATCCAGTTCGTCGTCAACAAACGCAGGAGCTCGTGATGACCACCCTCCTCACATCGGCTTCGCCGACCTCACAAACCGACACCCCTGATTCGGTACGGCGGAAGCCGCGCGCCTGGCGCATCCTCGGGTATCTCGCTCTCGGGGCGGCCGGAGTCGTGGTGCTGCTGCCGTTCTACTGGATGGTGCTGTCGTCGCTGAAGAGCAACAACGACGTCTTCACCATCCCGGTCCAGTGGATCACCACCGATCCGGTGTGGAGCAACTACGCCGACATCTGGTCGAAGTCGAACATGACCACCTGGCTGGGCAACACCGTCTTCCTGTCGGCGGTCGTCACCCTGCTCCAGGTCCTCACCGGCAGCTTCGCGGCGTACGGCTTCGCCAAGATCCATTTCCCGGGGCGGGACGTGCTGTTCCTCGCCTACATCGGCACCCTGGCCGTGCCGTGGCAGTCCTACATGGTCCCGCAGTTCGTGATGATGTCGAAGCTCCAGCTCACCGACTCGCTCTGGTCGATCGTCGCGTTGCAGGCGTTCGGCGCGCTCGGCGTGTTCATGATGAAGCAGTTCTACGAGACGGTTCCCGACGAGCTGCTCGACGCGGCGCGCATCGACGGGATGAGCGAGTACGGCATCTACCGGCGGATCATGCTGCCGCTGTCGGTTCCGGCGCTGGCCAGCCTCACCCTGATCACCGCGGTCACCACCTGGAACGACTACATGGGGCCGCTGATCTACCTGCGCAGCCCCGACCTGTGGACGATCCAGATCGGGCTCAAGTCGTTCATCAACCAGTACAACGCCGAATACGCGCTGATCATGACCGGGTCGGTGCTGTCGGTGCTGCCGATCGTGGTGGTCTTCCTGCTCGGCCAGCGGTACTTCGTCGAGGGCATCGCGACCACGGGGCTAAAAGGATGAACTGGGGCCGGATCTTCGAGGCGGCGCACGTCGCGCTGCTGACGAACCTGCTGCTCGCGATCGCCTGCGCGCCGCTCGTGCTGATCGTGCTGACCACCGATCCGGGGCGGACCTGGCCACTGCTCGTGCTGTTCGCGCCGCTCGGCGGGCCCGCCCTCGTTGCGGTTTTCGCGGTGCTCCGGGCGTACGACCGAGGGGTCTGGAAGGTTTTCTGGGACGCCTGGCGCGGCTCGGCGCGACGCGCGCTGACCGCCGGTTCGCTCGCCACCGTCGCGTTGCTGGTCCTCGGCGTCGACGCGGCCTGGCTCGCCGGGCGGACCGCCGGCGCCGTGCTGCTGCCGGTGATCGCCGTCGTCATGACCCTGATCGTGATCACCACCGTGCTGACGCTCGTGGCGCTGGCCGAACGGCCGGACGCCCGGCTGCGCGACCTGGCCCGGGCCGGCGCCTACCTGGGGCTGCGCCGCTGGTACCTGAGCCTGTTCTCGCTGGTCGTGCTGGTGCTGTTCGAGGTGCTGCTGGCGGCCCGGCCGGCGATCGCGATCGGTGTGGCGGCCAGCCCGCTGCTCTACATCGTGTGGGCGAACAGCCGGTTCACCCTGACCACAATCGGAAGGACGACATGACGGCGATCGCCGACCAGACCGGAACCGCGGTGAGCGCCGCCCTGCGCACCATCGACGCCAACATCGCCGAGTTCGGGGATCGGTACCCGGACGACACGACTGTCGATGACCGTTATCGGCCGCGGCCGGCCAACATCGGCTGGACCACCAGTTTCTGGCCCGGGATGCTGTGGCTGGCGCACGACCTGACCGGCGACGAGACCTATCGGAAGGCGGCCACCGGGCACGTCCGGTCGTTCGTCGAGCGGGTCGACCGGGAGATCGACCTGGACACCCACGACCTCGGGTTCCTTTACACGCTGTCCTGCGTCACCGCCTGGCGGCGCAACCGTGACCCGGAGGCCAAACGGGCCGCGCTGTCCGCCGCCGATCACCTGATGCGGCGGGTGCTGCCGTCGGCCGGGATCATCCAGGCGTGGGGTGACCTCGCCGACCCCCGGCAGCAGGGGCGCACCATCGTGGACAGCCTGATGAACACGCCGCTGCTGTTCTGGGCCAGCCGGACCAGCGGCGACCCCCGGTACGCGGCCGCGGCCCGGCGGCACACCGCTCAGCTGCGTGACCACATCCTGCGGCCGGACGACACCACCTACCACACGTTCTACTGGGACCCGGTCACGGGTGCGCCGCTGCGCGGGGAGACCGAGCAGGGCAGCGCGGACGAATCCTGCTGGGCCCGCGGGCAGGCGTGGGGCATCTACGGGTTCACGCTCAACCACCAGTACACCGGGGACCCGACCCTGCTGCGGGCGGCGATCAGGTGTGCCGACTACTTCCTGGCCCACCTGCCGCCGGACGGGGTGGCGTACTGGGACCTGATCTTCACCTCCGCCGCGGCCCAGGAGGAACGGGACAGCTCGGCAGCCGCCATCGCGGTCAACGGGCTGCTCGAACTGGCCGCCTTCGTCCCGTCGTCGCTGGCCGACCAGTACCGGGCAGCGGCCGGACGGATTCTGCGCTCGCTGATCGACGACTACTCGACCCTCGGCAACCCGGGCTCCAACGCCCTTCTTCTGCACGGCGTCTACGACAAACCCAAGGCCGTCGGGGTCGACGAGGGAAACCTGTGGGGCGACTACTTCTACCTGGAAGCCCTCGCCCGCGTGACCCGGCCCGGCTGGACCCACCCCTGGTAAGGAGAACCTCCGATGGACTACAAGTACCACTGCTACATCCCGGCCACGCCCGGCCTCAACACCCTGCCGTTCAACCCGTGCTCGATCCTCGACTTCCAGCTGCTCACGCTGTCGCCCGGCGAGACCTGGACGGGGTCCTCCGGCGACCGGGAGATCCTGGCCGTCATCCTCGGCGGAACCGCGAACTTCACCGTCGGAGGGTCGAAGTTCGCGTCGGTCGGCGGCCGGGCGGACGTCTTCAGCGGCAAGCCGCACTCCGTCTACATCCCACGGGACTCCGACATCTCGATCGAGGCGGTCAGCGCGGTCGAGATCGCCCTGCCCAGCGCCCCGAGCGACCTGGTCACCGACCCGTATGTCATCGAGCCCTCGCAGGTCGCCGACGGCCGCTGGGGCGGGGCCAACTTCGGCCGTGACTACCACCAGATCCTGACCGAGATCGCCCAGCCGTCGCTGCCCGCCCGGCGCCTGATCGTGGGGGAGACGTACACGCCGTCCGGGAACTGGAGCACCTACCCGCCGCACCGGCACAAGAACGACAACCTGCCGGCCGAGGCCGCGCACGAGGAGATGTACTACTTCCGCGTCGCGCCCGAGGGCGGGTTCGGGATCTGCCGCCTCTACACCGACGAGGGTTACGAGGAGAACTTCACCGTCCGCGACCACGGGATGCACATGATGCCCGAGGGATACCACACGGTGGTCAGCGCGCCCGGCTACACCACCTACTACCTGTGGTTCCTGGCCGGCACCCAGCGCACCCAGGGCGCCCACGAGGACACCACCCTGAAGTGGGTCGGCCAGACCGTGCCCACTCTGCGCAATCTGGGCCTCTGACTCGTGATCCTGGACAGCTTCCGCCTCGACGGGCGGGTGGCTCTGGTCACCGGCGGCAACCGTGGTCTCGGCCGGGCGTGCGCTGACGCCCTGGCCGAGGCCGGCGCCTCGGTGATCGCCGTCGGCAGCAAGGAACTCGACCTCGCCACCGCCGACCTGCACGCCTACGTGTCCGAACTCGACCGGATCGACATCCTGGTCAACAACGCCGGGATCATCCGCCGAGCCCCGGCCGCCGAGGTCACCGCCGGCGACTGGGACGACGTCCTCGCGGTCAACCTCGACGCCGCCTTCCAGCTGAGCCAGGCGGCCGGCCGCCGGATGATCGCCCAGGGCCACGGCAAGATCATCAACATCGCCTCGATGCTCTCTTTCCAGGGCGGCATCCGGGTGCCCGCCTACACCGCGAGCAAACACGCCATACTCGGCCTGACCAGGGCGCTGGCCAACGAGTGGGCCGGTTTCGGGGTCAACGTCAACGCCATCGCCCCCGGTTACATGGAGACCGACAACACTGCCGAACTCCGCGCCGACCCGGCCCGGGCCCCGGCCATCACCGACCGCATCCCGGCCGGCCGCTGGGGAACCCCGGACGACCTCAAAGGCGCGGTCGTCTTCCTGGCCTCGGACGCGGCCCGCTACGTCCACGGCGCCGTCCTCCCGGTCGACGGAGGCTGGCTGGCCCGCTGACCGCCCCGCCGACGCGCGGTCGGTCGGTCTGCCGGTTGCCGGTCCGCCGGGCTGTCGGCCTGTCGGTTCGCCGGCCTGCCGGTTCGCCGGGCCGCTGACCGGCTTTGGTGGCGCGCTGACCGGCCCGCGTGTGGCCTGCCTTTTTCTGGGCGTGCCACCGCCGGGTCGGTCACCTGGCTGGTCGGTCACCCACCTCGTCGACGACCGCCTGCTCGACGGTGTCGAGGTCGCTGCCGAGGAAGGCGTGGGTCTCCGGATCGAAGATCCACATCGCTTTGTACCCGCCGAACGTCCACGTCACTCCGGTGCCGGTGCGGCCGGCGGCGTCCACGGCGTCGTCGACCACCGCGATCCCGGGAATACGCGCCGCAGCCTGGAACAGCGCGGCCCGCTGCGCCGGCCGCAGAAACCGGGAGGAACCCAGCGTCCACATGTTCTTGGCGATGCCGTTCGTCTTGTTCTCCGCCGGATCGTCGTCGAGGTGGGAGGTCGACAGGTTGAGGTAACCGGCCATCGCCTCAGCGTCCTCCGGCAGGTCGGGCCGGTAGGCCGGATCCGTCTCGCAGGGGCCGCCCTGGTCCGGGCCGGAGACGTAACGCCCGTCGCGGCAGCCGGGGAAGGCGAACCGGTCGACCACCCCACCCTGCACGTTGAAACCGAGGCCGTCGCGGGTGCCGTCGATCGAATACCACCGCTCGGCGAGGACCCGCCCGTCCCGGCCCACCGTCCGCGTGTACAGGAACTGACCCGGCTCGGGCACCACGTCAGCCGCCTTGGCTGCGGTGTCCGCGGCCAGGTCCAGGACCTGGGCCACCGGGCGCATCGACAAGCGCGTGCCCGGGCCGTAGCCGGGCGTCGCCGACAGCGTCCCCGGCGCCCGGACCGGATCGGTGGGTGGGGACGCCACCTGTGGGAAGGGCACCGGCTCGGGGGCGGGCGGCCACACCGCGAACGCCGTGGCGGTGACCGCGACGACACTCGCCGCCAGCGCCCACGCACCGGTGCGCAGCCGCTGTTCCCGGGCGGCCCGCCGGGTGCCCGTCACCAGGTCGGACGGGCGTGGGGCGGCGTCCGCGTCGGCGGCGAACAGGTCACGCAACTGCTGCTCGATCAGGTCGCTCATTGTCCCTCCAGGACATTGCCGGTGATTCGCCCCGTGGTGAGCGGGACGCTCGGAGTGCCTTTCGCGGAGGTGACCGGCCCGTCCTGCGGCGCGGTGATCCGCATGGGGCCGGTGTCAGCCGCCTGCTGTGTGGCGTCTTCCCGGAGGGTGGCCAGGGCGCGGGAGGCGGTGGCACGGACCGTGCTCTCGGTGATGCCCATCGTCTCCGCGATGACCGCGTCGCTCATGTCGGCGTAGTAGCGCAGCACCAGCACGGTCCGGGCCCGTGGCGCCAGACCGGCCAGCAGGGTGCGCAGATGATCACGCTCGGCGTAGGCGTCGCCCGGGTCGGGCAGCAGACCGGCCGCGGCCTCGCCGATCTCGCTGGGGCGCTCGGTCGTCCAGCGTCGCCGCCGCCAGCTCAGGTGGGCGTTGACGAGCACCTTGCGCACGTAGGAATCGGGTCTTCGGGCAGCGGACACCTTCGCCCAGTTGCGATAGGCGTCGACCAGCGCGCTCTGCGCCAGATCCTCGGCGTGCTGCCGGTTGCTGGTGAGCACGAACGCCAGCCGCACCAGCGCCTGACCGTGCTCGGCCACGAAACTCTCGAACGTCATCACTGCCCCATCAGTTGCCATCACCTCGAAGACGCACCGGCGGACGGCGTCCGCTGCAAGCGGATCCCCGGAATTCGCCGGAGGCACGGGAATTCTGCCGGGTGCGAGGCGGCGGGAATGAACGGCTGCCCCGGCCGGTTGGATGACACGTCAACTACCTGGGAGGGGCGGCCATGACGACCATCGGCATTCTCGGAGCGGGGAAACTCGGCACCGTGCTGGCCCGTCTCGCGGTCGCGGCCGGCTATCGGGTGCTGATCGCCGGTTCCGGCGACCCGTCGAAGATCGGGCTCATCGTCACGGTGCTGGCGCCGGGCGCGACGGCCGTCACCGCGGTCGAGGCTGCCGAGCAGGCCGACGTGGTCGTGCTCGCCCTGCCGCTCGGCAAGCACCGGACCGTTCCGGCGGCGGCGCTGCGCGGCAAGCTGGTGATCGACGCCATGAACTACTGGTGGGAGGTCGACGGCATCCGTGATGACCTGCGGTCGGACACCAGCTCACTGGTCCGTGACTTCCTGTCCGGGGCTCGGGTGGTCAAGGCGTTCAACCACGTCGGCTATCACGTCGTCGAGGAGGAGGCCCGGCCCGCCGGCGCACCCGGGCGCAAGGCCGTCGCCATCGCCGGGGACGACCCGGCCGACCTGGCTGAGGTGGCCGCGATCGTCGACCGGCTCGGCTTCGACCCGGTGGTGGCCGGGGCGCTGGCCGACGGGGTCCGGATGGAGCCGGGCACCGAGTTGTTCGGTGCCAACAGCACGGCCACCGAGGTCCGCGCCATGCTCGACCGGTTCCAGCAGCGGGTGTGACCGGCCGTCTTCACCCGCCGCGGAGGCCGTCGTGCCACTCGGCGGGGTTCCAGACGACCGGGGTGGCGCCCACCGGCGCGGTGGAGAAACGCGGATCGGCCGACTGGATCAGGCAGATCAGCTGCTCGCCGGAGAGCAGAGCGCCGCGTGAGCGGACGGCGATTACGTCGAGCAGGCCGTGCGCCAGGCCGGGCAGTCCGGTGGCGAAGCCGTCGAATCCGGTCAGCGCCAGGACCAGACCGGTGGCGTCCTCCGGGAAGCCGTAAGCACGGCCGGTGACGTCGCCGAGGCAGTCGTTGAAGGCGTCGAGGTTGTTGCCGTAGTAGGCCGGGAAGTCCAGGCCGCGGGCGAGGTCGGCGTGCATCTCCCGGCCGGAGCGCCAGGCGCCCGCGTCGAGCTCCACCACGTGGTATCCGGACTCGCGCAATCGCCGCAGCGCCTGCTGGAGAACCGGGACACGGTGGAAGAGGGTCACCGGCGAGGTGGACAGCAGTTCGGCGCCCACGGCGCGGCGCGGATCCCGGTCGGCAGCAGACATAGGTGACGATCTTAGTCCGGCGCGCCGCTGTCCTGGGCGAGCGCACGGGCCGCCGCGGTCCCGGCGCCGGTGACCCGCTGCAGGAACCCGGCGATGACGGCGAGCTGCTGGTCGTCGTAGTCGGCGCAGATGGTGTCCATCGCCGTGTTCATGCCGGCGAACAACTGGTAGATCTCCCGTCCGCGGTCGGGCAGCGCCCGGACGGT
Source organism: Actinoplanes sp. NPDC026670 (assembly GCF_040638175.1). Taxonomy (NCBI): domain Bacteria; kingdom Bacillati; phylum Actinomycetota; class Actinomycetes; order Micromonosporales; family Micromonosporaceae; genus Actinoplanes; species Actinoplanes sp. NPDC026670. The sequence continues at coordinate 48,559 of NZ_JBEZXU010000018.1, forward strand.
GACGGCCCGCCGGTCGGCCGGGTCTCGTTCCCGGGCGATCCAGCCGGCCCGCTCCAGGCGGTCGAGCACGCCGGTCACGGTTGCCGGGTGCAGACCCGCCTGGCGGGCCAGGTTGCTCGGGCTGATCGGCCCGTGCCGGTTGATCAGGTCGATGCAGTCCATGTCGGTGTCCTTGATGGCGAGTCGGGTGCCGATCTGCCGGTTCAGCGTGGACAACTCGTTGTGCAGGTCGCGCAGACCGTCCTTGATCTGGACGGTGGCCTGCCGGCGGTTGCGAGGTGTTACGGAACTCATATTGTACGAACCCCAAACTAAAATTACTTTGACTTTCGTATAGTACGAAAGCGAGAGGGGTTCCGTCATGATCCTGATCCTCGGCGCCACCGGAGTCGTCGGCCGCGAGACGGTCCGGCTGCTGACCGGGCGCGGCCTGCCGGTCGCCGCAGTCACCCGCAACCGGCAGGCCGTGCTCCCGGCCGGCGCGTTCAGCGTGCACCCGGACGAGATCCCGGACCTGGCGGAGGTGCGGGCCGTGCTGCTCAGCCCGCGTGCCGCCGGCCCGGCCGCCGCCGGCGTGCTCACGCATGCCCGCCGGGCCGGAGCGCGGCGGATCGTCGTGCTCTCCTCGGTGACTGTGCCCCACCCGGCCGGCGAGCCCCGGTTCCGGGAGCAGTTCCAGGCGGCCGAGGAACTCGCCGTCGGCTCGGGGCTGGACTGGACGGTCCTGCGTTGCGCCGACTTCGCCGCCAACACCCTGGCCTGGGCCGGGCAGATCCGGGGCGGCGACATCGTGCGCGGGGCGTATGCGCAGGCGCGGACCTCGACCGTCGACGAGCGGGACATCGCCGCGGTGGCCGCGCTCGCCCTGGCCGGCCCGGACCACGCCGGCCGCACCTACCTGCTCACCGGCCCACAGTCGCTGAGCCAGCCGGACAAGGTCGCCACCCTCGGCGCCGTGCTCGGCCGCCCGCTCACCTTCGCCGAGGTCACCCCGGACGCGATCCGCGGCGGCATGATCGCCGCGGGACTGCCGGCCGAGGTGCCCGACCGGCTCCTGGGCTCGCAGGCCGACTACGCCCGGGCGGCCGGGCCGGCCGGCGACGACGTCTGCCGGGTGCTGGGCCGGCCGGCCCGGACCTACGCCACCTGGGCCGAGGACCACCGCGCCGCGTTCGCGGGGAGCTGACCGCCGTGAAGGGAATCGGGCTGGTCTGCACCGGCCTCTTCGCCGGCTTTCTCACCGCGGTCCTCGTGCTCGAGGTCTCGCTGCGCCGCTTCGACGGCACGGTCTACACCCAGGTCCGGCTGGTGGAGCTGGCCGACCTCGACAAGCTCGCCGTCGTCACGTTGTTGCCGGCGCTGGCCGCCACCGGGGTGCTCGTCCTGCTGCGTCGCCGGGCGGCCACCCGATGGCCGGTCGTCGTCGCCTTCCTGCTGCTGGCCCTGGTCATGGGGCTGACCGTGGTGGTCAACCTGCCGATCAACGCCGAGCAGGTGGGCTGGAACGCCGGGTCCCCGCCGGCCGGCTGGGCCGAGGTACGGGACCGGTGGCAGCTGGCCCACACCGTTCGTACCCTGGCTGCGGTCGTCGCCTTCGTGCTCCTGGCCCTGGGCCGGCCGGGTCAGCCGGTGAACGCCCAGGGGCCGAGACGCCCCCACGCGACGAACACCGCCAGTCCCAGGTAGACGAGGTCCGGGGCGATCGTCAGGCGTTCGCCCCGGCGGGCCCGCATGGCCGCGGCGCACGCGAACAGCGCTGCCACACAGATCGCGGTGACCGGCACCAGGACCGGGGCGACATCGAGCACGGCTGGCAGGATCAGCCCGGCCACGGCGGCCAGTTCGAGAGCACCGATCACCCGTAGCGAGCGCGGGCTGAAGTCCATGATCCACTCTGCGGCGGGTCCGGTGGCCGCGATCCTCTCCCGGGGCACGAACATCTTGGACGTGCTGACCAGGAGGGCCGCGGCCAGCAGGCCGGTGGCGATCCACAACGTCAGGTTCATCGTCGGCTCTCCGGGTGCTCAGGCCGCGACCGGCGTGCCGTGCGAGGCCACCGACAGGTCCCGGCCCTCGTCCCAGGTCCGGAGCCGGTCGGCGTAGACCTTCTCGAGCAGCGGGTGGAAGCCCTGTCCGAAGAGCACCCGCAGGGGTGGCGTGTCCGAGTCGACGATGGTGAGCAGCGTCCGGGCAGCGGCGGCCGGGTCGCCCGCCGGCATGCCGCCGACCAGCTCGGCCAGGCGCACCCGCAGGCCGTCGTAGACCGGATCGGGGGTGGCCACGTGACCGTTGTTCAGCGGGTTGGGGTTCTTGCCGGAGCGGGTGGCGAACCCGGCCGGCTCGATCACTGTCACCTTGACGCCGAATTCGCGGACCTCTCCGGCGAGGCTTTCGTTGAGAGCCTCCAGCGCCCACTTGGACGCGTGGTAGGCGCTGCCCAGCGGCATGGCGATCAGCCCGGCGACCGACGACAGCTGCACGATGTGCCCGGAGCCCTGGGCGCGCAGGATCGGCAGGACGGCCTGGATCACCCGGAACGCGCCGAACAGGTTGGTCTCGAACTGGTCGCGCAACTGCTGCTCGGTCAGCTCCTCGATCGCGCCGAGCTGGGCGTACCCGGCGTTGTTGACGATCACGTCGAGCCGGCCGAAGTGCGCGTGTGCCCGCTGGACGCTGCCGAGAACGGCTGTCCGGTCGGTCACGTCGGTGTCGAGGGGGAGTACGGCGTCGCCGTAGGAGGCGGACAGATCCGCCAGGCTCGCGGTGTCGCGGGCGGTCGCGGCGACCCGGTCGCCGCGGGACAGCGCGGCCTCAGCGAACTGCCGGCCGAGGCCGCGGGACGAGCCGGTGATGAACCAGACCTTGCTCATGGCACACCCTTCGATTGAAACGGCACGGCACGTTCCGTGCCGTTTCATGAGCATGGATGTCTGAGGGCGGCCTGTCAACACGGCACGTGCCGTGCCGTTCGGTTAGGATGGCGGCATGGCCGACCGCACTGAGATGATCATGAGGACAGCGCTCGACCTGGCTCTGGAGGTCGGCTACTCGAAGCTGACCATCGAGGGCGTCGCGTCCCGGGCGGGCGTCGGCAAGCACACCGTCTACCGCCGATGGTCCTCGAAAGGGCTGCTCTTCCTGGATTCACTGCTGTCGTTCAACGCCCCGGCCCTGGACATCCCGGACACCGGCGACTTCGCGGCCGACCTGCGGACCCAGGTCCACGCCGCGGTCGACCTGCTCGGCGTCCCGCCGTGGAACCGGCTCTATCAGGCCCTGGTCGCCGAGGCCCAGCACGATCCCGCGGTCGCGGCCGGGCTCAACGAACGGTTCATCCGCCCGCAGGCGGAGAAGGTGGTCGCGCGCATGCTGATCGCCCGGGAGCACGGCCAGGTCGCGGCGGATTTCGACCTCGACCTGGCGATGACCGTTCTGTCCGGCCCGCTGTACTTCGCGTTCCTGATCACCGGCGAACCGCTGACCCATGAGTACGTCGACCGGATCCTGCACGTGCTCTTCGAGGGTGTTCGGCCCCGGTGACCGACGGCCTCCGCCCGAAAGCCGCGTTGGCGGCCGGGAGCAGGCAAGACGTCGCGTCGTAGCCACGAGCGGTTTCGTGGCCGTACCGGAGAGGCTGCCGGAGACCGTGACCCGGCAGCCACCGGGAGGTCAGCGGAGAGCCGGCTCGGCCGGTTCCGAATGGGACGGGTGGTGTACGACGGGGTGGGCGCGTTCGAGAGCGGCGCCCTCCACGTCGACGTTGGGCAGGATGCGGTCCAGCCAGCGGGGGATCCACCAGGCCGAGTCGCCCAGCAGGTGCATGACCGCCGGGATGAGCAGCATCCGGACCAGGAAGGCGTCGACCAGCACACCGAACGCCAGGCCGAAACCGAGCGATCGGATCATCGCGGTGTTGGAGAAGATGAAGCCGCCGAACACCGAGATCATGATGATCGCCGCGGCGGTGACCACCGTGCGGCCGGCGTGGACGCCCTGCTGGACGGCGAGCCGGGCCGGAGCGCCGTGCGCGTACGCCTCGCGCATGCCGGACACCAGGAACAGCTGGTAGTCCATGGCCAGGCCGAACAGGATGCCGATCAGGATCGTCGGCAGGAAGCTCAGCACCGGGCCCGGGTCGTGGATGCCGAAGAGGGCGCTCAGCCAGCCCCACTGGAAGATCGCGGTGATGCCGCCGAACGTGGCGAACAGGCTGAGGATGAAGCCGAGCGTCGCGGTGACCGGTACCAGGACCGACCGGAACACGAAGATCATGATGATCAGCGAGATCCCGATGACCACCCCCAGGTAGAGGGGGAGCACGTTGTCCAGCTTCTCCGAGATGTCGATGTTGCCGCTCGCCGAACCGGCCACCCCCAGGGTGACGTCGCCGGAGACCGGGGAGAGCGCGCGCAGGTCGTGGACCAGCTGTTCGGTCTCGGCGGTGGTCGGGCCGGTCTCCGGGATGATCTGGAAGCCGAGGGTCCGGCCGTCCTCGGAGGCGCCGATCGGGGCGACCGCGGCGACGTTGTTCTGGTTGAGGAGCAGGTTGCCGATCCGGGCCTGTTCGGCCTGCTGAGCGTCGCCGGTCACGGCGGCCGGCAGATCGGCCACGACGACCAGGGAGCCGTTGACGCCGGCCCCGAAACGGTCGGCGATCAGCTTGTACGCCTGATACTGGGTGGACGTGGTGTCCTCGGACGAGCCGTCCGGCAGGCCCAGCCGCATCGACATCGCCGGGATCGCGACCGTCACCAGGGCGACCAGCAGGGCCAGCACGGTGACCACGGCCCGGACGGTGCTCATCGGCTTGACCGCGGCGTTCGACACGGCGTGGGCCTTGCGGTTGAGGACCCGCTTACCGATCAGCGCGAGCAGGGCGGGGGTCAGGGTGACGGCCAGGAGCACGGCCACCGCCACACAGATCGCCGCGACGGTGCCCATCAGCCCCAGGAACGGGATCCCGGTGATGTTCAGCGCCAGCAGGGCGACCAGCACCGTCGACCCGGCGAACACCACCGCGTTGCCGGAGGTGCCGTTGGCCAGCCCGATCGACTCGTGGAAGTCGACACCGTCGAGCAACTGCCGCCGGTGCCGGTTGAGGATGAACAGGCTGTAGTCGATGCCGACGGCCAGACCCAGCATGACGCCGAGGACCGGGGTGATCGACAGCATCTCCACCACACCGGAGAGCGCCAGCGACGCGGTCACGCCGATGCCGACGCCGGCCAGGGCGCTGAGGATGGGCAGGGCGGCGCCGATCAGCGTACGCAGCATGACCAGCAACGTGATCGCGGCGATGACCAGGCCGATCACCTCGCCGACACCGACGATCTCGGGCAGCCCCTGGGTGATCTCGTTGGAGTACTCGACCTCGACACCACCGGGCAGCCCCGCGTCGACGTGCCCGACCACCCGCTCCTTGGTCTCCGGGGTGACGTCGAGCTGCGGAACTGTGAACCGGACCTGCGCGACCGCGGTCGAGCCGTCCACCGACACCTGCCGGATCGGCGACGACATGGTGAGCAGCTGCTGGCCGACGGCCAGTTTGGCGGCCTGCGTCTCCAGCTCGGTGCTCTTCTCGATCAGCAGGGCCTGCTGCTCGTCGACCTGCGCCCGGGTGGCCGCGTCCAGGTCGTCCCAGACGCCCTTGGCCCGGTTGATCTGCTGCTGCCCGTCGTTGATCTGAGCCCGTCCGGCGGCGATCTGCTTCAGGCCGTCCGCGACCTGGGCGTGCCGCTCGGCGATCGTCTGGGAGATCGCGAACGGGTCGGTCGCGGAGGCGACGCCCTCCAGCTCACCCGTCGACTTGAGCAGGGCGGAGATCGCCGTCTTCTGCGAGTCGGTCAGCGGAGCGCCGTCCGGGGTGTGGAAGACGAGTTTGCCGTTGCCGCCGGCCGCGACCGGGAGCCGCTCGCCGAGGCGGTCGCTCACTTTCGCGGTCTCGGTGCCGGGGATGTCGACGACCGGGGACAGCTCGCCGCGGGCGACGAAGTAGCCGGTGACGGCGAGACCCAGGACCACCAGCCAGGAGGCCAGGACGACGCCGGCACGCCTGGCGCAGAAGCGGCCCAGGCGGTAGAGGAGCTCGGCCAATTCGGTTTCCTTCTAGCTAGTAGCCGGTGCGGACTGTGTCGATCATGCGGTCGAGCAGGTTGCGCCACAGTTCGCGGGATTGTTCGTCGATCTCGGCGGCGGTCACCGCGATCCAGTGGATGGCGATCACCACGGTGCCGTTCATCAGTGAGCTGACCAGGATCGCGGCGTCCAGGGGGTCGGCTTCGGGATATTTGCGGGCCAGCTCGAGGGCCATCTCCTCGGAGGTGCGCACGACCGTGGCGTGGAAGATCTGCGACGACTGCTTGTTGTCCGGGGTGAAACCGCCCAGGGCGCGCCACAGGTACGAGATGATGCCGGGCACGTCGGTGGCCCGCAGCGCCCCGGCGACGTCGGTGAACATCGACTCCCGCTCACCGGAGGTGACGGTGGTGCGGAACCCGTCGATCACGACGTGCAGCATCTCGGTGCACACGGTGATCACCACGTCGTCGATCGACGTGAAGTGGTTGAAGATGGTGCGCCGGGACACGTCAGCCCGCTCGGCGAGCTGGTCGACACTGAACCGGACGCCTTCGGAGATGAGCGCGTTCGCCGCGTCGAGGATGGCGCGCCGATGACGGGCCTTCACGGCCGACCGGCGATCGATGGTCACCCTTCTACACTAAGTGCATCGTTGCACTAGGTGCAAAGCTAGCCCCTGAGCGGAGGATTCACTGTGGTCACCGTGGTCGACGCGTGCGTCCGGGACTCCAGCGGCGGCAGCCCCACCGTCGTCGCCGATGACGACGCCGCCTTCAGCGACGCCGATCGCTGCGCGATCGTCAGGTCCGGCGGGGCGTCGCACGGCGCCTTCCTCGACCTTCCGGTTGTCCGCTTTTTCACGCGTACGGAAGAGCTGCGCAACTGCGGGCACGGGACGATCGCGGCGCACGCGGTCCTGCTGGACCGAAGTGGACGGGCCGGGCAGCGGGTGGTCCAGCAGACCGGCGGGCGCACGTTCGAGGCGACCGCCACCCGGCTGGCCGGCGGCGCGATCGAGGTGTGGTTCGACCAGGGGCCGGTCACCGTGACGCCGCCGGCCGGGGATCTCCGCGGAGTGCTCGGCGCGCTCGGCATCGACGGCGATCCGGGCGGGATCGTGGTCGCCTCACCCGGCACCCCACGTCTGCTCATCCCGTATGCCGGGCTGATGTCGCTGACCCCCGACTTCCCCCGCCTCGCCGCCGAGTGCCGGGACCGCGGGCTGCTCGGCTGTTTCGTCTACCACCTCGACGGGCCGGTCGCGTGGGCCCGGCTGTTCGCGCCGGCGATCGGCGTCGACGAGGACGTGGCCAACGCCAACAGCTCCGGATGCCTCGCCGCGCACCTCGGCCGGCGGGTCGAGGTGTGGCAGGGGGACGCGCTGGGGCGGCCGTCGGCGGTCCGGGCGGACACCGACGGCCGCACGACCCGGGTGGGCGGGATCGTCAGGTTGCGCTGAGCGCCTGGTCCAGGTCGGCGATCAGGTCGTCGGGGTGCTCGATGCCGACGGCGATGCGGATCGTGCCGGGGCTGATCGACGCCGCCCGCAGCGCCTCCGCGTCCAGCTGCCGGTGCGAACTCGACGCCGGATGCAGGATCAGGGTCTGCGTGCCACCGAGCGACGGCGCGAGCTTGACCACCCGTACCGCCTTCTGAAAGTGCAGACCCGCGTCGTAACCGCCGGCCAGATCGAAACAGAACGGAGCGGCGAAGCCGCCTACGAACGCGGCGGCGGTCGCGTGGCTCGGGTGATCGGGGGCGCCCGTCCACAGCACCCGCTCGACCGCCCGATGACCGGCCAGGAAACCGGCGACCCGGGCCACGTTCCCGGTGTGCCTGGCGATCCGCAGCGGCAGCGTCTGGAGGCCGCGCAGAGTCAGCCAGACCGCGAACGGATCCGGGGTGGCGCCGAACTCGACCGCCTCCGACCACACCTCCCGGTAGCGGGCGTCGTCGGCGAAGACCACGACACCGCCCGTCACATCGCTGTGCCCGCCGAGGAACTTGGTCACCGAGTGCAGCACCACATCGGCGCCGTGCTCGATCGGACGGCACAGCAGCGGCGTCGCGAACGTGTTGTCGACGATCGTCACGACCCCGGCCGCCCGGGCGATCGGTGCGAGGGCGGGCAGATCACTCACGTGGCCGGTCGGGTTGGCCACGGTCTCCAGATACAGCACCCGAGTCCGTGGGGTGATCGCCGCCCGTACCTCCTCGGGATCGTGCCCGGACACGAAGGTCACCGTGAGATCGTTGCGGTCGGCGAGTTTGCGCAGCGCGGCATGCGTGCCGCCGTAGAGGGCGTGCTGCGCGATCACGTGATCGCCGGCCCGGAGCAGGCTGTGCAGCAGCAGCGAGACCGCGCCCATGCCGGAGCCGGTGGCGATCGCCGCGACCCCGCCCTCCAACTCGGCGATGGTCTCCTCGAAAGCGCGCACGGTCGGATTGGCGAACCGCGAGTAGACGAACGAGCCGTCCGGCCGGTTCAGGCCGTCGGCCAGCGGCTCCGGATCGTCGAATGCGAACGACGACGTCTGGTAGAGCGGCACGCTCAGCGGCGTGCTGTCCGGGATCGGGACGCGGATGTTGACGACGCGAGTGTCGGGATGCATACACCGATCCTGTCGCCGGGCTTCCAGAAATGTCAGGGGGTCCCGGCATGATGCGGGGCATGTTCGAATTTCCTGACCTTGCGGCCGCGGCCGGCACCGTCCAGCGCCTGCGGATCGTCCAGGCCGTCGCCGCCCTGCCGACCGGCTTCGACGGTGTTCTGCCCTGGCTGACCAGCGTGTCCGCCGACGAGTCGGCCGAGCCCGAGGTGCGGCTGGCCGCGCTCGTCCACCTGGTGCGCCGCACCGCCGATCAGCGCCTGGTCGCGTCCCGCTGACTCATGTGCCCGCCTCGATCGACCGGCCGATCCGGGCAGCCACACCTTCTGCGGAGTGGCCGCCCGGATCGGTGACGGGGCCGGGCTGAACCCCCGTTATCTGTCACAGCCCAGCTGGTTCTCGAAGTCGCGCGGCTTTCGCGGATCCAACTCGTCGATGAGCTGCCAGATGTGCACGGTCCAGTTGGCCTGGGTCGTCTGGTCCTGGAGCAGCGGCCAGTTCCGGCTGCCCCGCAGCGCGGCGACCGCAGTCTCGGCAGCCGGGGCGTCCGTCGCCTCGACGGCGCGCACCCACTCGCCGGTCCAGCCGCACATCACCCCCTTGGCGACCCGGCTCCGGAACTGCCAGGGGGTGTAAGCGCCGTCCGGGGTCAACCCGTCGACGTCGAACCCCGGCGGCAACGGCACACCGGCGACCGCCTTCCCGGTCGCCTCCCGTGCCTCGCCCGGGGTGATCACCTCGGGCGGCAGGGCGGCCAGGAACTCGTCCGGCCCGACCTGCCTGATCCGGGTCAGCAACTCCTCGACGAAGGCGCGGTCCACCCCGCCGCCCTGGACCCGGATCTCGACGAAGGTGCCGTCCCGGGGATCGAGCATCACCGCGAAGTCCCGCCTGCTGTAGGTGAAGATCTTCGCCTTGGACCCGGCCACCCGGGTCGCCACCGGTCTGCCGGTGTGCGAGCGGTCCTCCAGGTAACTCGGGTAGTAGTCGGCCCGGTACCAGCTCAGGTCGACATTCCGGTCGCCCTTCTCGTAGGTGACACTGCCGGTCCCGTCGGTGAGACCGTAGATCACCTGGAGCTCCCAGCCGGACTCGTCGATGACCAGGCGCGGAGTGCGCACCGCGTAGGCGAGGTCCAGTTGACGGCCGGCCCCCTGGCCGCCGGTGGAGACACTGGACGGGACGGCGGCCGGCGTGTTCAGGACGACGTCGGGACCGGCCACCGGGGCGGGCGCGGTCCGGTCCGGCAACAGAACAGACGCGCCGATGACGCCGGTCACCGCCGCTGCCGCGGCGAACGCTCCGACGAGACGACGCCGGGACGGGACATGTGGTACGGACATGATCTCCTCCAGGAGACTCGGGTCCGCCCCGCCTGACGACCGGTACGGATCGGCGTCCCGTACCAGGTCGTCGAGCTGTTCGTCGTTCATCGGCCCTCCTCCGGGACGGTCGCGGTCAGGACGTCGAGTACATGTCCGGGCGTCGGCGCATCGTCACCGACCAGTTCCCGCAACCGTGCCCGCGCTCGTGACAGCCGCGTCCGTACCGCGCCCGCGCTCAGCCCGACGACCTCGGCCACCTCCCGTGGCTGGAGGCCCTCCCAGACGGTGAGCATGAGGACTTCCCGATCGGTTTCCGGCAGCCGGGCCAGCGCCGCCCGCACGGCGAGCCGCTGCGGCACCTCATGCCCCGGATCGACCGCGATGAGACTGGTGATCCGCTGGCGCAGCCGTTCACCGAGACGGTCCCGGCGGGCGCCGCCACGGTGGTGGTTGGACAGGACGCGACGGGCCACGCCGTACAGCCAAAGGGGCATCTCGTCGTCGGGCGGCAGGTCACGGCTGCGCCGCCACGCCACCAGAAACGTCTCGGCGACGACGTCCGAGGCGTCCTCGGGCTGCTCGACGCGCCGCATGGCATACGCGAGCATCGCCTCGAAGTTGGCCGCGTAGACCCGCCGGAAGCGCTCCTCAGGAGAGATCACGTCACGTCCATGTCCGGTCCGGCCCCGAACGTTACCGCCAGCCGTCGCTCAGCACGGTTTTCCGTACGGCATTCCCGCGCTGAGCGACGGCTGGCGGTCTTCGGACGGCGAGCCGTCGGAATACGGCGTGGGTTCCCGGTGTGAGCGACGGCTGGCGGTCAGGCGAGCAGGGCCAGGTTCTGGATGGCGGCCAGGCCGTACAGGGCTGTGGTGTTCGTGTCGACCCAGGGGGCGTCGTCGACCGCGTTGAGCACCTCCGGGCCGGTCAGGGGCACGGTCCGCCACGGGTTGGCGTCGGTGTAACCGTCGGTGGCGTTGAACTCCCGCCACGCCCGTGCGGCCAGCGTGGCGTCGCCGAGGCGGGCGGCGGCGTACGCGGTGAGGCGCGAGTGACCCTGCTTGAGGATCAGGTTGCCGAAGTTGGCGCCGGTCTCGGCGGCCTGTTCGTCCCGGGTCCCGTTGAACAGCCGGCAGTACTGGAGCCAGGCCGCCTCGAACTCCGGCATGTCGACCAGCGCGATCAGCTCCGCGCAGACCTCCACCTGCCCGAACATGGCGCTCAGGTGCGACACGCTGACGGTCTTGGCGGCGACCGCGAACTCACCGGTGTCCAGGTCGTAGAGGCCGCTGCCGGTGACGAACCCGTTCGGCATCCGGCCGATGGTGCGCATGGTGGCGAGCAGCTTCTTCTCGGCGATCGCGGCTTTCGGCCCGCGGCGTTCCCATTCGGTGAGCCAGGCCGCGGCCAGCCCGCTCCAGTCGGTGCCGAGGCCGATCGACAGGGCGTGCGGGTCGGGTGTGTACGGCTCGGTGCGGATCTTGCGGAGCGGGTCGAGGGCGAGGAACGTCCGGTCGGAGTCGACGAGCTCGTGCATGAGGTCGCCGACACGTTCGTCGGCGGTGAGGAAGTAGAAGATGCGCCGGTAGACGGCGGTGCTGATGCGCTGCTGTTTGGCGCTGTCGGCCCAGTGCTGCACCCCGTGCCGGGTGCCGAGCCCGGCCCATTCACCCAGGTGGTAGACGTCCACCTCACCGGTGTGCCGGGTCATCGCTTCGGCGAACCGGTAGATGTCGGCCCGCCCGGACCGCAGGTAGGCGAACCACAGCCACAGATCGGGCGACAGTTCCGAGTTGTCCCAGGCGTAGCCGCCGACGTCGTAGCGCCACACGTGCCGGTCCACGTCGGGCGTGTGCATCACGTCGCCGTAGTTCCAGAAGCCGTACCAGTGGCGGGATTCGACCTGGTCACGGTAGTAATCGAAGAGGAAGTCGAGCCGGTCCTCGATCTTGGCCCGGTCCGGCGTGGACCTGTCGACGGGCGCGAACAGACCCCCGAACGCTCCGGCGGCGGCGAGGTGCGCGGGCGGCGCCACGATCTGCGGTGGATTCTTGATCGTACGGGCCAGAGCAGCCGTCTCCACGGAGGAGGGAGTCGCCCCGAGCGCGAAGAAGCTGAGCTCCGTGGTCCGCGCGATGCCGTACGGCGTACCGAATCCGGGCTCGTAGTCCTCGTAGGTGATGTTGAGCCCTTCGAGCTGCTCAGGGTAGGTGTCCTGGCCGAGCCCGTCGTGGTAGAACCGGGTGTCCATCGGCCCGGCCTCGGGCGACCACATCCAGATCGTGGCCTGCGCTTCGGCGGTGTCGGCGCCCCGGATGTCGAGTTGTGCCGGATACCGCTGCCAGAAGTCCCGCATCCCGAATCCGAGCCCGCCGCTGACCCCGCCGACGTAGGCGAACCCACCGGCCCGGGCGCCCGAGTCCACGTCGATCCACCCGTGCCCGGTCTTGGTGCGTTTGCGGATCGTGTAGCCCTGCGAGCTGAGCTGCGCGAGCGTGTAGTCGCCCCAGGCCGGGATGAGCGGCAGCCGGGTGGTGACCCGCTGGTCCCAGGTGGCCGGGTCGGGCAGTCTCTGGCCGGCGAGCTGCGTCGTCCGTACCACCGCTCCGGGGTCCCGGCGAAGGCCGGTGATGCCTTTCACCGCCTCACGCAGGAGCCCGTCGCCGTCCCCGGAGATCCGGATGTGCCGGTCGTAGGCTTCGTCGCGCATCGGCACTCCGACCCGCACGCCGAGCCCGGCCACGAACTCCTTCTGCCCTTCGGAGTCGAACAGGAACGTGTGCACGACACGCACGTGCTCGGCCCCGGCGTAGAGGTAGAGCCGCACGATGAACGGCAGCCACGACCGTCCGCGCCGCCGGTGGTCACCTTCGATCTTGACGACCGCCCGGACCGGCCCGCGCTGCTCGACCGTGACCTTGCGGATGTTGCTGGTCAGGCGCTCCCGTGAGGTGCGGCGCTCGTCCTCGTCGTCGGCTGTCGTCTGACGCAGGCTGACGAGTTCCAGAGCACGCGCGATCTCGACCCCGCCGCGAGTGATCGATTTGATCAGCGACGACCCGCGCCGGCCGATGACCACGTCGATCACACCGGTCCCGACGGTGATCGTGTCGTGTTTCTCGGCGACGGTCACGGCGGTGGTGACGGGAGCGCCGGCGGACCGGCTGAGGGTGTAGGACCCGGACAGTGGCGCGTTGGCGGGCAGTGCGTGCGCGCTCCACTTGAGCGACCCGTCCGGCCAGTACCCGATCGGCCAGCTCTGCACCGGCACCGCCGAGCCTTCGGCGCTGGTCAGCGCGAACGGCGAGTCGGCCGGCACGGCCCCTTGCGGCCACGGCACACCCCAGGTGCTGCCGACGTTGGTTCCGGGCGTGTCCTCGAGCCATTTCAGCGCCACGGTGTCCGGTGCTTGGAAGGTCGCAGCGCGAAGCGGTGGTGGCGCGGCGACGGCGGGGGAACCGGGGACCGCGGCGAGCAGGGGGGTGGCGGCGACGCCGCGGACGAACGTGCGGCGGGAGAACTCTTGCATGGGGATCAGCCTTTGAGTCCGGAGGTGGCGAAACCTTCGACCAGCAGCCGCTGGAACGCGGCGAAGAACAGCAGGATCGGCACGATGGCCAGCGCCGACAGCGCCAGCATCGGCCCGAACGCGTTGTAGTCGGTGGTGTCGATGAACAGGCGCAGCGCGAGGGGGAGCGTCAGGCGTTCCGGCGAGGACAGATAGATGAGCTGGGTGAAGAAGTCGTTCCAGGTCCAGATGAACGTGAAGATCGCGGTGGTGACCAGCGCCGGCCGGACCAGCGGCAGCACGATCGTGCCGAAGATCCGGATCGAGCCGCACCCGTCCAGCCGGGCCGCCTCGTCCAGTTCCCGCGGGATGGTCCGCATGAACTGGACCATCAGGAAGATGAAGAACGCGTCGGTGGCCAGCAGTTTCGGCAGGATCAGCGGCCAGAACGTGTCGACCATCCCGAGCTTCTGGAACAGCGAGTACTGCGGGATGGTGATGATGTGCACCGGCAGCATGATGGTGGCGAGCGTGAACGCGAACAGCACCCCGCGCATCCGGAACCGCAGCCGGGCGAACGCGTAGGCGGCCAGCGAGCAGCTCGCGATGTTGGCCAGCGCGCACGCGCCGGCGACGATCGTCGAGTTGACGAAGAACGTCCAGGCCGGCACCCCGGCCAGGTCGTCACCGAGCGCCAGGTAGTTGTCCAGGATGTATTCGCGGGGCAGCAGCGCGAGACTCTGCACGATCTCCGAACCCGACTTGAACGACGCCAGGAACAGCCACACGATCGGGTACAGCAGCGGGATCAGCAGCAGGACCACGGCGGCATGCCAGCCGGTCACCCTCAGCCGACCGGTCACGACTCGTCCCCGGAATAGAAGACCCAACCTTTGGCGGTACGGAAGAGGAGCGCCGTGATCAGGGCGATGACCACGAGCAGGAACCAGGACATGGCCGACGCGTAGCCCATCTTGAACTCGACGAAGCCCTTCTCGTACAGATAAAGGGTGTAGAAGAGGGTGGAGTCGCTGGGCCCGCCGGTGCCGTTGCTGACCACGTAGGCGCCGGTGAAGACCTGGAACGCGCGGATCGTGTCGAGCACCAGGTTGAAGAAGATGACAGGCGACAGCATCGGAATGGTGATCTTCAGGAACGACCGCCACGGCCCGGCCCCGTCGACCGCGGCGGCGTCGTAGTACTCCTGCGGGATCTGCTGCAACCCGGCCAGGAAGATCACCATCGGCGCGCCGAACTGCCAGACCGCGAGCAGCACCAGCGCCAGCAGCGCCCGGTCGGGGTGCCCGATCCAATCGTGGAAGATCACCCGCCAGACCAGGGCCACGCTGACGCTCGCGCCGAGCAGCGACGGCGCGTAGAACGCCGACCGATAGAAGCCCTGGGCCCGGCTCCGGCGGTGGATCAGCAGGGCGACCCCGAGGGCGGCCGCCAGCTGTACGGGCACCGAGATCAGCACGAACTTGGAGGTGGCCCACACCGCGTTCCAGAAGTGCGGGTCGACCGTGAGCATCCGTACGTAGTTGTCCAGGCCCACCCAGCGCGGGGCGGTGAACAGGTCGTACTCGGTGAACGACAGGTACAGCAGCCACAGCATCGGGCCCAGGGTCAGCAGCAGCGCGCCGGCCACCCAGGGGGACAGGAAGAGGTAGGCGATCGACGGGCGTTCGCCGTACCTCCGCGCTGTTGTTGACGTTGACCTGGGTTTTTGCACAGGTCGATCGAGCACGGTGGTCATGCGCCGAGGGCCTGCTGGATCTCGCTCATCAGGCGCGGCGCCGCCGCCTCCGGGGTGGCCTTGCCGTGCATGACGTCGTCGTAGATCCGCTGGAACTGGGTCTTCACCACACCGGCGCCCTTCGGCGGCGGGGCCGGGGCGGGCAGCAGCTGCGGCGACACCTTGGCCTCGTAGTCGGCGACCATCTTCCACTCGTCGGTCAGCTTCGCCGACAGGGTGTCCCGGATCTTCAGGTTGGGCGGCAGCCCGCGGGCCATGCCGAGGATCGCGCCGGCTTCCGGGTCGTTGATGAAGAAGTCGGCGAACTTGAGGGCGACGTCCTTGTTCTCGGTGCGCTGGGCGACGCTGAGCATCATCGGCGGCTGGGTGAACTGGCCGATGCCGGTGCCCGCGGTGGGGAACTGGGTGAGCGCGAACTCACCGCCGTACGTCTCCCAGGAGGTCATGCCGACCGTGCTGTCCGGGCAGAACTCGGCAGTCGACTCCTTGCGCGGGAACGGGGTGAGCGTGGTGTTCGCGGTGATCTCCGGCGGGGTGATCGCCTTCGCCTCACGGAACTGCACGCCCAGCTTCCACCAAGCGACCACGTCGGCCTCGCCGTAGCCGAGCTTGCCGTCCGCGGTGTAGAGGTCCTTACCTTGCTGGCGCAGCCAGTCACCGAACCAGTCCTCGATGCCGAACGGGTCGCTGAGCCCGCTCACCTTGGGCCCGAACTTCGCCGACACCTGCGCGGCCGCGGTCTTGAGGTCGTCCCAGGTCCAGCCCTCGGCGGGCAGCTTGGCCCCGGCCTCCTCCCAGCGCTTCGCGTCGTACTGGAGCACGTGGGTGGTCTGGCCCATCGGCAGGCCGTACGTCTTGTCTCCGATGTTGCCGGCCGGGAACAGCTTCTTCTCCAGGTCGGCGGTCTGCACCTCCTTTCCGAGGTGCGGGGTGAGGTCGAGCAGGGTGTTGCGTTCGGCGTACTCGCGCAGGTAGCGGTCGCCCATCTGGAGCACGTCCGGGGCGTTGCCGCCGCTCATCTCGGTGGCGAGTTTCTGGAAGTACGGGTCGTAGGCGGCGTAGGTGGTCTTCACCTCGACGCCGGGGTTCTTGGTGACGAACAGATCGACGACCTGCTGGGTGAGTTTGGCTCGCTCCTCGCTGCCCCACCAGGCGAACCGCAGGGTGGTCTTGCCGTCGCCGCCGCCGCTGCTGCATGCGGTGGTGGTGAGCCCGGCGCCGGCCAGGGCGAGGCCGGTGCGCAGAAGGGTGCGCCTGCTGACCGTCATCGGAGTCCTCCCCGTGTAACGTTTCATATGCATGCGAGAAAAGACCCCCGGCTAGCCAGGGGTAAAGATCGAATTATCGAACTTCTTCGATTGAATGACGGCAGCTTTGCATGCGGATCA
The DNA here is from genome assembly GCF_040638175.1 of Actinoplanes sp. NPDC026670. Lineage (NCBI taxonomy): Bacteria > Bacillati > Actinomycetota > Actinomycetes > Micromonosporales > Micromonosporaceae > Actinoplanes > Actinoplanes sp. NPDC026670. The sequence goes on from NZ_JBEZXU010000018.1 coordinate 65,223, forward strand.
ATAGCACGTCAACGCCCTGCTCGCATCGATAAGAAGCTTTATGATGACGGGTGAGGGCGGGCCGCCGGTAACTTAGCGGAAACCTTGACAGGTTCCAAGTGATCGCTAACATCCGGCGGCCCGCCCGACTCTCACCGGGCCACGATGCTCACCTCGGGGTAGCGGTCCGACGCCTCGTTCAGCAGCGGCTGCGGCCGGTGCCGCAGGTGCTCGTCGAACAGCGCCCGCACGTACCGCCGGGTGATCCCGGTGACCCGGACACCCGGCGTCGTCGCGCCGATGTCGATGCCGAGCTGGTCGGCGAAGATCCCCAGGTCGGTGAAGGACGCGTGATCGGCGCCGGCGACCGCGATCCAGCGCTTCCAGCCCGTCAGGTTCGCGAAGTCCGCGGCCAGCCACGTGTCGTGCCCGTCCGGCAGATGGTCGTCGCTGGTGAGCACCAGCGCCGGCCGGTTCGCCCCGGTCACCGGGACCACCGGGTCGCCACCGGAGTTCGTGGTGCCGTCCACGTCGATCCCGGCGTCGATCCGCCGGTCGTTCACCAGCGCGGCGAGCGCCGACGCGCCGCCCGCCGAGTGCCCGGCCGCACCGATCCGGCTGCTGTCGATCAGCCGGCTGCCCCGCCACTTCGGGTGCCGCCCGGTCAGCTCGTCGATCACGAACGACACGTCGGCCGCCCGGCTCTGGTAGAGCTTGCCGAAGAACGTCCGGTCGTTGTCGAGCGCGCACGCCGCGCACCCGGTGATCCGGCCGTCCGGGAAGGTGATCGCGTACGTCTCGTAGGTGTGGTTGATCCCGGCCACCACGTAGCCGTGGCTGGCCAGGTCCTCGGCCAGGCCGGTCAGGGTGGCGATCGGCTGGGTCCAGCCCGGCGACAGCGCGATCAGCGGCAGGCTGTGCGCGCGGCCGGCCGGTTTCGCGTCGGCGATCGCGTACGTGCCGACGGTGCTGAGGATCTCCGGCGGCACGCCTTCGAGGTGTTTGCCCTCGATCAGCAGGCGGGACTCCTCGGCCGACAGGTACTCGGCGCGGGCGCCCCGGGTGGTGCCGGTCGGATACCAGAGGGTGACCATCAGTTCGCGGGCGGTCTGGCCGGGCACCCATGGGTCGGGGCGGGAGGTGTCCTTCAGGTACAGCTCGGTGGCGCCGACCGGGTGCCGGCCGGTCGGCGCCGACAGTTGCAGCGGCTCGGCGGCCAGCGCCGCGGTCCCGGTCGCGACCGGGGTGATCAGGCCCGCGGCAAGAGCGCAGACCGCCAGGAAGGTTTTCATGCCGCGATGCTAGGAACGGTGGGAGCCGTGAATCGTCTGCCCGCGGACGGACATCCGGCGGCCGCTGTCAGACCGCGGTGCTACATCGGACGGTCGACGCCGGTGACCAGGAACCCTTCGAGCTGTTCGGCGGTGCGCGCCGATTTGATTTCGGTCATCTTTCCACTCGCCTCCCCGGTCACTGCTGGAAGATCTGCAGAATCGGCTGGCGGACCGCGACGGTGGCCAGATACTCACCGATGCCGTGATGATTCCAGCTGTCATTGATGACCGCGAGATCAGCGCATCGGGCGGCCGGTGAGAATTCCGGTCGGATGGTGTGATCGAGCGCCACCAGGTCACGGAAATCGGAGACGTTGCGCCATTGTGCGACGGGCGCCGGAACCTGGAGCGGGCGGACCACGAGATCCTGCACCTCGGTGACGCCGAGCGGCGAGCCGGCGGTGATCAGCAGTGGCACGTTCAGCCCGGCGAAGGCCGGTTCGCGCAGCACGTCGTAGGCGATGATCGAGCCGAGGCTGTGGCCGACCACGACGACCGGCCCGTCCAGGCCGGCCAGCGTGTTGCGCAGGACCTGGCGCATGGCGTCGCCGCGGTTGTCGAAGAAGTAGGCGTACACATCCTTGAAGGTCCGTTTCACCAGCTCCCGGAAGGCCGCCTGGCGCAGTGGCCGGGGCAGCGGCAGGGCCTCGAACGGGGACGACACCGGGGGTGCGGTGTTCTCCCCGTCGACGATGGCGTCGCCGGTGTAGACCAGGTCGCGCAGCCAGGGCTCGAGCTGGCGGGCCTTGTCGCCGGCCTCGAACAGCAGCTCGGCGGTGAACTCGTCGGGCGGCGGCGACTCGGGGACGAACGACTCCAGTGGCGACACCGGCAGTTGCTGGATCTCGTCGGCCTCGACCGCGCCGAGCGGGCTCGGATGCAGCACCGGCGCCCAGTAGGCCATCCGGGAGCGGGCGCCCATGTCGCGTCCGAACAGCGCGCGGTCCCATTCGCCGCGCAGCCGGTCGGAGGCGATCTTGTTGCCGTTTCCATGCACGTAGACGATCGTTGGCATGTGGATCTCCTGCCCGAATCCGAAAATGATCTCGGGCGCGTTTTCCGCGCTCCGGGGCGAGATGAGTATCCATGACCGGTGGCACCGTCAGGCCATCACTTCAGGCGCATTCTGCACGTTGTCGTACACCCGACAAGAAAAAGGCCGGGCGATTCGCCCGGCCTTTCGTGGATTCATTTTTTCTTCTTTCGATCCCGGTCCGACCCGATGTCCTCGGCATAGGTGGCGCCGCCGTCGGACTCCTTGCGTAACGGCCGTGCTCCGCCCTCCGGCGGCCCGGCCAGCGACTGTTCGCCGGCGGCCAGATGCGGGAACTTCTCGTCGAAGGCGGGGCGCTCGGAACGGATCCGCGGCATGTGGTCGAAGTTGCGCAGCGGCGGCGGGCTGCTGGTCGCCCATTCGAGGGAGTTGCCGTGCCCCCACGGGTCGTTGGCGGTGGTGACCTGGCCCATCTTGTACGACTTCCACACGTTGTAGACGAACGGCAGAGTCGCGATGCCGAGGATGAAGGCGCCGATCGTGGAGAACGTGTTCAGGAACGTGAAGCCGTCGGTCTCCATGTAGTCGACGTACCGGCGGGGCATGCCCTTGTTGCCGAGCCAGTGCTGGACCAGGAACGTGCCGTGGAAGCCGATCATGGTGAGCCAGAAGTGGATCTTTGCGAGCCGCTCGTCGAGCATCCGGCCGAACATCTTCGGGAACCAGAAGTAGATGCCGGCGAACACCGCGAACACGATCGTGCCGAAGAGCACGTAATGGAAGTGGGCGATCACGAAGTACGAGTCGGAGACGTGGAAGTCGATCGGCGGGGCGGCGAGCAGTACCCCGGACAGGCCGCCGAACAGGAACGTCACCATGAAGCCGACCGCCCACAGCATCGGCGACTCGAAGGTGATCTGGCCGCGCCACATGGTGCCGATCCAGACGAAGAACTTCATGCCGGTCGGGACCGCGATCATGAAACTCAGGAAGCTGAAGAACGGCAGCAGCACCTGGCCGGTGACGAACAGATGGTGCGCCCAGACGCTCATCGACAGCGCGCCGATCAGCAGGGTCGCCGCGACCAGTCCCTTGTAGCCGAAGACCGGCTTGCGGCTGAACACCGGGACGACCTCGGTGATGATGCCGAAGAACGGGAGCGCGATGACGTACACCTCGGGGTGTCCGAAGAACCAGAAGAGGTGCTGCCAGAGCATCGGGCCGCCGGTCTCCACGTTGAAGACCTGCGCGCCGAGCACCCGGTCGGCGGCGAGGGCGAAGAGGGCGGCCGCCAGGAACGGGAAGATCAGGATCACCAGGAGGCTGGTGACCAGCATGTTCCAGGTGAGGATCGGCATCCGGAACATGGTCATGCCCGGTGCGCGCAGGCACAGGATGGTGGTGATCAGGTTGACCGCGCCGAGGATCGATCCGAGACCACCGATCGCCAGGCCGACCACCCAGGCGTTGCCGCCGATGCCCGGCGAGTGCAGGCTGTCGCTGAGCGGGGTGTACGCGAACCAGCCGAAGTCCGCCGCCCCGCCCGGCATGATGAACCCGCTCATCGCGGTCAGCGTGCCGAACAGGTAGAGCCAGTACGCGAACGCGTTGAGCCGCGGGAACGCCACGTCCGGCGCGCCGATCTGGATCGGGATCACGAAGTTGGCGAAGGCAAACACGATCGGGGTGGCGAAGAACAGCAGCATCGCCGTGCCGTGCATGGTGAACAGCTGGTTGAACTGCTCGGGCGAGAGGATCTGCATGCCCGGTTTGGCCAGCTCGGCCCGCATCAGCAGGGCCATCAGGCCGCCGACCATGTAGAACACGATCGACGTGATCATGTACATGATCCCGATCTGCTTCGCGTCCGTGGTGCGCAGGATTCGGGCCAGCGCCGATCCCTTCACCTGTCGGCGAATCGGATGAGGCCGGACGGGCACCGGCCTCGGCGCGACGGTAGTCATGCGGGAGCTCCTCGGCTACGGATGCGGATACTTCTGGCCTATACCCGTTATAGGCGTCTACCGCAGCAATCCGCTCCGAATCGGCGTAAGAGCCGCATTCAGTGCATCACTTCAGGTATAGGGGCCGGCTAGGCGGCCATCCCGACCCCTGGGTCGAGCAGTTCGTCGATGGCCGCCACGGTCATGGGCCTGGCGAACAGGAAGCCCTGGGCCCGGCGGTAGCCCAGCTCGTACAGCCGGCGGGCCTGCTCCGGGGTCTCCACACCCTCGGCCACCGTGCCCAGGTCCATCTTCTCGGCGATGTCGGCGATCGCCCCGGCGATGGCCTCCTGCTGAGGTGTCCCGTTGAGGCCGTCGACGAACGACTTGTCGACCTTGATCACGTCGACCGGGCAGGTCCGCAGCAGGCCGAGCGACGAGTGCCCGGTGCCGAAGTCGTCCAGGGCGATGTGCACACCCAGGTCGGACAGCGCCTGCACGGTGGCCAGCGCCCGGCCGCCGCCGAACACCGCCGTCTCGGTGATCTCGACGGTCAGCTGCCCGGGCGGCAGGCCGTGCCGGGCCAGCGTGGCCGCCACCCGGTCGGGCAGGCCCGGGTCGAGCAGCTGGCGCGCCGACACGTTGACGCCCACCGAGTCCAGGGCGTCCGGGCCGTACCGCCGGCGCCACTCGGCCGCCTGCGCGCAGACCGTGTCGATGATCCACTCACCGAGTTCCAGGATCAGCCCGGTCTCCTCGGCCACCGGCACGAAATCGGCCGGCGAGATGGTCCGGCCGTCGGCCCGGGTCCACCGGATCAGCGACTCGACCCCGGTGATCAGGCCGTGCGGCAGCGCCACGATCGGCTGGTAGACCATGTGGAACTCGCCGGCGGTCAGCGCCCGGCGCAGGTCGGCGGCGATCGTCGCCCGCTGGTTGACGTGCCGTTCCAGCGAGGCGTCCCAGCGGACCACCCGGGCGTCGGTGTGCGCCCCGGCCTCGCGCAGCGCGATCTCGGCCCGCCGGTACATGTCGGCGCCGTCGGCGATCCCGATCGACACCTCGACCACCACCTCGTGCCCGGCCGCCGACAGCGGCTCGTCACCGGCGGCCACCAGCGGGTCCACGATCGCCGCGGTCTCGTCCGGGGTGCCCGGCAGCAGCAGGCCGAACTCGTCGCCGCCGAGCCGGGCCACCACCGCCCGGTCGCCGGCGAGCCGGGTCAGGCGGGAGGCGTACCCGGTGAGCAGCGCGTCGCCGGCGGCCGGGCCCAGGCTGTCGTTGATCGACCGGAAGTCCTTGAGGTCGATCAGCGCCACGGTGTGCGGGCCCTCGGCGCCGGCCACCGCCGTGGTGAACGACCGGCGGCTGTACAGGCCGGTCAGCTCGTCGTGCATGGCCTGGTGGGCGACGGTCTCCAGCAGGGTGGCGTTCTCACCCAGCGCGAACGCCTGCCGGGTCACCACGAGCAGCAGGAGCAGCGTCGTGCCGGCCACCTGGACCGTGGTGAGATGCCCGGTACGCAGGTAGACGGTGCCCACGAGCAGGCTGGTCAGCCCGGTGGCGATGAGCGGGATGGCGGCGCCGCGCCGGTACACGGCCGGGTGCGCGACCCGCGACGACGCGACACCGTGCCCGGCGTAGGCCCGCTGCTGGGCGTTCCCGGCCAGCGCGCCGAACAGCCCGACGAACGCCAGCACCGCGGCGCTGCCGTTGAGGTGCGGCCAGGGCAGGAAGGCGGTCATCAGGATCACCGACAGCGGGCCGGCGATCCCGATCGGCGCGAGCCACCACAGCGCGGTCCGCGCGGCCGGGCTCCGGCTGGCCGACATGATCTTGACGACCACCGTCACGCCGGCGACGCCGATCGCGACCATCGCCAGGTTGAGCCACCACGCCGAGGCGCGGCCACCGAACTTGTCGACGGCCCAGCCCAGGTACTCCGAGGCGGCCACGCCGGCGGTCACCGCTACCACCGCCAGGTCCAGCACGGCCGTGGTGAGCTGCCGCCAGCTGCGGCCACCGCCGGGCAGGCGCAGCAGCGCGACGATCGCGAGCAGGGTGCCGATCACGTAACAGAGCAGGGTGCGTGAGCCGAGCGGCGGCATCCCGTTGAACGGCACCACGGCGACGTCGATGGTCTGGCTCACCGAGCCGATGAAGACGGCGCCCATGGCGACCGCCACCCGCCGCCAGAACCTGTCGAGCGGGCTGCCCGGCACGGCACCGACGGCGGTCGCGGTGAAAGCGCTTACCGCGATGGCGACACCGCAGACCGCCGGGATCCACACCAGCAGCCGGTGGAAGGCGACGTGCTGGCCGGCCATGATCAGGACGACCTCGGCCACCGCGAGCAGCGCCGCGACCGGCACGAACCAGGAGCGCCATCGAGGAAGGGCCATGTCCGCCTCCCCTTCTCCGCTCGAGTTCCGCCGCAGATCGTGAATCGGCACGGCCGATTTCGATCTGAGAATTCCGGTACGGCGTGGGGCCGGGACGTACGACACAGTTCGTTTCCGATACAAGTTAGGTCGTGGACAACAATGATCGGCCGGGCCGGCGGCGGGAACCGGGGCCGCAGATCCGGGACGTGGCAGCCGCCGCCGGAGTCTCCTACCAGACCGTGTCGCGGGTGCTGAACAACTCGCCCCGGGTCCGGCCGGAGACCAGGCAGCTGGTGCTCGACGCCATGGAGCAGCTTAAATACCGGCCGAACCGGGCGGCACAGACCCTCGGTTCGGGGCGGGCCAACGCGGTCACCGTGGTCACCGCCAACACCACGCTGTACGGCTACGCAGGCGTTCTCCAGGGCGTCGAGGAGGCGGGCCGGCTGCTCGGCCTCGCGGTCGGCGTCCGGGTGGTGGAGTCGGAGGCGGCCGGCGACGTGCGCCAGGCCGCCGACTACGTGAGCGACCCGAGCGCCGGCAGCGTGGTGGTGGTCGCCTTCGACCCGGCGGGCGCGGCGGTGGTGCGTGCGCTGCCGGAGGAGGTGCCGGTGGTGGCGGCGACCGAGGCGGGCGGGCTGCCCGGCGCGGCCCGGCCGATGCTGTTCCTGGACGAGCGGCAGGCCGCCGCCGAGGCCACCCGGCACCTGCTGGAGCTGGGTCATCGCACCGTGCACCACGTGGCGATCCCGTCCGAGGCACGGGCCAGCGCGCGGCAGAGCGGCTGGCGCGACGCGCTGGAGGGGGCCGGCCGGGAGGTGCCGGAGGTGGTGGCCGCCGGCTGGGACGTGGTGTCGGCGCACGTGGCCGGGCGGGAGCTGGCGGCCGATCCGGCGGTGACCGCGATCCTGTGCGGCAACGACGACACCGCGCTCGCGGTGCGCCGGGCGCTCTACGAGGCGGGCCGGGACGTGCCCGGCGACGTCAGCATCATCGGGTTCGACGACGTGCCCGGGGCCGCTTTCTGGACGCCGGCGCTCACCACCGTGCGGATGGATTTCCAGGGCCTGGGCCGGGCCTGCGTGCAGCAGCTGGTGGGGGAGCCGATCGTGACGCCGCAGGTGCCCCATCTGGTCATCCGGGAGTCAACCGCCACACCTCGGTAACGAAACCGTAACGCGCTCTTCCGGTCGACGCGTGTGACCGGTCACACTAGCCACGTCCTCCACTCGTGTGACCGGTCACATGGACAACTGTCAACCCCGGACAGAGGAGCACCATGAGACGCAAGATCGCCGTCACGGTCGTCGCCACCATGACCGCCGGCCTGCTCACCGCCCTGCCCGCGCAGGCCGCTCCCTCCCAGATCACCTTCGACCTCGCTGCCAGCACCGGCGCGCTGCGCTACGGCGCGACCGGGTTCCTCTACGGACTCGGTGACGAGGGCATCCCCACCGAGACCATGCTCGCCGCGCTCAAGCCCCAGGTCACCGCGCAGAAGGCGCCGGACGGGCTGCAGCACCCCAACGGCGACGCGCTGCGGATCGCGCCGATGTTCAAGCGCGCCGGCGGCCGCGAGATCCAGATCTACATGCAGGACGTGTACGCCCAGTGGCCGTACGAGAACCTCGGCATCAACGACTACCTGGCCAAGGTCGAGACCCAGGTCCGCAAGGTGATCGCCGACCCGTACCGCAGCTCCTACGTCTACGTGCCGTTCAACGAGCCCGACCAGATCTGGTACGGCGGCAACCTGAACGGCCTGCTCGCCGACTGGAAGACCGTCTTCCAGCGGATCCGATCGATCGACCCGTCGGCCCGGATCGCCGGCCCCGGGTTCGCCGCCTACCGCTCGGCCGACCTGCGGACCTTCCTCACCTTCGCCCGGGACAACAACGTGCTGCCCGACGTGATGGCCTGGCACGAGCTCGGCGACGACTTCTACTCCAGCTGGCACCTGCACTACGCCGACTACCGGTCGATCGAGACGAGCCTCGGGATCAGCGCCCGGCCGATCACCATCAACGAGTACGCCCGGATCAACGGCGACCTCGGGGTGCCGGGCAACCTGGTGCAGTACGTGGCCAAGTTCGAGAACAGCAAGGTCGACGGCTGCCTCGCCTACTGGACCACCGCGGGCGGGCTCAACGACCTGGTCACCCGCAACAACCAGGCCACCGGCGGATGGTGGCTCTACAAGTGGTACGGCGACCTGACCGGCAACACGGTGGCGGTCACCCCGCCGTCCGCGGGCGGATCGTTGCAGGGGCTCGGGGCGGTCGACTCCGCGAAGCGGCAGGCGCGGATCATCCTCGGCGGCAACAACCCGGCCTCCGGCACCTACGACACCAACGTGGTGGTCCGCGGTGTGCCGAGCTACCTCGGGACGAGCGTGCACGCCACGGTCTGGGGTGTCGACAGCTCCGGCACGAACCCGTCCAGCGGGCCGTACGTCGTGTCGGAAGGGGACTTCAGCGCGACAAACGGGCAGCTCACACTGCCTCTTACTGGATTGAAGGGCGCTTCCGCGTACCACATCATCCTGACGCCGAACCAGGACCTGACCGCCGCGGTGACCAACCGCTATGAGGCTGAATACGCCGCCATCGGCGGCACCGCGCGGATCACCTACGGCACCAACACCGGATATTCCGGGACCTACTTCACCGAGGGGTACGGCGCCAGCAGTACCGCCTCGACGAAGTTCGTGGTGACCGCCCCGAACGACGGCTACTACAACCTGAGCCTGCGTTACAGCGCCGGCCCCTACACCGGCGCGCCGGCCGCACGGTCGATCCGCCTGCGGGTCAACGGCTCGGACCTGACCGACGTGGCGCTGCCCGGCACCGCGAACTGGAACACCTGGAACACCGTCACCACCAAGGTGTACCTGCCGGCCGGGATCAGCCGCGTCGAGTACAACGCCTACGCCTCCGACGACCGGGACGCCGTCAACCTCGACTACCTGGACCTCGCCGCCGCCAGTGGGACGGTCACCGCCTACGAGGCCGAGAGCAGCGCCAACACCCGCGGCGGAACCGCGGTGGTGACCGCCGACAGCGCCGCCTCGGGTGGGAGCTACGTCGGCTGGGTCGGCGCGGGCAGCGCCAACACGCTGCGGTTCAACGGGGTGACCGCCCCGGCGGCCGGCCGCTACCGGCTGGTCGTGAGCTACGCGAACGCCGAGGTGGTCGGCGACCACGCCTACAACAACAACATCGTCGACAGGTACGCGGAGATCAGCGTCAACGGCGGCACGGCGAAGAAGCACTACTTCCGCAACACGCTGGCCTGGAACACCTACCGCACCACGGTCGTCGACGTGGACCTGGCCGCCGGGGCCAACACCATCACGTTCGGCAACGCCTCCACCGGCTACGCCCCGAACCTCGACCGCATTCAGATCGCCGCTGTACTCGGCTGACCGTTTGGTTCGGCCGGCCGTCATCGCCGAGGCAGCGGTGACGGCCGGCCGGGAAGATCCTTGAGGAGTCATCAGTGAGCTTGGCCTGGGGTCCGCTCGTCATCGACACCCCCGTCGACGGGCCGGTCACCGCACGTCTCGCGTCCGCCACCGAGCGGCCCGGCGCCGCGAACCAGCCGATCGTCGAGGTGCTCGCCGCCGGCAGCGGCCGCGGGCACGTCTCGGCACGGTTCTCGCAGACCGTGATCGGACGGCGGTTCCGGCTCGCCCACAGCTTCCCCGGTGCGCGGGAACTGCGGCTGCGGCTGCACGACGCGGAGAGTGGCCTGACCGCCGAAGTGGTGGTCAGCGCGAGCCTGCGGGTCGAGACCACGATCATCAACGACGGGACGGCGCCGGTGCTGCTGCTCGGCGTGACCACGTTCGCCCTCGGGCTCGGGCCGGTCGACGACCTCGACCTGGTGTCCGGTGACGGCGAGTGGCTGGGCGAGGGCCGCTGGACCCGGCGGCCGCTGCGCGAGCTCGTGCCCGACCTCAACCTGCGGATGCACGGCCAGGACGGCCGCGGCCGGCACGCGGTGACCAGCACCGGAACCTGGTCGACAGGCGCACACCAGCCGGCCGGGGTGCTCGCCGACCGGGTCACCGGCGCCGCGGTGGCCTGGCAGGTCGAGCACAACGGGGCGTGGCGCTGGGAGACCGGCGAACAGCTCGGCGGCGCCTACCTGGCGCTGACCGGCCCCAACGACATCGACCACCAGTGGCAGCAGCCGCTCGCGCCGGGGGAGTCGTTCACCACGGTGCCCGCCTCGATAGCGGTCGGCGGCGGGCTGCACGGCGCGGTCGCCGCCCTGACCGCCCAGCGGCGCACCCTGCGGCAACCGGACCGGGCGCTGCCGGTGATCTTCAACGACTACATGAACACGCTGATGGGCGACCCCACCACGGCCAAGCTGCTGCCGCTGATCGACGCGGCCGCGGCGGCCGGGGCGGAGATCTTCTGCATCGACGCCGGCTGGTACGACAACGACACCACCTGGTGGGACAGCGTGGGGGAGTGGCAGCCGTCGACCACCCGCTTCCCGGGCGGGCTGGCCGAGGTCGTCGACCGGATCCGCGCGCACGCCATGGTGCCCGGCCTGTGGCTGGAGCCCGAGGTGATCGGCGTGCGCAGCCCGATGGCCGACAAACTGCCGGCCGAGGCGTTCCTCCAGCGCGGCGGCGTCCGGCTGGTCGAACACGGCCGCTACCACCTCGACCTGCGGCACCCGGCGGCGATCGCCCACCTCGACGAGGTCGTCGACCGGCTCGTCGAACAGTTCGGCGCCGGCTACTTCAAATTCGACTACAACATCGATCCGGGTACGGGCACCGACCTCGCCGCCCACAGCGCCGGGGCCGGCCTGCTCGACCACAACCGGGCGCACCTGGCCTGGCTGGACGGGGTGCTCGCCCGCCACCCCGGCCTGATTCTGGAGAACTGCGCGTCGGGCGGGATGCGCGCCGACTACGCGCTGCTCAGCCGGATGCACCTGCAGTCGACAAGCGACCAGCAGGACTTCCGGAAGTACCCGCCGATCGCCGTGTCCGCCCCGCTGTCGATCCTGCCCGAGCAGGCCGCCAGCTGGGCCTATCCGCAGCCGGACATGACCGACGCGGAGATCGCCTTCACCATGTGCACCGGGCTGCTCGGGCGGCTCTACCTGTCCGGCCGGCTCGACGCCATGACTCCGGACCAGCAGCGGCTGGTCCGGGACGGGGTGGACGCGTTCCGGGCGATCCGGGCCGGCCTGGCCGCCACGGTTCCGGTGTGGCCGCTCGGGCTGCCGGGCTGGGACGACAGCTGGCTCGCCCTCGGGCTGCACTCCGGCGACACCACGCATCTCGGGTTGTGGCGGCGGCCCGGGGCCTCTGCTGAAGTGACTATCGATCTTGAACATCTGCGGGGACGACGGGTCGAACTCGACGTCCTCTACCCGAATCGGGCGGTCGTCTGGCCGTGCCACTGGAACACCGAAACCGGCTCGCTCACCGTGACCACCACACCCGGCGAGCCGTATGCCGCGCGGATCCTGCGGATCCGCGTCCTCCCTGAAACCGAAGGATCACGATGAAACGCTGGATAGCCCTCGGCGCGGCCCTCACCCTCGGGCTGGCCGCCTGCTCCGATCCGTCCGCCGCGCCCGAGACCGGCGGCGGGGCCGTCACCTGGGCCGACCCGACCGCCAAGCTGGACGGGGTGAAGCTCACGATCTGGGCGGCGCAGAACAGCAACACCGTCCCCAAGTCCGTCGTCGACGCGTTCCAGCAGGCCACCGGCGCGACCGTGGAGGTCGTCACGGTGCCCGACCCGTACGAGCAGAGCGTGCAGACCAAGGTCGCCACCGGGGACAAGCCGGACCTGGCGTTCTGGCAGCCGACCGCGTCGATGCTGACCGCGATCAACGCCAAGACCAACCTCCAGCCGCTCACCGACGCGCCCTGGCTGCCGAAACTCGACCCGTCGCTCAAGGACATCACCGGGCTGCTCGACGGAACCCGCTACGCGGCGCTGGTCACCAGCCCGGCGGTCGAGGGCGTCTACTACAACAAGGAGGTCTTCGCGGCGAACGGGATCACCGCCACCCCGAAGAACTTCGCCGAGATGGTCACCCTGGCCAAGACGCTGAAGGGCAAGGGCGTCACGCCGTTCTACGAGATGGGCGCGGACCGCTGGGCCACCCAGTGGTGGGTGCAGGTGCAGCTCGCCGACGCGGCCAAGGCCGGACTGTGGGAGCGCGTCAACACCGGCCAGGAGAAGTTCACCGACAAGACGATCCTCGACGCGATCAAGACGTATCAACAATTGATTCAAGACGGCCTGTTCAATGCTGACATCAAGACGGCCAAGTTCGAGGATCAAGGCACCGCGCTCCTCGACGGCAAGGCTGCCATGGTGGTGCAGGTGAACTCGTTCTTCGGACAGCTCCAGGCCAAGGCCGACACCGCGACGCTCGACTCCAAGATCGGGTTCTTCCCGATCGCGCCGTCCGGCAACATCGGCACCTTCATCCCGGACCAGTCGAACGCCCTCGTCGCGTTCAAGACCGGTGACGCCAAGCGGGAAGCCGCCGCACGACAGCTGCTCGCCTACTGGATGGGCCCCGGCTATCAGGCCTTCGTCACCGACCGCAACACCGTGTCGCTGGAGACCGCCGTGCCCAGCCCAGCCGGAGTGCCGAAGGCGCTGCTCGACGTGCACGCCTCCCTGCCCACCTCGGTCGGCTCCATGCAGGCCCTGGCCGTGGCCAACCCGGACCTCTACATCAACCTGGCCGACATGATCGCCGGCACGATGACCCCGGAACAGGTCGCCACCGCCACCCAGGACCAGTTCGTCCAGCTCGCGAAGGCCGCCGGTTACTTGAAGTGACGATCCTCTCCGCGGGTGCGCCGGGCTCCATCGTCCGGCGCACCCACCCTCTCTGGTTCCTCGTCCCGGCGTACGTGCTGCTGCTCGTGTTCTTCTTCCTGCCGACGGTGTTCAACTTCGTCTACGCGTTCACCGACTGGTCCGGGTTCAAGGCCGCGATCAACCCGGTCGGGTTCGACAACTTCGTCCAGCTGACCTCGGACGGCACGCTGTTCCGGTCGCTGCGGATCACCATCGTGTACGCGGTGCTGGTCGCCGTCTTCCAGAACCTGTTCGGGTTCGGGCTGGCCGTGCTGCTGGAACGCGACACCGTGGTCAACCGGATCGCCCGGGTGTTCTTCCTGATCCCGGTGCTGATGTCGGCGCTCGCGGTCGGCTACATCTTCCAGGCGCTGTTCAAGGGCACCGAGTGGCTGGCCGACACCACGTGGACGATCGTCGTGGTCGCGCTGATCCACGCGTGGAAGTGGATGGGCCTGTCCATGCTGATCTACCTGGCCGGGCTCAAGACCATCCCGCAGGACGTGACCGAGGCCGCGCACATCGACGGGGCCTCCCAGTGGCGCACGTTCTGGTCGGTGCGGGTGCCGTTCCTGGCGCCGGCGGTCACGTTCAACGTGGCGACCGCGCTGCTCGGGTCGATGAACGGCTTCGACATCGTGCAGGCCACCACCGGCGGCGGCCCGGCCCGGACCACCGAGATCCTCAACATCTTCATCTACCGGACCTTCGGGCAGGGGCTGTTCGCCCAGGCCACCACGATGAGCCTGGTGCTGGTCCTGCTGGTCGCGCTGATGGCGTTCCCGGTCATCTACGTGCTCCGCAAACGGGAGGAGATCCTGTGACCCGCCGCCTGCAACCGGTGGTCGCGCTGCTGCTGGTCGCCGTGGTGATCGGGGTCCCGCTGTGGCTGGTCGTCGCCACCGCCGGCAAGTCACAGGGCGAGGCCGTCGACCCCGACCTGACCCCGCCGACGACCTGGCACCTGTGGGAGAACCTGCGACAGGTGTGGGTGGACGCCGACATCCCGGCCGCGTTCCTCGGCAGCATGCTCATCGTGGTGCCGACCGTGGCGATCGTGCTGGTCATCGGCTCGATGGCGGCGTGGGTGCTGGCCCGGCGCTCGTCCCGGCTCACCGCGGTCCTCTACGCGCTCGGCATCAGCGGGATCATCCTGCCACCGGCCGTCGTCACGGTGGTCCTGCTGCTGCGCCAGCTCGGCCTCGCCGGCACGGTCACCGGCATGATCGGCGTGTACGTCGGGATCTACCTGTCCACCGTCATCTTCTTCGTGACCGGCTTCGTGCGTACCATCCCGGAGGCTCTTGAAGAAGCCGCACGGATCGACGGCGCCGGACCGGTCGCGGTCTTCCGGCGGGTGGTGCTGCCGCTGCTGCGTCCGGTGCTGGCCACCGCGACCATCCTGATCTGCCTCTACGTGTGGAACGACGTGTTCTACGCGTTCTTCGTGATCGGCGGGCGGATCGACACCCTGCCGCTGAACCTGTTCCAGGTGGCCAGCGCCGGCCTCTACCTCAACAACTGGCACCTGATCTTCGCGTACGTGATCCTGATGAGCCTGCCGCTCGTCGTGACGTTCGCCCTGGCCCAACGCCGGATCATCGCCGGCATCACGAGTGGGGCGGTCAAGTAGCGCGGTTGTAGATCTTGCGCGATTCCCCCGGCGGCGGGTTGTGGGGATGCTTGGGATCGGTGGGTGGAGGGGCGTCGATAGGGTGGGCCGGTGTCGCGGGTCCGGAAGATCTTTGCGGGGGTTCTGACGATCCTTGCGGTTGTCGGAATGGTCCGGCTTGTCGCTCCGGCCACGTCTCAGGATCAAGAGCCTTCGGGAGTACGGCTACAACTCGCCTATCTACGAGAGAGGCTGGCGGGCGGCGCCGACACGGACGCGCAGGCGCTCTTCCCGGAGGGTTACTTCTTCCTCAACGTGCTCTACGGGCTCACCTGGGTCGACCTCGGTAAACGGGGCGTCGAACCGGGCCGGGCCGCCGACGAGGCGGCCTGGGCGCTGTCCCGGATGGAGTCGCCGGCCGGGCGGGCCCCGTTCGACGCGTCGGCGATCCCGGCGTACGGCGTGTTCTACGCGGGCTGGACCAACTGGCTGCGCGGCGGCCTGCTGACGCTGCGCGAGGACCCGGCCGAACGGGCCCGGTTCGACGCCGACTCGCAGACCCTGGCGGCCGCGTTCGACGCGTCGCCGTCACCGTTCCTGACCGCGTACCCGGGGCAGGCCTGGCCGTGCGACTCGACCGTGGCGATCGCGTCGCTGCGGCTGGCCGGGCCGAGGTTCGCGCCGACCGTGGACCGCTGGGTGACCCGGGCCCGCGGGCTGCTCGACCCCGCGACCGGGCTGCTCCCGCACTACGTGGACCCGGCCACCGGCGCCCTGGTCGACGGGGCGCGCGGCACCTCGCAGGCGATCATCCAGCGGTTCCTGGTCGACGTCGATCCGGTGTTCGCCCGCGAGCAGTACCTGCTGTTCCGGGAGCGGTTCCTGGACCGTCCGCTGTGGCTCGGGCCGGCGATCCGCGAATACCCGCACGGCGTCGACGGCGCCGGTGACGTCGACTCGGGCCCGCTGATCCGGGGCATCAGCCTGTCCACGACAGTCGTCGCGATCGGGGCCGCCCAGGCTCAGGGCGACGATTCGCTGGCCGGGGCGCTGGCCAACTTCGGCGAGCTCGCCGGGATCCCGCTGACCACGTTCAGCACCAAGCGGTACGCGTTCGGCCTGGTCCCGATCGGGGACGCGTTCCTGGTCTGGTCGAAGACGGCCCGCCCGTGGACCACCCCGACACCCGCGGCGCCCGATGCGGTGATCGGCGGCGGGTGGCGCGTACCGCTGCTGGTGTTGCTGCTCTTGATCGGTCTTCTGCCGTGGCTGCGGCTAGGGTCGCTGCGTGACCTTCCGGCTCGCCGCCTATGGCGTGTGCATCGTCGACGATGAAGTGCTGCTGGCCCGCTGGGTGTCGCCGCACGGAGTCACGCACTGGACGCTGCCGGGCGGTGGTGTCGATCTCTACGAGGACCCGTTCGACGCGGTGATCCGGGAGGTCGCGGAGGAGACCGGGTACACGGCGGTGGTGGAACGCCTGCTCGGCGTGGACTCCCGGGTGATCCCGGCCGCCGAACGCCTGGAACGGACCGCCGACCACCAGAACGTCGGCGTCTTCTACGGGATCCGGATCACCGGCGGCACGCTGCGCCCGGAACCCAACGGCGACACCACCGAGCCCTGCTGGACACCGTTGTCCCAGGTCGGGTCGCGCCCGCGTTCGTCGCTGGTGGACATCGGCATCACGCTGGCGCTGACCCTGCCGCCCACCGGCCACGTCCCGCCGGTCCCGATCACCGGCCTGCTACGCCACTGACCCGCCGCCAGCCGTCGCCTACGGCGGTTTTGGGTGCCGCATTCCCGTCGTGGGCGACGGCTGAGACCGTCGGCCGTCGCTGGCGGTGGTTTTCGGTCTGTTTTGCCGTGGTCAGCGACGGCTGAGGCCGCCGGCCGTCGCTGGCGGTGGTTTTCGGTCTGTTTTGCCGTGGTCAGCGACGGCTGAGGCCGCCAGCCGTCGCTGACGGTGGTTTTCGGGGCGGTATTACCGCCGTGGGCGACGGCTGGCGGTCCTGACTCAGGAACGCAGCGCGGTCAGGACGGCGGTGATCTCTGGGCGCGGTGTCGGCGGGCGGCGGGCGGCGGCGATGATGCGCCTGGTCACCGGCGGCGCGAGGGGGCGGGTGGCGACGTTGTAGCGGGGGTCCACGGCCAGGCTCGGGAGCAGGGTGATCGAGCGGCCGCGTTCCACGTGACCCAGGGCCAGCATGTAGTTGTTGAAGCGGCAGATCACCGACGGTTCGAAGCCGGCCTCCCGGCACAGGCGGGTGGCCAGTTCGGACATGTAGGCGCCGGCCGCCTCGAAGGTCCAGCGCTGGTCGGCGCACGCCTGT
Organism: Actinoplanes sp. NPDC026670; assembly: GCF_040638175.1. Taxonomy (NCBI): domain Bacteria; kingdom Bacillati; phylum Actinomycetota; class Actinomycetes; order Micromonosporales; family Micromonosporaceae; genus Actinoplanes; species Actinoplanes sp. NPDC026670. Next base: position 82,659 of record NZ_JBEZXU010000018.1, read on the forward strand.
ACCGGCACCGACTCGTGCGCGGTCAGCGGATGATCCGGCGGCAGCACCAGCACGATCTCGTCGGCGGCGATCGGGACCAGGTCGATCGCCGGGTCGAGTTCGGCGCCCGCGAAGTCGGTCGTGGTGATGATGACGTCCACGTCGCCGCGGCGCAGGGCGGGCATGCTGTCGTGCGGTTCCAGCTCGTGCAGGACCACTGTGACGTCCGGGTGCAGGGCGGCCAGGCGGGTGATCGCCGGTTCGGCCAGGGTGTGCACGGCGCTCTGGAAGGCGGCCAGCGTGACGGTGCCGGCCGGTTCGTCGGCCAGCCCCCGCAACTCGGCCTCGGCCGCGTCCATCAGCGCCAGGATCTCCCGGGCCCGGCCGGCCAGCAGCACCCCGGCGGCGGTGAGCCGGACCCGTCGGCCGGTGCGTTCCAGCAGCGTGGTGCGGGTCTCCCGCTCCAGGGTGGCGAGCTGCTGGGACACCGCCGACGGGCTCAGGTTGCCCCGCTGGGCCACCGCCCGGACCGTGCCGTAGGTGGCCAGGTCGGCCAGCAGCCGCAGCCGCCACGGATTGAGGGTCACGAGCCCCGACTGTACGGCTCTGCTTAACAGCAGCGGCAGAAATGTGAGATGGACGTGACGCTCGGTGGTTCCTAGCGTCGGGGTATGTCTGAAACCTTCTGGTCCGACGCCGAGCGTCACCTGGTCCGCTACATCGGCGCGAGCAGCTTCACGCCTGAGATCATCGAGCGGGCCGAAGGCAGTTTCGTGTGGACCGCCGAGGGCCGCCGGCTGCTCGACTTCACGTCCGGGCAGATGAGCGCGATCCTCGGGCACTCGCATCCGGCCGTCGTCGAGACCGTCCAGCGGCAGGCCGCCACCCTCGACCACCTGTTCAGCGGCATGCTCAGCCGGCCCGTCGTCGACCTGGCCCGCCGCCTGGCCGAGTCGCTGCCCGACCCGCTGAGCAAGGTGCTGCTGCTGACCACCGGCGCCGAGTCGAACGAGGCGGCGATCCGGATGGCCAAACTCGTCACCGGCAACCACGAGATCATCTCGTTCGCCCGGTCCTGGCACGGCATGACGCAGGCGGCGGCGGGCGCCACCTACAGTTCCGGGCGCAAGGGGTACGGCCCGGCCGCCCCCGGCAACTTCGCGATCCCGACACCCAACGCGTTCCGGCCGGACTTCACCACCGCCGACGGGGAACTCGACTGGCGTCGGCAGCTGGACTTCTCGTTCGAGCTGTTCGACGCGCAGTCGGTGGGCAGTCTCGCGGCCTGCATCGTCGAGCCGATCCTCAGCTCCGGCGGGGTGATCGACCTGCCGCCCGGCTATCTCGGCGAGCTGCGCGACCGGGTGCACGCGCGGGGCGGGCTGCTGATCCTGGACGAGGCGCAGACCGGGCTGTGCCGGACCGGGGACTGGTACGCGTTCCAACGCGACGGGGTGACGCCGGACATCCTCACCCTGTCCAAGACGCTCGGGGCCGGGCTGCCGCTGGCCGCCGTGGTGACCAGCCCGGAGATCGAGCAGACCGCCCATGACCGGGGCTTCCTGTTCTTCACCACCCACGCGTCGGACCCGCTGGTGGCGGCGGTCGGCAATACCGTGCTCGACGTGCTGACGGCGGAGAAACTGGATGTGCGGGCGAGCGAGCTCGGGTCGTACCTCAGCGGGGGTTTGCAGGAATTGGCGACCCGGCACCGGGTGATCGGTGACGTGCGCGGCCGCGGCCTGCTGATCGGTCTCGAACTGGTCGAGGACGGCGGCCGTAAGGCCGACGAGATCGGCGCCGCGGTGACGCGGCGCTGCCTGGAACTGGGGCTGCACATGAACGTGGTGCAGCTGCCGGGGATGGGCGGGGTGTTCCGGATCGCGCCGGCGCTCACCTCGACGACGGGTGAGCTGGACCTGGGCCTGGAGATCCTGGATCAGGCGATCGGCGAGGTCACCGGCTCATAGGCCGCGGGCCAGCCGGGCCAGCTCGGTCCGGTACTGCCGCTGGTCGATCTCGCCGGCCAGCAGCTTGCGGGCCAGCGCACCCTCCGAGGTCACCTTGGGCTCGTCCGGCTCGGGCCACAGCGCGGCACACGTGACCAGCAGGACCATCCCGACAATGATGAGCGCCACCAACACCAGAGACCACCTCCGTCGACGCACAGCTTCGTCGGAGGTGGCCTCGGTGTGCAGGGCCGAAAGTCCCGTCAGGCGTTGGCGCGGTGCAGGACGTGGATCTCCTCGGGCTCGTCCGGCACGTCGGTGACGCCGGCGGCGACCGCCTGCTCGTGCCGCTTGTGCGCGCCCGGCAGCAGCAGAGCGGCGACGATCGCCAGGACGGCGACGCCGGCGCAGACCCAGAAGCCGTCGGTGAACGCGGCGTCGGTCGGCAGGCCCTGCGGCGTGGTGTTCGAGGTGATCACCGCGGCCACCACGGCGGTGCCGATGCTGCTGCCGATGGTCCGGGCGATCGAGTTGACGCTCGTCGCCTCACCGGTCTGGGCCGGCGGCACGCTCTCGATGATCGCGTTGGACATGGCGGCGAACGCGAAGCCGATGCCGGCGCCGGTCAGCAGGCCGGAGGCGAGCACCTGCCAGATCGCGCCGTGCCCGAGAGCCGGGATCGCGAACGCGGCCACCACCAGCACCGAGCCGAGGAACATCGGGACCTTCGGGCCGTACCGGCGGTTGAGCAGGCCGGCGATCGGGCCGAACACCACCATCATGACGACCGTGGGCAGCAGGAACAGGCCGGCCTGGGAGACCGACTTGCCGAACCCGTAGCCGGTCGCCTCGGGCAGCTGGAGCAGCGTCGGGACCAGCAGGAACGTGCCGAACATGGCGAAGCCGAGGATCAGCGCGACCAGGTCGGTGGCCCAGACGCCGCGGATGCGCATCAGCTTCATGTCGATCAGCGGCTCCTTGACCCGCAGCTCGACCAGCACGAACACCACCAGGCCGACGACACCGCCGGCGAGCAGGCCGATCGTCTCCGGGTCGGTCCAGCCCCAGGACTGGCCCTTGCTGATCGCCAGCAGCAGGGCGACAAGCGACACCGACAGGATGGTGGCGCCCAGGACGTCCAGCTTGCCGGGGGTGCGGACCGGCGACTCCTTCATCCCGAAGATCGCGCCGATCAGGGCGATCCCGACCAGCACCAGCGGCAGCCAGAACAGCCAGTGCCAGGAGAGGTGCTCGACGATCGGGCCGGCCGCCACGATGCCGATGCCGGCGCCGACACCGAAGATCGCCGAGATCATGCCGACCGTGGTGGCCACCCGCTCGCGGGGCAGCTCGTCGCGGACCATGCCGATCGACAGCGGCATCATCGCGCCGCCGGCGCCCTGCAGGATCCGGCCCAGGATCAGCACGGTGAGGTTGGTGGCGAGCGCCGACACGACGGTGCCGACGGCCAGGATGGACAGCACGACGATCAGGATCTTGCGCTTGCCGACCATGTCGCCGAGGCGCCCGAGGATCGGCGTGAGGACCGACGCCGACAGCAGGTACGCGGTGACGATCCAGCTGACGTCGCTGGTCGACACGTTCAGCTCGTGACCGATGGTGGACAGCGCGGGCGAGACCAGGGACTGGAGGCACGCGAACGCCAGACCGCCCAGGGCCAGGTAGAGCACCAGCAGGCCGCCGCCACTGCTGCGGGTCTCTGTAGTTGGGGTCATGGTGTCCTCGACGCTAGTAGTAAACAGCTGCTGACTTTATATCGGCAGCGAGCGCGAGAAGTAAACGGTTGCTTACATCACATCCCAGCCGTCCGGCAGCTCCCGGGGCAGCGCCGGCCAGGACGGATCCGGGCGGAAGTCGCACCACGTGCCGTCGAACGGGAAGGCGCCCGCCTCGGCCAGGGCGATCACCTCCTTGCCGGCGCGGCGGACCCGGTCCTCGTCGTCGGCCCAGTACGCCTCGGGCATGGTCAGGCGGGTGGCGAACAGCTCCTCGTCCTTCCAGCGCCAGCTCCGGTCCGGTTCGACCACCACGTCCAGGTCCCAGTCGGTGGTGTCCAGGCCGGTCAGGTCATCCCGGCGCCAGAGTACGGGCGGGGCCTCCAGGTTCGCGTACCACCTGAAGAACGTGCCGTCCGGCCGGAAGAACCAGCGGATCGAGTAGTCACGCCCGCGCGGATGCCAGCTGAGGACGCCGTGGTCGATGGTGTGCGGCACCGGGACCCGGTCCGACGCCGACCACTCGGGCAGCGGCACTTCGCCCATGCCACGGCCGTCGGGCAGGGTGAAATGCCAGGCCGCGTTGCCGGCCGGCGCCCACAACAGGACGGCGTCGCCCAGGTCGGCCACGGCCTGGAACGGCACGACGAGGCCGAACCGGTGGCGCTGGAGGTGGCGGAGCCAGACGGTGTTCCCGGGAATGAGCATGTGCCGACGCTAGCCGAGCAGCAGGCGCGCCCCGGTGAGCGTGAGATACCACTGCGAGTCGGTGAAACCGGGACCGGTCTCCTCGCCGATGTAGGCGTCCAGATGCCTGGGGCCGCCGAGCCCCGGCGTGAACTCGTCGGTGATCTTCCAGACGGCGTCACGCAGGGCCGCGCAGACCTTCTGCGGCGCGGCGGAGCCGTCCTCCTGGCTGCCGCAGCCGGACACGGTGAAGCGGGTGCCGCGGGGCAGCACATCCGGGTCGGTGGCCGCCGACACGAACGGCACGAGAGTGCCGCCGTCACTGGTGCGCGGCGCCGAATCCAGCCAGAACCCGGTGTCGTACGACCAGTTGAGGTATCGCCCGGAGGAGGTGCGGCCGGTGCCCTCGTCGCGGACCGCGTCGACGAAGTCGGCCGGATAGGCGCCCAGGTCGTCGTCGCCGTCCGTGCACTCCAGTCGCGGGCAGCCGGTGACCTGGGTCGGGTCGCCGTCGTGGAACCTCTCGACGGCCGTGTAGTAGACGGTGATCTCCCAGCCGGTGCTGATCCGGCCGGTGGAGACCGGCGATGCAGACGGCGCTGTGCTTCGCGAGGGGGAGGGCGACGGAGAGGCGGAGGGTGATGGGGAGACAGAGAGTGACGGGGAAGCAGAGGGTGACGGGGACGTAGGCCGGGCGGACTGCGCGACCGTCGGCGGATCGGGCGCCGTGCCGCAACCGGCGACGGCGAGGACCAGCCCGGCGGCCCACACAAGCCGTGCGGCCATCGGTCAGACGGCCACGGGCAGTTCCGGCAGCGCGGCGACCAGCGGTTCCGGCACCTCGTCCAGGGTGCGGACCCACACGTGCTGCGGCGGCAGGATGACGGCGACCCGGCGGTCCAGAATGCTGGCTTCGGGGAAGGCGATCGTCTTGAACTTCGGCATGGTGCCTGGCATCGGCACGGCCGCCGCGGGCCTTGAGCTTTTCTTGACCTTTCTTTGCTTCGGTACGGGACGGCACGCCCACAGAAGCAGCGTTCGCCGCTCTCGGGAGTCCCCGCGACGTGGCTGCCGGGGCACGGCCGGCAACGCGACCGCCGGGCTTGTCCGGTGGCTACGACCGCCGGCCGTCGCTGAGCATGGTCATCCGCCCTCCGAAACCGTTGTCAGCGACGGCCGGCGGTCCGGGCCGGGCGGCCACGCCGGGTTGTCCGGGGCGGTTTCCTTCAGGTTGGCGTTCGGTTGCCGATGGCGGTGACCCGTGATCGAACCGTCCAGGAGCGCCCGGCCGAGATGGCTGCCGCTGGCCGCCGCGACCGCCGCGGGCGTCGCCGGCCTCGCCGCGGCCGCCGTCGCGGCCCGCCGCCGAAAACCCGCCGTCGCCGCCGTCACCGTCGTCGAGGAGGCGCCCACGCCACAGCCGCCGCCACCGGTGCCGCTGCCGCCCAGACCGGTGCCGGCGCCACCCGGGCACCTGGGCGGCCGGACCCGGTTCCGGGTGATCCTCCTGGCGTTCGTGGTCGGTGTCGTCGCCGGGTGGGGCGTGGCGGAGATCCGCCACGAATGGGTCGAGTCCGAGTGCGCGAGCGCCCGGTCCAGCTATCAGAGCAGCTCCTACAGCGTGGGGGCCGGCAGCCTGAGCGGTCGCCGAAGCCTGCCCGACGAATGCGACGAATACCGCTGACGGCCGGGCCGACCACGACTTTTGTTCAGGTCGGCGTCCGGTTGCCGATGCGGTGACCTGTGAACGTTCCGTCCAAGCCCATGCTGCTTCGCTGGCTGCCGGTGGCCGCCGTGGCGGTCGCCGGTGTCGCGGCTGCCGCGGTGGCCCTCAGTCGCCGGCCGGTCGTCGACGACGAGGCCGCGCCGCCGTCGTCGCCACCTCCGTCGCCGGAGCCGCCCGCCGGGCGGCCCGACCCGCCGCGGTTCCGGGCGATCCTCCTCGCGATCGCGGCCGGCGTCCTGGGGGTGTGGGCGCTGGCGATCCACACCAACGCGTCGCGCGAACCGGTGTGCGCGGAGGCCGGCCGAAGAGTGCCGGAGCTCAAAGTCGACGCTTATCGATACTCCACGTCGGACGACATCGGCGGGGAGAACACTCTCCGGAGCACTGTCTATGCGAATCTCGACACCTGCCTCAGCCGGCGCTGAGAGACGACCGCGGGTCGGGTGGCCCGTGACCGAGCCACCCGAGCCCACCCTGTCCCGATGGCTGCCGCTGGCCGCGGTGACCGCGGTGACCGTCGCCGGACTGGCGGCGGTGACGGCGGTGGCCGTCCGTCGGCGGCCGGCCGTCGCCGGCGAGCCTCCACCGGTGGTGCCACCGCCCCCGCCGCCGGTCTCGGAGGTCCGGCGGTTCTTCGAGGCTTTCGTCGGCACCCTGTCCGCCGAGAAACCCGCGCCCCTGACCGAACCGCGACTCCCGGTGTACCCGCCGCGCTGGGTGAATTCCCCGTTCGCGGTGGAGCCACCACGCCAGGAGGCCGGGCCGGAACGGGTGGAGCCGCCGGGGCGGGCGGAACCGCCGGAACAGGTGGATCCGGAGGCGAACCCGGACCCCCGGCGATTCCGCGAGATCCTCCTGGCCATCGTCGGCGTGGTCGTCTGGGTGTGGGCTTTCGCGATCACCCACAACGCGCTGGCCGAGGCCGCCTGCGACTCAGCCGGATACTCCTCGACGTCGCCGGGAAACTCGCTCGGCGCCGACTACCCGCCGGATCTCATCGGCGTCAACATGTACGGCGACGTGAGCGGCTGCAGCAGGTGATGAAGCCCGGGGCGCCGTCCTACCCGTCCGTCCCGGCCCGGACCGGCTGAACCTGGACGATCGGCCGGCGTGACGGTGTGGTGCGGCGCGGCCGGCGGCGGATCAGCCATTCGGCCACCACGACGTTGATCAGCCAGGCGACGGCCATCGTGGCGGTCCGGCTGGCCGGGGTGAACGCGCCGGCCGTGACGAGCCACGCGGCCTGGGTGAAGAACTGGGTGCCGGCGCCCATCCCGATGGCGTAGCCGCGGATCATCCACGCGCGGTGGGCGGTGAAGTCGCGGCGCAGCGCCATGACGAAGCCGAGGACCAGGGACGTCACCATCCAGGCGACCACCACGACCCGGATCGCGGCCAGGACCACGCTGTCCACGGCGGCGGCCGGCAGGAACAGGGTCAGCCACAGGCCGCTGACCGCGGCGATCAGTCCGGCCGGCGCGATGAGCCGGCCGGCGATGCGGTGCCAGCGGCGGAACCGGCGGCGTACGCCCGGCGCGAACTGGAACGCGCCGAGCACCCCGAACACGGTGACGCTGACGATGTGCGCGACCAGTGCGACAGGCGACTGGGTGACCCGTTCGCCGTCGGGGATCACCGCCGCGCCGCCGGCCATCTCGGACAGCCGTAGCGCGCCCGCGACCGCCGGCACGAAGGTGAGCGCCAGCAGCCCGGCCGGGATGAGCCAGTTCGATGAGGACTTCATGGTTCTGATGCTGGCGATCGGCGGGACCTGACTCATCGGAGCGTGGTCCGGGATCGCACCGGCCGAAAGTGGGGGACCACGGCCGTACTTCAGGCCAATCCGGGGAGCGTGCTCCGTGCGTACCATCGGCTCGTGGTTGAACCGCTCCGGGCGCTGCTCGCTGAGCCCCGCCCGCCGGATCCGCCGGGCCGTGGCCGGCGGGATCTGGCGCTCGTCGCCCTGGTGTTGATCGGGGTGCTGGCCGAGGGGCTGTTCCGGCCGGACGTTCCGGCGCGCGTGCCCACGGTGATCATGACGGCGGCGCTGGCGCCGACGCTGCTGTGGCGCCGGGAGCGGCCGCTGCTGATGGTGGCGATCGTGTTCGGGGTCAGCTGGCTGGTCCCGCTGCTGATCGGGCAGCAGCCGGATCTGGTGTCCGGCGCGTTCGTGCTGCTGCTGGCGTATGCGCTGGTCCGCTGGGGTTCGGGTGGGGAGATCCTGGCCGGCACGGCGTTGATCCTGGTGAAGATCGCGGTGACGGCCCGCGGGACCGATCTGGTCGCCGGGTTCCTGGTGATGTCGGTGGTGTTCGCGGTGGCGGCCGCCATGCGTTACCGGTCGCGGCTCCGGGTCCGTGAGCTGGACCAGGCGAAACTGCTGGAACGGGAGCGGCTGGCCCGCGACCTGCACGACACCGTGGCGCATCACGTGTCGGCGATGGCGATCCGGGCGCAGGCGGGCATCGCGGTGTCGCGGACCTCGCCGGAGGGCGCGGTGGACGCGTTGCGGGTGATCGAGGCGGAGGCGGTGCGGGCGCTCGGCGAGATGCGCACGATGGTGCGGGCGCTGCGCGGCGGTGATCCGGCCGAACTGGCGCCCAGCCCGGCGGTCGCGGACCTGGCCGGGCTGGCCGGCCCGTCGCCGGAGGGCCCGGAGGTCGAGGTGGAGATCGACGCCGGGGTGGGGGAGCTGCCGCCGGCGGTGGGCACCGCGCTCTACCGGCTGGCCCAGGAGTCGGTGACGAACGCCCGCCGGCACGCCCGGCACGCCACCCGGATCTCGGTGCGGGTGTCGGCCGGCGCCGGCACCGTCCGGCTGTGCGTGACCGACGACGGCGCCGGCGGCGGGGCCAGGGGCGGCGGGTTCGGGCTGGCCGGGATGCGGGAGCGGGCCGCGCTGCTCGGCGGCGTCTGCGAGGCCGGGCCGGGCGAGGGGCGCGGCTGGACCGTGACGGCCGAGCTGCCGCGGGGGCTGGCATGAGCGTGCGGGTGGTGGTCGCCGACGATCAGGAGATCGTCCGGACCGGACTTACGATGATCCTCAACGCCGAGCCGGACATCGAGGTGATCGGGCAGGCCGGGGACGGTCTGCGGGCGGTCGAGCTGGCCCGGCGGCTGCGGCCGGACGTGTGCCTGTTCGACATCCGGATGCCCGGCGTCGACGGCATCGAGGCGACCCGCAGATTGGCCGGACCCGGCGTCGCTGATCCGCTTGCGGTGGTCGTCATCACGACCTTCGACCTCGATGAGTACGTGTACGCGGCGCTCCGGGCCGGGGCGCGGGGTTTCCTGCTGAAGGACGCCGGCGCGGCGCTGCTGGCTCAGGCGGTGCACGCGGCGGCCGCCGGGGACGCGCTGATCGCGCCGAACGTGACGACCAGGCTGTTGAAGGCGTTCGCCGGTTCGGGGCCGGCCGGGCCGCCGCGGCAGCCTGTCGATCCGCTGACCGACCGTGAGGAGGAGGTGCTCGGCGCGGTCGCCCGGGGGCGGACGAACACCGAGATCGCGGCCGAGCTGCACATCAGCCTGAGCACGGTGAAGACGCACGTGGCGAGCCTGATGGCGAAACTCGGGGCACGCAACCGGGTGGAGATCGCGATGTGGGCGTACGAGAGGTGAGCTCAGTTCTGCGCGTTGGCCCGGACGAACCCGTAGATCACCGCGGCCGCGATCACGACGAGCAGCGCGACGAACCGGAACAGGGCGAAGAACGCGGCACGTGACTTCTTCCGGGCGCCGGGCAGGTCGGAGTTCGCCTTCTGGTACCCGGATTTCGCGCCCTTGCGGCCGTCGATCAGGCGGGCCAGCCGCATCCCCACGAAGAGCGCGATGGCCACACCGAGGATGAACCCGCCCAACCCTGCCTCCTCAGAATCCGGCTTCAGCCTTCCGGCGGCACAGGTGCATGTCAATGCGCCGATGCGCTTGATCCCGTCGTCCGGCGGGGCGACCCCCGCCGACCGGCTGGACTCTCTACCGGTTTCGTGCCCGGGAGGGTTGTTTTCACAGGGCCTTCACAGGGTGTCGCGTGGGATCCCTCTCACACGGCCGGAACACCTCCGGTCACATCGAGGGGGGAACGGATGACTGACGCGCAGAACCGCCGTCGGCGGTCACGCTGGCCGGTGGTCGGCGTAGCGGCGGGTGCGCTCGTGCTCGCCGGAGCCGGGGTCGGCGTGGCCGAGGCGGCCGCGACGCCACCCGTGCTGAACTTCGTCGCCGCGACCGGCACGGTGACAGCGGAGCGGTACGCCAGCGACGAGGGGGAGGTGTACGTCTCCCTGGACCTGGGCCTGCACGTGATCGCGGGTAAGGACCCGTTCGAGATCCGGGCCAAGCGCACCGGATACGACAAGCCGATCACGGCGTACCGGACGGTTCGCAAGAACGGCAAGAACACCCAGGTCAAGCTGCCGGCCGGGACGGTGAAGGACTTCACCGGCCTGACCGACTTCGTCACGATCACCTTCAAGGACAAGAACGGGAAGGCCGTCGCCGGCTACAAGACGTCCTTCTGCGGGAACTCGTACAGCTCGGCCCGGACCCGGCGGGACGCTCCGGCGACCAACCCGTACCCGACCCGGTGCGGTGGCGAGAACCCGTTCACGCTCGGCTCGGTCTGGGGTGTGCAGGCCGGCTGGAACGCGCAGGTGCCGGACCAGCCCGCGTCGTCGGCCCCGCTGGCGAAGCTGGTCGCCGGGAAGTACACCGCCGAGGCGTCGGTGAACCCGAAGTACCGCAAGGCGTTCGGCATCCCGGCGAAGAACGCCACCGCCAAGGTGGTCGTCAACGTCGTCGACGTGAAGACCGACGGCGAGGGCCTGGCCGCGGCCCGGTCGGCGGACGCCCGGTCGGAGCCGGCCCTGGCGCTGGCCACCACGGCCGCCGGTCACGACCGGCACACCGCCGAGGGTGACGCCGGCCGTCAGGTGTCGTCGTTCCGGTCCGAGTTCCGGGCGGCCGCCAGCCGCCCGGCGACGCTGAAGGCGATCCCGAAGACCGGCCCCAAGCCGGACCTGCGGTCGCTGCCGGCGTGGGGCATCTCGATGTCCCGGGAGAACAACCGGACGTACGTCAACTTCGGCGCCACGGTCTGGAACGCCGGCACGTCGCCCCTGGTGGTGGACGGGTTCCGGCGGACCGGCACCGAGGTGATGGACGCCTACCAGTACTACTTCGACGCGAACGGCAAGCAGGTCGGCTCGCGGCCCGCCGGCACCATGCAATGGGACCCGCGGGAGGGCCACTTCCACTGGCACTTCACCGACTTCGCGCAGTACAACCTGCTGAAGGCGGACAAGAAGTTCGCGGTGCGCAGTGGCAAGGAGGCGTTCTGCCTGGCCAACACCGACGCCGTCGACTACACCATCAAGAGCGCGAAGTGGCGGCCGGACAACACCGACCTGTCCACCTCGTGCGGCGCCAACACCGTCGTCGCGGTCCGTGAGGTCCTCGACATCGGCAACGGCGACACCTACAGCCAGGACCGTCCGGGCCAGTCGTTCGACGTGACGAACCTGCCGAACGGCACCTACTACATCCAGGTCGTCGCCAACCCGGCGAAGCGGCTGGGCGAACTGAGCACCGCCAACAACACGGCGCTGCGCAAGATCGTCCTGGGTGGCACGGCGGCGCGGCGCACCCTCTCGGTGCCGAAGGTGTACGGGATCACCGGCTGATCCAGCCCGGTGGCGGGGACGATCCCGCCGGTCGGCGGAGTGGCCGGCCGGCGGGAACGCTCTAGGGTGCTACCGGCATTCTTAACGGGGCAGAGCGGCGGTGTACGTGATCCGGGTGGTGGTCGTCGACGACGAGGCGCTGGTCAGGTCGGGTTTCCGGCTGATCCTGAACGCGGCGCCGGACATCGAGGTCGTCGCGGCCACGAGCGGCGGGGGCGCGTTCGAGGCGGTCCGGGAGCACCGGCCCGAGGTGGTGCTGGTCGACATCCGGATGCCCGACGTGGACGGGCTGACCGTGCTCAGCCGGCTCCGGGAGCTGCCCGACCCGCCGGTGGTGGCGATGCTGACCACCTTCGACGCCGACGAGTACGTGCTCAAGGCGCTGCACCTGGGCGCGGCCGGGTTCCTGCTCAAGGACACCGAGCCCGAGCACCTGGCCCAGCTGGTGCGCACCCTGGCGATGGGCGGGGTGGTGATGTCGCCGAAGGCGTCCCGCACCCTGCTGCGCAGCCTGCCCCGTACCGACGAGGCCAGCGCCGACCGGGCCGACACCCGGGTCGAACGGCTCACCGACCGGGAACGCGACGTGCTCGTGCTGCTGGCCGAGGGCCTGTCCAACGCCGAGATCGGGGTCCGTCTGCACCTGGGCACCGGCACGGTCAAGGACCACGTCAGCGCACTGCTCACCAAACTGCGGGTGTCGGGCCGGGTCCAGGCGGCGCTGCTCGCCCAGCGGGCCGGCCTGCTGGACGCCGGTCGGTGAAAGCCCGTCTGATCGAGATCGCCCTGATCGTCGCGGCCGCCGCCGACATCTGGGTCGACCTGTGGAGCGACCATCCGGTGGCGATCGGGTCGGCGGTCGTGGCGTGTGCCGCGCTCGCCCTGCGGCGCCGGTTCCCGCTGGCCGTCGTGCTGCTCACGCTGCCGGCCACGCTGCTCGAAGCGGCCCTGGTCGCGCCGTGCATCGCCCTCTACACGCTGGCCGAGCGGTCCCGCAACCGGGTGCTGCTGTCGGTCTGCGTGGTGCTGGCCGCGGTCGCGTCGGCTTCGCCCTCGCCGCTGGAACCCGACGGCGACCCGATCGGCGACAGCGTCATCTACTTCGTCTACGCCCTGGCCACCGTGGTCCTGCCGGTGCTGCTCGGTCAGCTCGTCCAGACCCGGCACGACCTGTCGCACCGGCTGGAGGAGATCGAGGAGGTCAAGGAGCACGAGCGGGTGCTGCACGCGCAGGCCATCCTGGCCCAGGAACGCGCTCAGCTGGCCCGGGAGATGCACGACGTCGTGTCGCATCAGGTGAGCCTCATCGCCGTGCAGGCCGGAGCCCTGCAGGTGTCGGCCGGTGACGACGACACCCGGGAGGCGGCCCGCACCATCCGGTCACTGAGCGTCGGCACGCTCGACGAACTGCGCACCATGGTCACCCTGCTGCGCGCCTCCGGCGACGACATCACCCAGCTGACCCCGCAGCCGACCCTGGCCGACCTGTGCACGCTGATCTCGAACAGCGGCATCGACGTCGACCTCACCGGAGACCTGAGCCTTGCCGTCGGCACACCACGACAGAGAGCCATTTACCGTACGGTCCAGGAAGCGCTCACCAACGTGCGCAAACATGCTCCCGGCGCCGCCGCGACGGTGGACCTGTGGCACGACGGCAAGTTCGTCGGTGTGACCGTCACGAACGGCCCGCCGTCGCGCCCGTCGCTCCCGCTGCCCGGCGCCCACCAGGGCCTGATCGGTCTCCAGGAGCGGGCCGACCTGCTGTGCGGCACGCTGGAGTCGGGCCCGACCCCGGAGGGCGGTTACCGGGTCCGGATGCGCCTGCCGGTGCACACCGACTGACCCGCCCGTGTGATCACCCGTTCACAGGATCGACACAGTCGAATCCAATGGTGATCACCATGGCAGTCACACCACCAACGGACGCCGAACTCGACACCATGATCCGGGCCCGCCTCGCGTCGCTCGGTATCGACCTGGATCAACTGCCCCCGGGCACCGCCGCCGACCCGGCGACCGGCTCGCCCGGCCGCGACTCCGTGCTCGCCTCGCTGCGCTCCTTCATGCGGAGCAGTGTCACCACCCTCGCCGCCTACCAGTTGCCGGCCCCGGCGGGCACCGATCCGGCGCACGCGGCCGCGTTCTCCCAGCAGCCGGCGCCGATGCTGTACCCGTCGATCAGCACGGAGTGGCGCTCGTGACGCGCACCGACCGGCGGCTCTTCCTCACCCGTACCGCCGCGATCACCGCCGCCGCGGTCACCGGGACCGCCGCACTGCCCGCACCGGCCGCTCTGGCCGGCGGAATCCCGCGCTTCGGCGCGGGCGCCTACGTGCGGCCACGCCCGGAGGCCCTCGCCGACCCGACCGAACTCACCGTGGCCGAAGCGGCCTGGATGATCCGCTACGGCAAACTGAAACCGGCCGAACTGGTCGACGCCTATCTGTCCCGGATCGGCGCGTTCGACCCGGTCTACCAGGCGTTCAACACCGTCCTTGCGGACGGCGCGCGGTCCGCTGCCGCGTCCGCGGCGAAGAAGCGGCACACCGGGCCGCTGCACGGCATTCCGCTCGCGATCAAGGACAACTACTGGACCGCGGGGGTACGGACGACCGCGAACTCGTATCTGTTCAAGGACTTCGTGCCGCCCTCGGACGCGACAGCGGTGGCCCGGCTCAAGGCGGCCGGCGCGATCGTGCTCGGCAAGACGCAGATGGGACCGCTTGCGACCACCCGGGCCACCACGCCGGACGGCCGGATCACCACGGTCAACGCGTGGACCCCGGCGAACCCGGCGACCGACCCGGGCGGCTCGTCCACCGGCACCGCCACCGCGGTGGCCGGCCGGATGGTCGCGTCAGGCACCGGCACACAGACCGGCGGCTCGATCACCGCCCCGTCGAACGCGCAGAACCTGACCGGCCTGAAACCGACGATGGGCCGGGTGTCGCTGGCGGGGATCATCCCGCTCAGTTACACCCGTGACCATCCGGGCCCGCTCGCCCGGGACGCCCTGGACGCGGCGATCATGCTGACCGCGATGGCCGGCGAGGATCCGGCCGATCCCCGGACCCAGGGCCTGCCGCCGGTGCCGGACCTGATCGAGGCGGCCACCCCGGTGCGGGTGAGGAACCGGGTCCGGGCCCGGTGGAACACCCGGGTCGGGGTGCTGCCCGGCTATGCGAGCACCCCGGAGCGGCAGGCGTTCCTGGCGGCGCTCGACGCGGTCGACGGGGTCCGCCTGGTCGACGTGCCGTTCCCGGAGGAGTGGGATCTGCTCACCGGGACCGCGTTCAACAACGTGCGGCTGCCCGAACGGGCCGAGCCGTTCCTGCCCTACCTGCGGTCCGACCTGCGCGGTTTCGGGGTGTCGGTGACCGGCTGGTTGCAGGGCGCACTGCTCGGCGGCAACGAGTTCCTGACCGGACAGCGGGCCAAACTGGTCCTGCTGGAACGGGTGCTGGACCTCTTCGAGCACTGTGACGTGGTGGTGCAGACCGGTCCGGTGCCGTTCGACATCCTGGGTCTGCCGGAGATCGGCTTCCCGATCGGTTTCACCGCCGCCGGCGTCCCGATCGGCACGATCCTGGGCGGCGAGCCGTACCGCGAGGACCGCCTGCTGTCCGTGGTGGCCGCCTACCAGGCGGTGACCGACTGGCACCGGCGCCGCCCGGCCGACCCGGTGCCCGCCGGTGCGGCCGCCAGGTCGCTGGCGCCCACCGGGGACCGTGGCCGTCTGACCGCGGACGAGGTGGCCGCCCAGATGCAGTGATCAGGTCGCGGCCCCGGTCCGCCGGGGCCGCAACCATCCGGTCATCGTGGCGAACGACGGGCCGCCGGCCAGGCACCACAGCGCGATCACCGGATCGCAGATCGCGCAGCCGAACGACGAGCCGTGGTCGAACGGCAGGATCGGCTCGCCGCGCAGGTGGTGCACCACGTCCCAGGCGGTGTGCAGCAGCCAGCCGAGCCCGATGAACCGCCAGGACGTCAGCCCGCGGTAGGCCACGAACGCCATGACCGAGGCGAACAGCACCTCACCCACGCCGAGGCCGCCGCCGCTGAGGTAGGCGGCGCCGGCGCCGGCCACCATGATCGCGTTGAACGGGCGCCGGTGCGGCTCCGGGATCAGCGAGCTCAGCAGGACGTAGCCGGCCCCGATGAGCAGGGGGATCACAACAGACATGCCGGAAATCTAAGAAGCCCGGTCGGCCGGGCACAGTGGCCATCGAGCCGCATGTCAACGGATTCTGGCCACCGCAAGTTCTTTCGGTGGGGTTCGGCGCGCTTTTCCGCACTGTTTCGTGGCCTGCAAATCCCATCGAGATGTTTTTATTCATTTCATAGGTGCAGCTCAGGCCGGGCATTTAACGCCCTGTAACCGTTCTCAGGTGCATCGGGCGTGGTCTTCGCCATTGACCCAGCGCAGCCTCCTCCAGGTAAATGGCTGGCATCTCTTGCAGCTAGTGCAAGATCTTGCGGAGGGGGTCGAGATGAGGCGGACGCTCGCGCTGCTCGCGGCGGCGATGTGCGGACTCGTGCCGGTGGTGGTGACGGCCGGACAGGTGTCCGCAGCGCCCGTGATCGCCGCCGACGGCCTGCGGGAGGGGCAGCTCTACCGGTCGTTCATCGTGACGTCGAAACCCGGGGCAGCCGCCCGGGTGGCCGGTGTGCGCACCCTGGCCACCGGCGGCCGGACGGTCCGCGCCGGGAGACCTCTGGACGCCGCCGGGGCCCGTGCGTTCATGGCCGAGCTGGCCGCCGCGCCCGGAGTCGCGGCAGTCGAACCGGACCTGCCGGTCACCCGCACGTCCACCCCCGACGACCCGCGCTACGGCGAGCAGTGGCCGCTCTGGCAGGTCTACGGCCAGACCGACAGCGCCTTCCGGGTCGACGAGGCATGGGACACCGGCGCCGACGGCAGCGGCGTGACCGTGGCCGTCCTCGACACCGGCTTCCGCCCGCACGCCGACCTCGCCCCCAACCTGGTCGCCGGCTACGACTTCATCGCCGACGCCGCGAACACCGCCGACGGCGACGGCCGCGACGGTGACGCCCGTGACCCCGGCGACTGGAACGACGAGGGCGACTGCGGCGCCACCGCGTTCTCGCCGAGCAGCTGGCACGGCACCCACATCGCCGGCATCATCGCCGCGGTCCGCGACAACGGCGTCGGCGTCGCCGGGATCGCGCCCCGGGCCCGGGTCCAGCCGGTACGGGTCCTCGGCACCTGCGGCGGCCTCGACTCCGACATCGCCGACGCCATCGTCTGGGCCTCCGGAGCACCGGTCCCCGGGGCGCCGGCCAACACCACGCCGGCCCGGGTGATCAACATGAGCCTGGGCGGGTACGGGCCGTGCGGGCCGACCCTCCAGGCCGCCGTCGACAAGGCGCTGTCCCGCGGCACGAGCGTGGTCGTGTCGGCCGGGAACTCCGCCGCCGACGCCGCCGCCTACCATCCGGCCAACTGCGACGGCGTCATCACGGTCGGCGCCACCGGCGACGACGGATACCTGGCGTCGTACTCCAACTACGGCGACACCGTCGAGGTGGCCGCGCCCGGCGGATGGGGCTACTGGCGCAACAACGACCCGGCGCACCGGGTGCTGTCGACAGTCGACGCCGGGACCCGGGAGCCGGCCGGTGACTCGTACGGCGTCATGCGCGGCACCAGCCAGGCCGCCGCGCACGTCTCCGGGGCGATCGCCCTGCTGCTGTCCCGGCGCCCCGAACTCACCCCGGCCCAGGTCAGCGAGAGCCTGACGGCGAGCGCGCACCGGCTGCCGCTGGGTGGTGGCTGGTACAACAGCCCGTACCCGATCGGCGGCGGTCTGATCGACGTGGCCCGGATGATCGCCGGAAGCGAGTGCCGGGTCTGCGCCGGATCGGCGGCGATCATCGACGTGACCGTCCCGGCGGACACTCCCGGGACCGTCCACCTGGCCGGCGACCTGTCCGTCCTTGGCACCGGCCGCCCCGACTGGGACCCGGGCGCGGTCAAGGCCATGCGCTACCTGCGGACGTCCTGGGACGGGACCGGCACCCCGGCCTGGCGGGTCCAGTTGGCCGGGGTCACACCCGGCGCCACCGTGCACTACAAACTGACCCTCGGCAACTGGCCGACGGTGGAGAAGGACCGCGACTGCGCCGAACTCCCGGACCGCGCCGTCACCCTCCCCGACGACGGCACCCTGTGGGCATACACCACCGTCGACAACTGGAACGGCACCGCCCCCTGCTCCTGAGCTTTCGCGGTCGGGGGGACCGGTCCCGGCTGAGACCGCGAGCCGTCGCTCACCGCGGGAATGCGGGCGGTTTTACCGTGGTGGACGACGGCTCAGGCGGCGAGCCGTCGCTCACCGTGGGAATGCGGGCGGTTTTACCGTGCTGGGCGACGGCTGAGGCGGCGAGCCGTCGCTCACCGTGGGAATGCGGGCGGTTTTACCGTGCTGGGCGACGGCTGAGGCGGCGAGCCGTCGCTCACCGCCGGAATGCCGGCGGCTTAGCCGTGGTGGGCGACGGCTGAGGCGGCGAGCCGTCGTTCACCGCGGGAATGTGGGTGGTTTTGCCGTGGTGGGCGACGGCTCAGGCGGCGAGCCGTCGCTCACCGTCGGAATGCCGGCGGTTTAACCGTGCTGAGCGACGGCCGGTCGGGGTGTTGTTCACGATCGCCCGGCACGCTGAGAGCGGGTGACGGCGGGCCCGGGGCGGCGGGTCCAACGGCCCTCCGCGGGAGGGCGGATCCGGCGAACACTCGGAGGCGTCGAGAGGAACGCCAGCCCCGGGAGGCCGTGATGATCGTCGATGACAGCGTGCAGCAGCGGGCCCTCCTGGAGGACTGCGTGCGGGCCGCCACCCTCGCCCCGTCCCTGCACAACAGCCAGCCCTGGCGGTTCCACACCGGGACGGGGTTCCGCAGACCGCGGCCGGGCCGTGGGACGCGCTGGAGACGATGCCGATCCGCGACTTCGGGCTGATGCAACCCGGCGTGGCCCGGCCCAGTGAGGCGTTCGAGCCGTACCCGATGATCATGGTTCTGGCGACCGTGGGCGACGACCGTCCGGCCTGGCTCCGCGCCGGGCAGGCGCTCCAGCGTGTGCTGCTCACCGCGACCTGGCACAACCTGGCGACCACCCCGATCAGCCAGCCGGTCGAGATCCCGGCGATCCGTGAACAGCTCACCGACACCGCCGCCGGAGTGTGGGCGCAGATGGTACTGCGCGCCGGATACGGCCGCCCGACGGTCGCCACCCCGCGACGACCTCTCGGTGACGTGATCGACGTCTGACTCAGCGGTGCGGCACGGGTGCCGATAGGTGATTGGTGAGTTCCACCGCCACCACCAGCCGCATCAGTCTGGACGCCCTGCTCCGCGACGGTCTGCTGTACTGCGTCTACCAGCCGTTCGTCGACCTGGACAGCGGGGTGGTGCCGGCCTTCGAGGCGCTGCTGCGGGCGCCCGCCGACTCCGGCTGGCAGTCGCCGGTCGAGCTGCTGGACACCGCGCGGGCCACCGGACGGCTCGCCGACCTGGAACGGGCGTCGCTGCGGACCTCGCTGGCCGACGCCGGACGGCTCTCCCAGGGCCGCCCGATGACGCTCTTCGTCAACCTGGAGCCGGACACGCTGACCCGGCGGCGCGACGTCGTCCTGGACGCGCTCGCCACCCGGCCCGCCCATGTGCAGGTGGTCGTGGAGATCACCGAGCGGGCGCTGGCCGCGGACCTGGCCGGGGTGCTCGCCGGGGCCGAGGAACTGCGGGCGGCCGGGTGCGCGATCGCCCTGGACGACGTGGGCGTGCACCCGGAGTCGCTGGCCTTCATCCCGCTGCTACGGCCTGAGGTGGTCAAACTCGACCTGAAACTGCTGCGTACGGTCAAGGACCCGGCGACCGTGGCGGTGGCCGGGGCGGTCCACGCCTACGCCGAGCAGGCCGGGGCCGAGGTGGTCGCCGAGGGCATCGAGACCCCGGACGATCTGGTCCGGGCCCAGGTGCTCGGCGCGACCCTGGGACAGGGCTGGTTGTGGAGCCGCGGGGAACGGGAGTTCGTGCCGCCGGTGCCGGCCCCCGAACGGTTCGCGGCCCGGCCGATCGGCACGGTGCTGGCGGCCACCCCGTACCAGCTGATCGGTGCCGGCCGGCGGGTCCGGCACGCGCCCAAGCACCTGCTCGTGCCGGTGTCCCGGACGCTGGAGCTGATGGCCCTGGAGGCGAGCGTGCCGCCTGTCGTGCTGGCCGCCTTCGAGGATGTCCGGTTCTTTCGGCCGTCGACCGCCCGGCGGTTCATCGAGCTCGCCGCGCGGCTGCCGTTCGTCGCGGCGCTCGGGGTCGGCATGCCGCCGGCGCCCGTCCCCGGAGTCCGCGGCGCCGCCCTGGCCCCGGACGATCCGCTGGCCGGGGAGTGGACCGTGGTGGTGCTCGGCGCGCACACGTCGGCCGCCCTGATGGCCCTCGACCTGGGCGACACCGGCACCGACGGAGACCGGCAGTTCGAGTATGTGGTCACCTACGACCGGGGTCTGGTCACGGCGGCCGCGCACTCCCTGGTGGGGCGGCTCACACCCGGTTAGAGCCGTGCAACCGATCCGCACTTCGACCGGGCCGTAATCGCACCTCCCGCTGCGCACAGTCGGAACCGCACTGACGACTGAGCTTGAGGAGCGTACGCCCGGTGAAGAAGCGCAACCGCGGAATCCGTCTCGTCGCCGCTGCGGCCCTGACCCTCGGAAGCCTCGCGCCGGTGGCCACCGCGCCGGGAGCGGCGCAGGCCGCGGTGCCCGGCGTCGCGAAGAACTACGCGAGTCTGATGTACCGGAGTCTGACCGCTGACGCGACGATGGCGAATCTGCGGGCCACCCTCGTCAAACAGCAGGCCGACCTGAAGAAGCGCAGCGCTGACGCGGCCAAGGCGCAGAAGGCGAGCGTCAGCGCACAGAAGAAGCTGGCCACCGTGACCGCCGGGCACTCCGCGGTGTTCGAGAAGCTCAAGTCGGCCGAACGGGCGCTCACCGACGCGAAGAACGCGCTGGCCCGGCAGTCGAAGCAGAAGCCCCGCAGCAACGCCGCCATCGCGCGGGCCAAGCGGGCGGTGACCGCGGCGACGACCGTTCGCGACGCCCGCCGGACCCGGCTGCACCAGGCGGCCGCCGAGCTGCGGGCCGCGAAGAAGGTCGCGGGCGTCACCACTTCGGCCGTGGTCAACTCGCTGGCCTCGGTCGGCCAGACCTCCGCCGCCGTCGAGCAGACCCAGACCCGGATCGCCACGGCCGGCACCGCGGCCGGCTACGCCGCCCAGGCGGCCACGATCAGCCGCAGCGTCGTCGACGAGGTCCGGCCGGTCTTTACCATCGCCGACACCACCAGCGTGTACGGAGTAACGGTGCACAGGAACGTCGCGTACGCGTTCAAGCGCATGATCGACGACGCGAAGGCCGACGGCATCAGCATGTCGGGCGGTGGTTTCCGGACCAAGGAACGGCAGATCGAGTTGCGTACGATCAACGGCTGCCCGGACGTCTGGACCGCCCCCGCGTCGTCGTGCCGGGTGCCGACCGCGATCCCGGGCCGTTCACTGCACGAGATCGGCCTGGCCGTGGACGTCACGTCGGGCGGGAAGACGCTGACCCGGAAGAGCAAGGCGTTCGAGTGGATGACCGCGCACGCCGCCGAGTACGGCTTCGTGAACCTGCCGTCGGAGGCGTGGCACTGGAGCATCACCGGCGGGTGAATCCGGTGTCCACTGTGGTTAGCTGACCGAGTGGATCTGCTGAGTGGTAACGGCGCGCTCGTGGTGATCACGGTGGTGATCGTCGGCGTCCTGTTCGGCGTGATCCTGTGGGACCGCATCGGCTTCTTCCTCCGCCCGGTCGGCGTGATCGTCGCCCCGATCGTGGTGGCGGTGTACGGCGGGGCCGCTCTGTTGATGGCGGCCCCGGCCGACCTGCTCATCGGCTCCGACGCGAGCGCCTCCGCGGTCGGCCTGACGCTGCTGATCTCGGCCGGGGTGGCGCTGCTGATGGCCCGGCGCCTGCGCCCGCGCTGGTCCGAGCCGCCGTCGCTGTTCTGGCTGCGGGCGCTGCTCCTGCTGGCCGCCTGCACCGGCGCGCGCTTTTTCGGTCACCTGGCCGGCTATCCGGTCGACGGGTTCTGGCCGGCCGCAGCGGTCTCGCTCGCCGCGCTGCTGCTGACCGCCGCCACCATCGAGTTCCTGCGCCGGCCGGGGGTGCTGTCGCTGGTGGTGCGGGCGTTCGTGGCGCTCGGCGCGGCCGGCGTGGTCGCCGCGTGGGCGTTGGCCAACAGCGTGCCGGTGTACGGGGATCCGGCGACCGCCTCGGCCCGGACGCTGTGGGTGATGCTGCTCGTCGAGCCGCTCGGCGTCCTGGCGGCGATCCTGCTGGCGGTCGCGGCGGTCAGGCATTTCGCGCCGGCCGTGCTGCCGTCCACCGAGCGCGCCCCGGCGGCAGGCGAGATCTGGAACGCCTTCGTGACGTTCGACGACGATCGCAGCACCGGCAAGGATCGTCCGGTGCTGGTGCTCAGTGGCGGCGGCACGGTGACCGTTCTCAAGATCACCAGTCAGGACAAGACCGGCTCGCCCCGGCATCTCCCGCTGCCCCGCAGCCGGTCGCGTGGTGTGCTGACCAAGGACAGCTGGCTGGAGCTACGGCCGGTGGCGCTGTCCGCGGGCGCCTTCCGGTCGTACCGCGGGCCCGGCCCGTCCTGGCTGCTGGCCGACCTGCGCCGCCGTGAACTGCTGGCCGCGGGCACCGAACCGGGCCGGGTGCTCGGCTGGCTGGGCTCACTTCGGTCGCGCTGATTCAAAGCCATTTCCCAGGCGCCCCACAGGTTTGCGCAACGCCGTTCCGGGATACCGCGTGTGACGGATTTCCCTAACCCTGAACGTTGCCGTTCGTGCTCGTTAGCCTGAGTGGAGTGAATACCGGAATGCCTGTTCCTGAACGTCGTGTCCTCCGCAGTGTGGCAGTCCTGGCCACCTGCGGCCTGATAGCCGGTCTCGTGGTCGCCGCGGCGTCCTTCCCGGCCGTCGCGATGTCCGGGCTGGCGGCCAAGGCCGGTGCAGAGGAGTTGGGTGAGCTGCCCCCGGCGCTCGTCGAGCAGGCGTCGCCGCAGGTCACCCGGGTGTATGCGTCGGACGGCAAGACCCAGATCGCGCTGATGTATGACGAGTTCCGCAGCGACGTGCCGCTGTCACAGATGTCCAAGAACATCCAGGGCGCGATCGTCGCTGCCGAGGACCACAAGTTCTACGAGCACAACGGCGTCGACCTGAAAGGTGTCGCCCGCGCATTCGTGAACAACAACCAGGGCGGCGGCAAGCAGGGCGCGTCCACCCTGACCATGCAATACGTGCGGATGGCCCTCGCCTATTCGACGACTGATCCGCAGGAGGTGGTGAACGCCACCAAGGACACCGCCCAGCGGAAACTGAACGAGATGAAGTATGCGATCCAGGTCGAGAAAGAGCTGTCCAAGCAGCAGATTCTGGAGCGTTATCTGAACATGGCGCCGTTCGGCAACGGCGCCTACGGGGTGAACGCGGCGAGCCAGGTCTACTACGGCAAGAAGCCGGCCGACCTGACCATCGGCGAGGCCGCGCTGCTGGCCGGCATGGTGAAGGCGCCTACCGCGTTCGACCCGACCACCGAGACCGGCTACCCGCAGGCGGTGGCCCGCCGCGACTACATCATCGACAACATGGTCGAGCTCGGGCAGATCACCGCCGCCCAGGGCGCCGAGGCGAAGAACGAGAAGGTGGCGCGCACCGCGAAGCGGCCCAGCCGGGGCTGCGTGTCGGTCGCCAAGAACCACTGGGGCTTCTTCTGCGACTACTTCTACCGGTGGTGGCTCGACCAGTCGGCTTTCGGCGAGACGACGTACGACCGGGAGCGCCTGCTGAAGAGCGGCGGCTACCGGATCGTCACCACCCTCGACCTCGACGCCCAGTCCGCGGCCCGCAAGCGGGTCACCGAGCACATCGCCGACACCAGCCAGAACGCGTTGATGCTGGCCGCCGTCGAACCGGGCACCGGCGCGGTCCGGGCGCTCGCCGCGAACCGCAAGTTCAAGATCGACGACGCCGAGCACCCGCAGAACCGGCTCTCGTCGAACCCGGACCAGGCCCGCGAGGGGATCCGCGGCACCTACCCGAACACCACGAACCCGATCATCACCGGCAGCACCGGGGTCCCCGGTTACCAGGCCGGCTCGGTGTTCAAGATGTTCACCATGGTCGCCGCCCTGGAGAAGGGGATGGGCCTGGACACCACCATCTACTCGCCGCAGCGCTACAAGTCCCGCTACCTCGACTCGGCTGCTCCGGCCGGCTGCGGTGGCTACTACTGCCCGAGCAACGCGTCGGCCAGTGAGCAGGGCAACTTCAACATGTGGACCGGGTTCGGGCGGTCGGTGAACACCTACTTCATCCCGCTTCAGGAGCGGGCCGGTGCGGAGAACGTGGTGGCCGTGGCCAAGCGGTTCGGTGTGCAGTTCCGGTCGGCCGATGACGCGACCCGGGCCAACGACCCGGAGCAGGCGCACGAGTGGGGTGCCTTCAGCCTCGGCGTCTCGGCGTCCACTCCGCTGGACATCGCGAACGCGTACGCGACCCTGGCCGCCGACGGCATGTACTGCGCGCCCACCCCGATCCAGCAGATCACCACCGCTGACGGCACCAAGATCGACACTGGGAAGTCGGCGTGCACCCGCGCCACCACCAAGGACGTCGCCCGCAAAGCCCTCGACGCGGCCCGCTGCCCGGTCGGCGACCGTGCCCAGCTCGGCAACTGTGCCGGCTCGACCGCGCCGCAGGTCCGTAGCGTCGTGGGGCACCCGGTGTTCGGCAAGACCGGCACCACCGACAGCGACAAGACGGCCGCCCTGGTCGTCGGCACCCGCGACCTGGTCGTGGCCGGATACCTGGCCAACCCGGACTGGGCCGCGCACACCGACCGGATGTCACACGGCATCGTGAACCCGGCCGTCTACGAGACCCTCGCCGACTACATGAAGGACCGCCCCGAGAAGGAGTTCCCCACCCCGTAGCCGGCGCCCAGTGCCGCCGCCCGCGCTTCGCGGCGCCGCCCGCGCCCTCGCGCGTCCGCGCCCCTCGCGCCTTCCGCGTCGATCTTGTGGAGTTCTGCGAGACAGGTGTGTCGCTCGAGTTTCGCCATTTTGCGCATCGACATTGCAGGTCGGGGTCGACGCTGAAGTGAGTCTTGCATTCGTACTGGTCAGCGTCATCCTCAGCGAGCTTCGCAAGATCATCGTGACGTCTTACGACCTTGGGCGGCCGTTCCGGAGCCGATGCCGGGAGCGGGCTGCCGAGGGCGGGCTCGCCGGTCGCAGCGATGGTCGGCGCACACGTTTGCCTGGGCGCAGCGGTGGTCAGCGCACACGTTCGCCGATCGTGTGCGCCTGCTTCGCTCTGACGGGGACGGGCGCACACGTTGTGTCGTCCGTGTGCGCCTGTCATCGCTCCGGCGAGGATGGAATCGCACGTTGCCGGATTGTGTGCGCTGGTCGTCGCACGCTGGCGATCACGCCGGGCCGAGCGCTGGCGACCGAGTCTGGCCGCCCGCTGGCGATCACGCCGGGCCGAGCGCTGGCGACCGAGTCTGGCCGCCCGCTGGCGACCGCGCCGGGCCGAGCGCTGGCGACCGAGTCTGGCCGCCCGCTGGCGACCGCGCCGGGCCCAGCGCCGCCGACCGAGTCTCGCGGAAGGCTACGACCAAGGCTTGCGACGACGGACACCGGTGCGCCGTCACCCAAACGATCCCCGGAATGGCGAAACTCGAGTGTGTCGGAACTCCACAAGATCGCCGGTGGGGGCGGGGCGGGTGGGGGTGTTACGCCTCCAGGGCCTCTTTGATCTCCTCGATGCCGCGGGAGACCCGGGCCTCCACGTGCGCGGCCATCGGGTGCGGCAGCACGTCGGTCGTCCACACCAGGCGGCTGCCGGCGCCCTCCGGGAAGACCTGGAACGACGCGTGATGGTAGGTCAGTGGCAGCCGCTGCCCACCCACGACGGCGTAGGCCAGGCGGCGCTGCTCATGATCGACCGCGACGATCAACTCGCGCACCTCCCACCCGTCCGGCATGGTCAGGATCCGGGTGTCGCCCTCCATCCGGGCGGCGGCCACCCGGCCGGGGAGCAGTCGCTCGTGCACCGCACCGACATCGGCCACAGCCTCCCAGGCGGCCTGGGCAGAAACGGACAGGGCGGTCTCAACACGGACGGTGGCCACGGCCCGACCATAGCCGACGCCGCCCGAACGCCGAGTGGCCGCAGCGGCCGTCGACCCCGCAAGAGCGCCGATAAGCGGCGGGTGGCCGTAGGAGTGTCGGGCAGCGGCGGGTCGCCGCAAGAGCGCCGATAAGCGGCGGGTGGCCGTAGGAGTGTCGGGCAGCGGCGGGTCGCCGCAAGAGCGCCGATAAGCGGCGGGTGGCTGCGGGAGTGTCGGGCAGCGGCGGGTGGCTGCGGGAGTGTCGGGCAGCGGCGGGTCGCCGCAAGAGCGCCGATCAGCGGCGGGTGGCCTCGCGGACGTTCACCAGCAGCACCAGCAGCGCCGCCGCCGCGCATATGAAGGTGACCACGTAGCGGCCCTCCATCCACAGCACCGCCAAAGCTACGAACAGCACGAACGCCGCCAGGATCCGCAGCACCACGGCCAGGAACTTCTTGCGGACCAGGCCCTCCACGCCGAGCAGAACCAGTAGCAGGACCAGGGCGGTCAGCTGGCCGGAGACCGGCGGCGGCGCCACCACCGCGCCGATCGCCAGCAGGATCAGCGGCGTGCTCAGCACCGCCCACCAGGACAGCGCCCGGCCCAGGAAACCGCCGACCTGGTCGATCGGCAGACGGCGGTGCAGCAGGTGGGCGTGCGGATGCTGGGCGACCGGCGGCGCCGTCGTGGCCCGGCGCAGCTCGTCGGCCAGCCGGGTGCGTTCCATCCGCAGCGCGAGCAGCTTCTGCTCCCGGGCGGCCAGCGACCGCACCTCCGGCGCGGCCGCCGGAAGACCCGCGGCGGCCACCGTCAGCTCATGCCGCAGCGCGTCTATCTCGTCGTCCAACTCGGCGAGACGATCAAGATCACGTTGGGTACGGATGGCGACGAGCCGCCGTTCCTCCGCCTGATCGGGTACGACCTTCGCGAGCCCGGCCCAGCCGACCGGATCCGCCCACGCCGGCCGGACCGTGCCGTCGCGCCCGTATCGTGGCCCGGCCGGCCCGCGTTCGCCGCCGAGACGGTCGCGGGTGTCGCGCCCCCACAGGCCGCGGAAGTCGCGTACCCAGCCCGTCTCGTCGCCGATCTGCACCTGGTGCCATGCCTCGGACTGGCCGGGACCGACCGCACGTCCGTCGCCGCGCGCGTAGTCCACGTACGGAATCCCGACGTTGCTCTGATCCTCGGGGGACCAGGGCGCCAGGAGTCGCGCCGACCACCGCAACGCGCCGACCAGGCCGCGCAGCCGTGGTGGCCGGACCGTGATCAGGTAGTCGCCGGGCAGATAGGCCCCGGAGTGCGAGCCGGCCCCGACGAACACCACCGGGTGCCGCCCGCCGACAGTCGTCAGATCCGGGTCGTCCCAGCGGCGGCGCAGGTCGTCGCCCACCTCGTCGTGCGCCGAGAACACCACCCACGACGGCGCCGGAAGCCCGTCCGGGCCGTCCGGGGCGGCCGCGTCGATGAAGACGGTCACCTGCTCCCAGTCGGCCTCGTGCTCGTTGACCCCACCGAACGCCGACCGCCAGTTGTTGAAGTTGTAGAAGAACCAGTACTGGCACACGGTCCACGGCCCGTCGCGCACCACCCGCCCGTAGTAGGTGGGCTCGCTCGTCTCCAGGTGGTCGCGCTGGAGCAGGAACGAGCGGGCCGCCGAACCACCCGGGACACTGCCCCGGAACAGCAGCGAGAACCGGTTGAGCGTGTCGACCAGCCGGCCGGTGAGCCCGACCGCGCCGAGCCGGCTGGACCGGGACAGATGCGGCGGCCGGTCGCGCAGCGGGATGTGGGTGAGGTGCTTGTCGCCGGTGCCGATGCCGGACAGCGCGTGACCGAGGCCCTGTTCGGCGCCGCCGGCCGTGGCCAGCGCGTCGAGGCTCAGGTCGCCGGGCGCGGCGATCTGCACCGGGCCCTGCCCGGGTTCGTGACGCCACAGGCTGGCGCGGCTGACGTACCGCTCGACCGAGACGGGGAAGAAGTATTCACCCTCGGTGAACCTGGCCACCGGCTCGTAGGCGCGCAACAGCCGTAGGTCGTCCCCGTTGCCCAAGACCCTGTGGCCCCTTCCTCGTGCTTGTCCGCGCCCCGAGGTTAGCGCCCGGTCACACCTCTGCCTGATCACCACCGGCTTCCGGCGGGTCAAGCAGATGGTCGAGCCCGATCACCCGGAGCACCCGTTCGACGATGCCCCGGGCCTGGGCCAGACGAAACACGATCCCGGCCCGTTCGGCGGCGAGATATCCCTCGATCAGGGCGTTGATCGCCTCCGAGTCGATGAACGTCACCCGCCCGAGGTCGACCACGATTCGCGGACCGGGATCGCTGCCGACCAGGTCGAGCAGGGAGGTGCGCAGGTCCTCGCGAGCACCCAGGTCGAACGCGCCGGTGAGCAGGACGCGCGACGCCGCGCTGCGGCCGGCCGGTTCCAGCGCGATGGTGTAGTAGTCGTCTGCCACGGATAGTTGTCTACCAGCAAATAAACACGGTCTTGTCACAGCCGGGCCATTGGACGCCGTCTGACGAACGTTTTACGCTGGTGATGTGGGGTACGAGTGGCTGACCGAGGCCTTGGCGCGTCTACGTGACATCGAGTCTCAGGAGGTCACCCAGGTTCTGTCCGCTCAGCGGCGTCTGCCGCTGGCCGCGGAGAGCGCCGGGGTGCATTTCCTGACGATCAGCGGGCGCACCGGCACCGGCCGTCCCCTCGTCGTCGCCGTGCGGCTGCTCGGCGGGCACCGGCAGCAGATCATCGGCGCCCGCGAGATGACCCCCGACGAGTTGGTGCGGTTCAAGGCCTGGGAGGCGGACGCGTCATGAGTCAGCAATACAGCGACGAGCAGATCTCGGCGGCCGCGGCGGCGTTCGCCGCCGGAGACGTCACCTACCACGAGGGTACGAGGGTGAGCCTGCCCCCGGCGCCCGAGGCCGAACCCATGGTACCCCTCGGCATCCGTGTCCCGCCGCTGTTGGCGCAGCGTGTGCGGGCCGCCGCCGACCAGGCCGGCATCCCCTACTCCCAGCTGATCCGTGAGTGGATCGAGCTCGGCCTCACCGACATGGCCGGCGACCTGACCGTCTCGGTGGCGGTCCTGCGCCGGGCGATAGCCCACGCCGCCCAGTCCGGCCACGCCGCCTGACCACCGCCGTCCACGCCCGGGCCCGCGCTCGGGGTGCGCTCCGCGCCGCGGCTCGGCACGCTGTGCTCCCCGCCGGTTCGCGTGGTGATGTGTGGTGCGGAATGCGCCGCGGCTCGGCACGCTGCGCTCCGCGCCGGTTCGCGTGGTGAAACGTGGCTCGGATCGGACCACCGGTCACCACGTGGGTTTTGGCAGGCTGTGGCGGGTGGCGTAGGTGGCGGCCTCGGTGCGGTTGCGGGCGCCGATCTTGGCGAAGGCGTTGTTGATGTGCGTCTTGACGGTCGACTCGGTCACGAACAGGGCGGCGGCGATCTCCGCGTTGGTCCGGCCGGCCGCGATCTGTGCGAGCACCTCGGCCTCCCGCTGGGTCAGCCCGTCGGGCAGGCGGTCCCGCGGCGGCGCCGGGACCGGGCGGGACATCGCTTCGGACAGCCGCGCGGCCACAGCCGGGTCGAACATGGCGTGCCCGGCCGCGGCGGCCCGTAGCGCGAGGTTGATCTCGGCACGGCCGGCGTCCTTGGTCAGGTAGCCGCGAGCTCCGGCGGCCAGGGCGCCGGTGATCGACTCGTCGTCGGCGTAGGTGGTCAGCACCACCACGGCGACCTCGGGGAACTCGGCCCGGATCCGGGCGGTCGCGGTGATCCCGTCGAGCACCGGCATCCGCAGGTCCATCAGCACCACGTCCGGCCGGTGGTCGGCGACCAGGGCCAGCGCCTGCTCACCGTCGGCGGCGGCGCCGAGCACCTCGATACCGTCGGTGAGCTCCAGCAGGGCGGTCAGTCCCTCCCGGACCAGCGCTTGATCATCGGCGACCAGGACACGCAACGGGCGTTCGTTCACTCCGGAACCCCCACGCTGGCCGGCCACCGGACATGCAACGGGTGTTCGCTCATTCCGGGACCTCCGGGCTGACCAGCCACCGGACATGCAACGGGTGTTCGCTCACTCCGGGACCTCCACGCTGACCAGCCATTCGCCGTCCTCGGCGCCGGCCCGCATGGTCCCACCGACGAGAGCGGCCCGCTCCCGCGCCCCGATCAGCCCGTGCGTGGCCAGCGGGGCTTTCATACGGACCGGAACCGCCGGACGTTCCTCCTGCTGGAACGGGCCGGGCGTGGCCGTACCGAATGAAGGGTTGCGGACCGTCAGCCGGACGCATCGCGGGAGATAACTGAGAGTCATGGCGATCGGAGTGCCGGGAGCGTGGCGGGTCGCGTTCGTCAGGGATTCGCGGGCGATGCGCAGCAGCGCGATCTCCGCCGCCGGTGACAGAATGCGATGGTCGCCGTCGGTGCCCAGGGTCACCGTCGCGCCGTGGTCGGCGCGGAACGACGCCGCCAAGGCGTCCAACGCCAGGGGCAGCGGCGGGACGTCGGCGCGCAACGCGGCCACCGCCGAACGGGCCTCGGCCAGGCCTTCGGCGGCGAGGCGCCGGGCCCTCCGGATGCGGGCGGCGGCTCCGGCGACGTCGCCTCTCTCGGTCAGCTGCGCCTCAGCGACCTCCAGCTGTACGCCCAGAGCGCCCAGCGAATGCGCGAGGACGTCATGCAGTTCCCGGGAGATCCGGGCGCGTTCGTCGAGCGCCGCCGCCCGGGCCTGCGCCTGCTGCGTGCGGGACGTCTGTTCGAGCAGCAGCGCCGTCTGTTCAGCGCGTAGCCGATGCTCGCGCCGGTGCAGGCTGAACAGCACGAGCACCGCGATCAGCGCCGGCTGGGTGAGCATCGCGGCGGGCCCGCGCCCGGCCAGCCACAGCCCGGTGAGCAGGGCGGCCAGCACCGCCGCGGTGAGGGTGAGGATCGCCCACATCGGGGTGCGGGGGAGCAGCACGAACGTGAACAGTGCCGCATACAGGTAGAGCAGCGAGTGCGCGTCCTCCGGCAGCCCGGCGACCGTCGCCGGGAGCAGCGCCGCCCCGGCGAGCGCCAGCCGGGACATCCGCGGAGATCGGCGGTCGGCCAGCAGGAAGACGAACCAGCAGGTGAGGGCGGCGGCGAGCACCGGCCGTACGCCCGTGCTCGCCGCCCCCGCGGTCAGGAAGGCCCACAGCATCAGGGCGCTGAGCACGATCCGGACCAGCCAGCCGGTCTCCGGATCGTCGGCCCGGAGCAGGCGGACGCCGTCCCGGAACGTCAATCGGACTCTCCCACCAGGGTCAGGATCAGGTCGAGCATCAGCAGACGGTAGGCGACGAAGGCGAGCCCCGCCACGCCCAGTATGACCAGGCCGGCGACGACGACCCGGCCGGTGAGGCGCCCGGAGTCACGGGCGGCGACCCGACCCAGGATCTCCCCGGCGATCCGGGTGCCCGGGCTGCCCTGCTGGTCGCCGGTGAGCAGGTAGTTGACGGCCTTCCTACGGTTCTCATCCATGACCCGGACGTTACGGAGAGTGCCGGGTGGAGTGGCACCACCGAGGGGTGGAGATCTGGTTGGAGAAGAAGAAACTCCGGAACCGGCTGCTGGGGCGGCGATTCCGGAGTCGCGTTGTTACAGGTGGCCTAGCTCAGGTCGAACTCACCATTCTTGGCACCGGCCAGAAAGTCTTCCCACTCTTGGGTGGTATAGGAGATCTCAGGTCCTGTCGGCCGCTGAGAATTCCGTACCAGCACCGTATCCCCGACGAAGGCCACTTCGACGCAGGTGCCGTTGCTGCATTTCGAGGACGTGCGCCACTGCGGCGCAGTCGTGTCCGTGTTCATGGTTGTCTCATCTTCATCGTTCGATGCGTGAACCAGCTGTACGGCGGACCGACTCGAGAAAGCTCGTCGTGTCGGCCTTCGGCAGCGCTGCCTCCTGTAGCGTTGCGAAAAGGTCGATGTAGGCCCTGACCTCGCCGGGCTGATCGAAATACTGGCCGGCCGCGACGCCTTCGACGTACACGACGTCGGGCAGCTCCAGCTCAGGATGACTGGACGGGTCCGTGGAGAATCGCAGGACAGTGAACCCGCCGGTAGTTCCCTTGTGCTCCCCAGCCGCGTAAGGAATTACCCGCATATCGATCAACGGAACGTTGCTCAGTTCGATCAGGCGATCAAATTGCCGACGCATGATCTCAGGCCCCCCAATGGGGCGTCGCAACGCGCTCTCGTCAATCACGATACGCACGCTCGTGTCGGATTCCAGGAGGTCCTGCCGCTTCATGCGGATCTCTACCGTGTCGGCGAGCGCGGCGGGATCGTCTGGAATCCAGAGTCTCAGTATTGCCTCGGCATATTCGGCTGTTTGCAACAGTCCAGGAACCACAGAATTCTGGTAGTCGATGATTTCGCGGGCAGCGCCTTCCAACCCCACGTACTTCTCGAGATTGGGTTCGAGGCGGCGCTGCTGCCACCAAGCGGCTTCCCGGCTCTCCTCGGCGAGCTTCATCAGCTTCGCGCGTGTGGAGGGCGAGACTCTGTAGAGGTTGCACAGATCACGCACGTCGCGGAGCGACGCGGGTCTCTGGGCGGTCTCCAACCTGCTGATCTTCGCAGCTGAGCACAGCAATTCGCGCGCTACGTCGTTGATGCTCAAGCCGGCATCGACTCGGTAGCGGCGCAGTGCGGTGCCCAGCTGGCGGCGACGAGCCAGGGGGCCTGGAGTTGCGGGGACGGCGTTCACCTCCATAGACGAAATAGCCACCTGTCACATTGCCACCTCGCTGATGACGGAGGCAACTTGTAGGCGGCAATTTATCTTGGCAACGGCCTCTTGGCAATTACCAACGGGCGCGCCCATGATGGTGTATGGCCCACCCGAATTCCCGTTCGCCCCCGCTGCGTCAAGATTCGCGGAGGTCTGTGACGTCATTTTTGATCAGAAAGTCCTTCGGTTGAGGTCTTTTCGGGGAAAACGCACCGCTTCGCATGAGGTGGCGTGCTGGCGGGATTCTCGACCGGAAAGTCGCACCGACCGCGACGTCCGGCTCATTCGGCGTGGTGGCCGGGCGGGTGGCCACGCCCGCAAAGGAAGACGGCCCGCCTGCCAGCGGGCCGCCCGTGTTGAACCCTCGCCCCACCGCTCAGGGGAAGTAAGGAACCAACATGCCCAATCTATCCAGTCGACAGCCCGCTGAACAGGGAAGCGATCGGAGGTTGACCGCAGCCAAGGCCGTGCTGACGGCGGGGGTGAGCTTCGCTGCCTCCATCGCGACGATTCTCGGCGTTATCGGTCTCTGGCAGTTAGGCGAACGTGTCACCCTTTGGGGGCTCGTCACGCTGTGCGTCGTCGTTGCACTGACGCTCGCCACCACGATCCTTCTCGTGCGGGCACATAGGTAGCCGCACCCGGGAGTTCCCGGCACGGGTCCGCCGGGTTGGTGGCGCCGTGCCGGGGCTGGCATGATGAGCGCCGTCGATGTGCGCGGTGGACGACGGGGGATGCTCGTGGCTGAGTCGGCGGGGACCAATCTGGACACCGGGACGCCGCATTCGGCGCGGCTGTGGAACTACTGGCTCGGTGGCAAGGACAACTTCCAGGTCGACCGGGAGGCCGGGGACGCGATCGCCGGGATGCTGCCGTCGATCGTGGCGCTGGCCCGGGAGGACCGGAAGTTCCTGCGGCGGTCGGTGGAGCACCTGGTGCGCGACGGCGGGATCCGGCAGATCCTGGACATCGGCACCGGACTGCCGACGGCCGACAACACCCACCAGGTCGCGCAGGCCGTGGCGCCGGAGACCCGGGTCGTCTATGTCGACAACGATCCGCTGGTCCTGGTGCACGCGCGGGCCCTGCTGTCGGGCACGCCGGAGGGGGTCACCAACTACGTCGAGGCCGATCTCAACGACCCCGGGTCGATCCTGCGGGCGGCCCGCGACACTCTCGACTTCAGCCAGCCGATCGCGCTGACCCTGCTCGGGATCGTGCACTTCATCCGCGACGACGAGGCGGCCCGGTCGGTGGTCCGGCAGCTCGTCGACGAGCTGGCGCCGGGCAGCTACCTGGCGATCGCGCACGGCTGCCACGACATCAACACCGCCGAGGCGCACCGGATCGTCGAGTTCTGGAACGAGCGCGGCACCCCGAAGATCAAGTACCGGAGCTCTGCCGAGATCGCCGCGTTCTTCGACGGGTTGCGGCTGCTGGAGCCGGGCATCGTGCCGTGTAACAGGTGGCGGCCCGACGGCGACCCCGGCGAGGACGTGAACCAGTTCTGTGGCGTAGGGATCAAGGAATAGACGGATTGGCGCGCCTTTGCCATCCTCGCGGGCATGGCTGTCGATCGGCGGGCACTCGCCCTCGCATTGGTGCTGATGCTGGCCGGGTGCGGCGACCCCGCGCCGAGGACCGGTCCGGCGCCTGCTCCGGGGCCGTCGCGGTCGCGGATTGCGGAGGCCGGCCCGGCTCCCTCGGTGGAAAAGGCGGTGATGCCGGGAACCGTCGAGGCCGGAGAACAGCCGCCCGTGGTGCAGCATGGTCCGCGGGACGTCAAACGGGTGGCGCTGACGTTCGACGCGGACATGACCGACGCGATGACGGCGCGGCTGCGGCGGGGCGAGGTGAAGTCGTACGCCAACCTGCGCCTGCTCGGCATTCTTGAGCAGCGCCGGATCCCGGCCACGTTCTTCGTCACCGGCCAGTGGGCCGAGCAGTATCCCGAGGTCACGAAACGGATCGTGGCCAACCCGCGGTTCGAGGTGGCGAACCACAGCTACGAGCACGCCGCGTTCACCGGGGACTGCTACAACCTGCCCCGGGTGAAGCCGGCCGACATGACCGAGGACGTGGCGAAGACGTTCCGGGTGCTGGAGCCGTTCGGCGGGCGGCAGACCCGGTACTTCCGGTTCCCGGGTCTGTGCCATGACCGGGCGGCGCTGCGGGCGCTGGCGCCGCTCGGGGTCACCGTGGTCGACGGTGACGTGGTGAGCGGCGATCCGTTCGCCCGCGGCCCGGACCCGGTGGTGAACGCGGTGTTGTCGCAGGTGAAACCGGGCTCGATCGTGATCATGCACGTGACCGAGGCGAACGCCCTGTACACCGACGACGCGCTGCCGGCCATCCTCGCCGGGCTCCGCCGTCGTGGCCTGGAGCCCGTCACGCTGTCGGAACTGCTGGCCGGCTAGCGCGTCACCTCACCCGGCTTCCGGGTGCTCCGTGACGTTCTGCAGGTAGAGCGCCTCGCCCAGCTTCTCGATCAGGCCGAGCTGGGTCTCCAGATAGTCGACGTGGTGCTCCTCGTCGGCCAGGATGTCCTCGAAGATCCGGGCGGACGTGACGTCGCCGATCGAGCGCATGTACTCCAGGCCGCGGCGCAGCCGGTCGACGGCTTCGACCTCGATCTTCATGTCGCACTCGAACTGCTCCTTGACCGTCTCGCCGATCCGCAGCACGGAGAGCTTCTGGTAGTTGGGCAGTCCTTCGAGGAAGAGGATGCGGTCGGTGAGGACCTCGGCGTGCCGCATCTCGTCGATGGATTCGTGTTTGGTGTGCTTCGCCAGCACGGTGTAGCCCCAGTTCTCCTGCATCTTGGCGTGCAGGAAGTACTGGTTGATCGCGGTCAGTTCCGCGGTGAGCTGCTCGTTGAGAAACTCGATGACACGGGCGTCGCCTTGCATGCCAAATACCCCCAGTTATGGCCTAACTGGGGTTGAGCGTAACGGATCGGTGACGCTATGCGGCTTTTGTCAGGCGCGTGTCGGTGGTCTCCTCTTCGATCAGGTCGCAGATCCGGTCGAGACAGCTGCCGCAACCCGTCCCCGCGCCGCAGGCGTCGCCCACGGCTTCCTCGGTGCGCGCGCCGAGCCGGATGACGGCACGAACCTCGCGTTCGCGGACGTGGTGGCATATACAGACGTACATCGAGCCCGGATCCTTTGGTTTTGCTTAGCCTTACCTTCGTTAGGCTGCCCTAAAACCCCTGGTCACGCAACCCCTACCGGGTGAGACCAAAAGATCACTGCTCGCGCGAGGGGTGGATCGGTGAAATCCACTGTGCGGGCACTGTGCATCGACTAGGAATGACGTAAGGGAGTCTCGGAATGCGTTGACGGTTTCCGTTCAGCTTTCCTACGGTCTCCTCAACGAAATTCCGGCTCGTTTTCGGAGAGTTCCCATGTCGCTTGCCGTCCCCTCGGACATCCAATTTCTCGGACTGCGTCTGCCGATGCCTCAGTGGCTGGTCGAGGATGCCCCTGAGCTGCGGGAAGACTTCGAGTACGAGTACGACGACCTAGACGAGGAAGACCTGGAAGACCATTTCCCGCGCCTGTGAATTGCTGTGAGTCGGGTAGTCCCTAGCCATTTGGGAGGCCGATCGATCGGCGCTGATGCGGGACAGTGTGAGCCCGGCCGCCACGGCCAGGACGACCAGCACCAGCAGGGCCACGAGGAGCCGGCGGAGGCCCTTCGTTGATCGTGTGGTTTCGTGCTGCTCTGTCACCGTTTCCTCCGTGGTGTGGGCCTTTCGCGGCACTCTAGGGCCACCGTGATCAAGGCGTGGCCGGCGGTCGGGCGGCATGGCACGAAGCCGGTACAGCCAGCGTTAAATAGCCAATGTTACTCACCATTAATCAGCCGAACGGATGATGCTGCATCGTCCGAAAGTTGGGTGATCGTGACGCGCGTCACCTGCAAACATTGCGGCCGGTGGACGCATGATCACCCTCCGGAGGCTGCCATGGTGGACAGGCGATACGGATCAGGATCTCCCGACTGGCACCACGCCGTGCAGAGCCCATCACAGGCCTACGCGGCCGTTCAGCCCCGGCACGCCGCCCCGCCCCGCCCGGTCGCTCCGCCCCGCCCGGTCGTCATGCCCCGCCCGGCCGCTCCGCCGCGCCAATTCCGCACGCTCCGGGGCTTCTTCCGCCGGCCCGACGCGCACCGGCGCAACTGGCTGCTGCTGATCCCGATCGTCGTGCCGCTGACCCCGTTCCTCTACAACCGGGTCGAGCCGACGTTCATCGGATTGCCGTTCTTCTACTGGAGCCAGCTCGGTTTCGCGTTCCTGGCCAGCATCGTCATCGCCTTCGTGCACACCAGGAGCCGATGACCATGGGCGATCAGAAGGTTCAGCTGATCGTCTTCACACTGATCTTCGGAGTCGTCGCGATCATGGGATTCGCGGCGTCCCGCTGGCGGCGTCCCAACGACATCCACAGCCTCGAGGAATGGGGGCTGGGCGGCCGGGCGTTCGGCAACTGGGTGACGTTCTTCCTGCTCAGTGGGGACGTCTACACGGCGTACACCTTCGTCGCCGTGCCCACCCTGGTGTTCGGCGTCGGCGCCGCCGGGTTCTTCCCGGTGCCGTTCCTGGTGATCGTCTACCCGATGCTGTTCGTGGTGCTGGCCCGGTTCTGGTCGGTCTGTCACGTGCACGGGTTCGTCACGCCGGCCGAGTTCGTCCGAGCCCGGTTCGGCTCCAAAGGACTGGGCACCGGGATCGCCGTGCTCGGCATCGTGGCCACCATGCCGTACATCGCCCTGCAGTTGATCGGCATCGAAGCGGTCTTCGAGGTGATGGGCCTGCCCAAGGGCTGGCCGTTGACCATCGCGTTCCTGGTGCTGGCGCTCTACACGTTCAACTCGGGGCTGCGGGGGCCGGCGCTCGTCTCGATCGTCAAGGACACCCTGGTCCTGTGGTCGGTGCTGTCGGTCATCATGATCGTGTCGATGATGCCGGGCGGCTGGGATCCGGTGTTCCGGCTGGCCGAGGCGAAGTACGCGACCTCGCCCCGCCTCGACGACGGGCTGCTGCTCGCCCCGGAGAGCCAGCTCAACTACGTCACCCTGGCGCTCGGGTCGGCGCTCGCGCTCTTCCTCTACCCGCACACCCTCACCGGCGTGCTGGCCTCCCGTAACCGGGGCACGCTGCGGCGCAACCTGGCGGTGCTGCCGCTCTACACGCTCACCCTCGGTGTGCTGATGCTGGTCGGCTTCGCGGCTATCTACAGCGGCACCGAAGCCGTGGGCGGGAACGCGAACACCGTCGTACCCCAGTGGTTCAACGAGAACGCGCCGGCCTGGACCGCCGGCATGGTCTTCGCCGCCATCGGTGTCGGCGCCATGGTGCCGGCCGCGATCATGTCGATCGCCGCGGCGAACCTCTTCACCCGCGACATCTATCGCGTGTACATCCGGCCGGACGCCTCCGCCAAAGAGGAGACCTACGTCAGCAAGACCGTCTCGCTGACCGTCAAATTCGGCGCGCTGCTGGTCATTCTGCTGCTCAACACCCAGTTCGCCATCGACCTCCAGTTGATCGGCGGCGTGGTGATCATGCAGACGCTGCCGGCCGTGGCGCTCGGGCTCTACACCAACTGGTTCCACCGGACGGCTCTGGCGTGTGGCATCGGGTCGGGGCTGCTGGTGGGCATCGTCATGCTTTATCAGATTCCCAAGACCAACGGCACCACTGTGGTACGGGAGCACTTCGGCGGTTCAGCCTGGCCCCTCGACACGATCGGGATCGACAGCGACGCCAGCATCTACGTGGGAGTCGTCGCGCTCGCGGTCAACCTGATCGTCACGTTCGCGCTCACCCCGGTGTTCCGGGGCGCCCGGGTGCCGGAGGGTCGTGACGAGACCCGCGACCACGACTACGTGGCCGACGAGGGCGACCCGACGATCCGCCGGATGACCGAGATCATCGACGGTGAGAAGGCCCCGGAGGCGGTGGCCGTGCCGTCACTGGGCGCCCGGTTCACGCCCCTGGGACAGCGGCGGCCGACTGCTGGTCCACGTCCTCGAGCGTGACCTCGTAGTCGTAACCGCAGGCCAGCGGAAAGTCCCAGCTCTGGAACCAGAGCAGCTTGTTCGCGTCGATGTCGAGCACCTCCACACCGAAGACCGCCGAGCCGTCCTCGGCGCCCGGGCGCGACGGTGTGGGGGTGCTGATCCACGATTGGTGACTGCCCGCGCCGTTGAGCGTGCTGGACGAGAAGACCAACGGCCCGCGCATGAACGCGTAGTAGTCGGCGTAGTCGCTCTTCGCGCCGGAGACCAGCAGCGCCGTCAGACCGTGCGCGCCGGTGTAGGTGGCCTTGATGTTGGCCCGGCCGTCCCGGCACAGGGCGTCCGCGTCGGCGCTGCGCCGCTGGGTGGCCGACCAGGTCACCTCGCCTGGCACCGCGGCTCGGGTGGCCGCGTGTGCCGGCGCCGGCAGGACGGCGAGCGCCAGGCTCGCCAGCACGGTGACTGATTTCGACATGATCGCCCTCCCCGGCGGTCGCGGTTGACGTTCCAGGGGACCATCCGGGCCACGGCCCGCGGGCCGGATCAGCCGAAACCTGTCTGTTCGGCTGATCCGGCCCCTGGTTCTCGGATCGGTGCTCAGATCCGCGGGATCAGGGTCTCCGCCACCGCCTTGGCGTCGGCCAGGTTCTTCGCGTCCGAGGCGCCACGCGAGTAGACGTCGATCTGGACCGTGCCGGACCTGACGTACAGGTGACCGGAGTGGGCGTAGGCGTCGTCGCCGACCCCGTCGACCCACACGGCCTCGTCGATCGTGATCTGGAAGTCCTCGGGCGTGGTGTGGCTCAGGAAGACGGCGAGCTGGCCGCCGGACTGCTGCCACTGGCAGAAACGGGTCGGGTCGCCGGCGGCGCCACCGTCCTCGTCGATCTGGGTGATCTCCCGGTGCGTCAGGTCGACGACCTCGGTCTCGTCCAGCAGCGTGCACGGGTCCGGGATGTCGGTGCTGTGCTTCTTCTTCGCGGACGGGGTCGGCTCGGCGGTCTTCCCCTCCGGCGTGGGCTCGGCGGTCTTCCCCTCGGGGGTGGCCTTGCTGTTCCGGCTGCCCGGGGTGCTGTTGGAAGCGATGTCGGACGCGCCGGCGGCGGCGTTGCCGAGCACGCCACATCCGCCGGTGAACGCGACGGCGAGGACGGCGGTCAGGGCGACGAGGCGGTGCTTCATGGGTTTCTCCTGTGGGAAGAGGTGCGGCGGTTGCCGTTGCCGAGAACGATCCGCCGACCCGCCAAAGAAACCCCAAAGGCTCACCTGAGCAGGGCGTTCACTACATCCGAAAGAGTCAGGGCGTCCGCCTCCCGGTAGATGGCGGCGCGTTCGGCCGTACCCAATGATGATCTTGCAGTGGCCTCGGCCGACTCCTTGTCGGCGATCTCGTCGGGGGTGAAGCTGGGGGCGCCGAGGGCGGCTCGCTCGCGTTCGGCGAGGGCCAGCAGGCGCAGGCCGCCGGCCGCGTCGCCGGCGGCGATGTCCAACTGTGCGAGACCTTCGACGGCGTCGAGCTGACCCTCGGTGATGCCCAGATCGGTGTAGATCGCCAGCGCGGAGAGCATCGCCGTCCGTGCCGGGGCGTGCCGTCCGCGTCGCCTGTCGGTGGTCGACAGGTTCGTCAGCGCGGCCGCCTCACCACGCCTGTCGCCGAGCGCCCGGAAGCCGTCGAGGGCCTTGGCGAACAGCGGTTCGGCCTCGTCCAGGCGGCCCATGCAGCGCAGAGTCCCAGCGGTGTTGTTCGAGGCGGCGGCCAGCATAGGCGCGTTGCCGGCCTCCTCGGCGGCCCGGATCGCCTCCTGCCCGAACTCCAGCGAAGCTGGATAGTCCTCCTGGGCCTGCGCGGTGATCAGCAGGTTGTTGAGGGCGGCAAGGACACCGATCCGGTCGTCGGCCGCACGGAACGTGGCCAGACACTGCTCACCCAGCGTGCGCGCCTGGTCGAGATCACCGGAGTTGCGGGCCAGCGCGGCCGCGGCCCGCAGCGCCCGTCCGCGCAGTGCCGGCGCCGCCGTCGGCGCCGCGTCGAGAGCCCGGCCCAGCCACTCGCGGCCCTCGATCATGCGGCCGGCGATCCACCAGTACCACCACATGCCCGACGCGATGGTCAGGCCGCGTTCCGGCACGCCGTCGCGCAACGACCAGCCGATCGCCGCCACGATCGTGTCGTGATCGGCGGCGATGCCGCTCAGCCAGGCGGTGTGTTGCGGTCCGTCCGACGGCGGCGGCGTCGCGAGGCGTTCCACCCAGAGATCGACGAGCCTCTGGTACGAGTCCACGCGCTCGTCGCCGGTCAGGCGTTCCCGTGCGTACGCCCGGATCGTCTCGATCAGCCGGTACCGCCCGTCGCGCCACTCGACCATCGACCTGTCGACGAGCTGGGTCAGCGGGTCGAGTGGGTCGTCGCCGTGGACGGCCTCGGCCGCGGCCAGGTCGAAACCGCCGGCGAACACCCCGAGCCGGCGCAACAGGTCCTGCTGGGGCAGGTCGAGCAGGTCGTAGCCCCAGTCGATGGCCGCCCGCATGGTCTGGTGCCGGGCCACCGGGGAGGTGCCCTTGAGCAGGTCGAGCCGCCGGTCCAGCCGGGACATGATCTCGCCCAGCGGCAGGGCCCGCAGGCGGGCGGCGGCCAGTTCGATCGCCAGCGGCAGGCCGTCCAGCCGCCGGACCAGCTCGGCGGCGACCTCCAGCTCGGCCGGGGTCAGCCCGGCGCCGCCGCGCGCGGCCGCGACCCGGTCGGCGAGCAGCCGTACCGCGTCGGACTGCGGATCGGTCATGCCCGGTGACGGGGTGGTGAGGCCGCCGAGTGTGAAGATCACTTCGCCCGGCAGGCCCAGTTGCTCGCGGCTGGTCGCCACCATCCGCAGGCCGGGACATGCCGCCAGCAGGGTGTGCGCGAGGTCGGCGGCCTCCGCCCGGACGTGCTCGCAGTTGTCCAGGATCATCAGCACGTTTTCGGCCGCGGGATCCGGTTCGTGGTCCGGCGCCGGGCCCAGTATCCGCCCGCTGAGCTGGGCGATCACCGTGTCCAGGACGGGGATTCCGGGTTCCTCACGGATGCCGGCGGCGGCCGCGACCCGAACCGCGAGCGGCCCGTCGCGGTGTTCGGCCAGCTCGACGACGTGCACCGCGCCGTATTCGCCGCCCACCTCCCGGGCGACCTCCAGGCTGATCCGGGTCTTCCCGGCGCCGCCCGGACCGACCACGGTGAGCAACCGTGCTTCGCCGAGCAGGCCGAGAAGCCGATCGAGTTCGGCCCGCCGCCCGATGAACCTGTTTCGCTGCGCCGGCAGCCCCGGAACCGGCCGGTCCAGCGTCGGATCCTGCCGCCGCACCGCGGCCGCGAGCGCCGCCAGCTCACCACCCGGCCGGGTCTCCAGATCTTCGAGAGCCTTCGTGGTACGGCCGAACGCGCTCAACGCCTCCCCGGCCCGACCCGACCGGTACAGGGCCAGCATGAGCAGCCGGGCCAGGCTCTCGTCGGTCGGCTGCTCGGCCGCCCATCCGGCCAGCTCGGTCGCCGCCGCGACATGCCGTCCCTGGTCGAGGGCCTCCTGCGCCCAGCGGAGCCGGGCCGTGAGCCGTTTCTCGGTCAGCCGGGCCGCGTCCGCCGCCACCGACGGCCCCGCGGCCACGCCCTCGTAGGCGTCCCCGCGCCACAGCCCGAGATCGGCGCGATCCTCGAACTCGGTGGCGTCGAAACCGGCCCCGTCCAGATCGAGCTGATAACCACCGGGCGCGGTCCGAATCCGATCACCGACCACCTTGCGCAACGCTGACACGTGCATCTGCAGGGTCGCGCTCGCGGTGGACGGCGCGCCGTCCGGCCAGAGCTCGCCGAGCAGCCGTTCCACGGTGACCGGCCGGCCCCGGGCCGCGAGCAGGACGGCGAGCAGCGCCCGCGGCTTGGGCGGCAGGGCGAACTCGTCGTCACCGGCACACACCCGGACCGGCCCCAGAACCTCAAACCGCACCACCCGCCCGATGCTACGGCCCGGAGCCCCACCGGCCGTGTACCTCGGAAGCGTGGCTTACTCAGAGCATGGTCACCGGGTACAGGTCGGTGCGGGCGATCACGGCGTCCCGGGTGGCGGCCAGGGCGGTCCGGCGCGGATCGGCCAGGAAACCGTCGTAGCCGGCCTGGCTGCCGAATTCGATCAGCTGGGTCTCGTCCGGGGCGCCGTCCGGGCCACCGGGCCGGGTGCGGGCCCGCTGCCGGAGCCGGCCGTCATGGTCGGCGAGCAGCGCGAGCACGGTGTCCTCGTAGTCGGCCATCGCGTCGGCCTCGCCCGGCCGGGCCCACAGCAGCACACACAGTTGGATCGTCACACGTCAAAACCTAATGCCTCTTGATCTGTACGGTCACCGAGCCGCCCCGATCCTCATCAGGGTCCACCTCCAGCTGGTACGTGCCGGAGGCGGGCGGGCTGAACGTGATGGTCTCCCCGTTCCCGGCGTACACCGAGGCCTTCGTGCCGTCGCCGTCCACGTCGTCCGGGGCGAGCAACCGGACCGAGGGGCCGAACCCAGACTCGTCAATGGGTTGCACGACCACGTCGAGCCACTGGCCGGCGGTCACGTCGAAACGGACGAAGGCCCGTCCACCCGGCGCCGGCGCCTCGGCGGTCACCGCTGGGCCGTCCACCTTCGCGCTGATCGTCGACGACCCGGCGATCTGAACCGTGAACCGGCCGGTGGCCAGTCCGGACGGCCTGATCTCGACGGTGTGCGGGCCGGCCACCCGGGTGGTGAACGGGGCGTCCCCGTACTCGCGGTGAGTTCCGGCGCCGAGTGACCCGTACCCCAGCTCGGTGCCGTGCGGCGAACGGACCGTGACGTCCGTGAGGCCCACCTGGGAGGAGATGCTCTTGGTGTTGATCACCGCGGTGAGGTGCTGGCCGGCCTCGGCCGGGACGGTGACGAAACCGGGACGGCCGGGCCGGTCGATGTCGACCTCGACGGCGGGGCCACCGATCTTCGCGGTCGCGGTGGCGGCCTCGAAGACGGACAGGTCCACCTTCCCGCTCGTGAGCGGGGCGGCGTTCAGCCGTAGCAGATGCCGGCCGGTCCGGTGCACGCCGAAGTCGAGGATGGTCAGGTCGGGCGTCTCCTCGGCGGCGCTGCCGAGCGCCCGGCCGTCCGGTCCCTCCGCGGTGAGCTGCACGAATCCGGTGTTCTTCAGGCCCGTGCCAC
This sequence comes from Actinoplanes sp. NPDC026670, assembly GCF_040638175.1. Taxonomy (NCBI): domain Bacteria; kingdom Bacillati; phylum Actinomycetota; class Actinomycetes; order Micromonosporales; family Micromonosporaceae; genus Actinoplanes; species Actinoplanes sp. NPDC026670. The sequence continues at coordinate 126,647 of NZ_JBEZXU010000018.1, forward strand.
GGGCCACCACGAACAACCGCTGCCCCTCGGTGGCCGGGAAGGCGACGGCGAGCTCCTCCCCGGGGCGGCTGAACGTCAGCGCCTGGTCCGGGCCGTTCACGGTGACCGGCTTAGGTTCGGCCGGCGCCGTCACGTGCACGGTCATCGTGCCGACGGTGTCCTCCCGGGGGATCACCTCCAGGGAGTAGGTGCCGGTCGCCGGGGCGACGAAGTCCAACGCGGCCGGACCCGAGTCGTAGCCGGGCTGGTAGAGCAGGCCCAGTTCGCGGCCGCCCGGCTCGTTGACGGAGAGACGCAGCTCGTCCTTGATCTCCTTCATCTCCGGGTTGCCCTGCCCGACCACGGTGAACCGTTTCCCGGCGACCGCCGGAAAGGTGACGAAGACGCGCTCACCGATCCTCTTGACCGGGAGGACGGCCGCCGGCCCGTTGATCGTGGTGGTCAGCCGGGTGGTGCCGACCAGCTGAAGCGTGCCGGTGCCACCGGACGGCGCGGCCACCTCGACCGTGAACGTGCCGCTGGTCCAGGCGTTGACGTGGGTCGTGAGCAGGTCGGCGGCGGAGGTGTCCGGATCGTTGACCGGGTCGCCGTCCGGGGTACGGATGGTCACCTTGAGCATGTTCTCCTCGGAGAGCGTGCCCCGGCGCAGGACCACCGACAGGCGGTCGCCCTCGTCGGCGTGGAACGTGGCCCGGTTCGCGCTGACCGGCTCCGCGTTCAGGGTGAGCGCCGGGTCGGCGTACTGCTGGACATGCCTTGACGCCGCCCCGGACATCGAGACGACGACCACCGCACCTGTGACGACCGCCGCAAGGCGGCGAAGAATCTGCACGTCGAAAAACGCTATGCGGTTTTCGTCGGGTTTTTCGGCGGTTCCGTGCTCCGATCCACCCCCGAGGAATGTCGTACCCGGGAGATAGGTTGCGCGGCATGGAACTCACGGGGGCTGCTTTCGTCCTGCCGGATGCCTGGCTGGAGCACGTTCATCCGCGTCGTGGCGGCGCCGGTGCGCGGCCGTTCACGGCCGACCCGCGGGCGCGTTCCAAGACCGATCGGCTGCTTCGTCCCTCGCGGCCGGGCGGGGTGGCCGAGGTGCTCGCCGCCCCCTCCACTCCCGCCGATGTGCGGGCCGCCGCCGAGCAGTGGCTGGCCGGTCAGGCCACGCCGGTCGGGGCCGCCGCCGTCGCCGTCATCCGATCCAGCGGCCGCGCGCTCGACGGCGTGGGCCCGGCCATGTTCGCCGACCTGTGGATCGGTGAGCAGGGGCTGCTCTTCGCCGCCCGCGCCGCCGTCGAGATGACGTCGCTGCTGCTCATCGACGACAACGCCGGGCCCGGCCAGCAGCGTTACCCGTCGTCCGACCTGGGGGTCCGGTTCCTGCGGCCGGGCGAGGAGCAGGGGTCGACGTCGGCGGCGCTGTCCGTGCTGCTGCGGGTCCGGGCCGCGCTCGCGGCGGCGCCGGATGACGAGTTCGAGCAGGTCGTCGCCGCGCTGACACCGCACCGGGCGGGTCTGCCGGCCGCGCGGGCCGCCTGTTCGGTGCTGGCGCCCCGGCCCGACTGGGTCGATGCCGACGTCGCCGACGCCCTCGCCGTCCGCGACTCCCGCCGGGCGCGCATGCTGCTCTACGCGACCAGCGATCCGGCACAGGCCCGGCGGCTGGCCGAGATCCCCGAGCCGTGGTCCACCCACGTCGGCCGGAGCCTGGTCTTCACCCTTCTCGACGGGGCCGGCCCGGCCGCCGTGACCACCCTGTTCTACTGGCTAGACCAGCGGATCGCCCAGTTCTCCGGCGCCGGCACCGAGCGGTGGCTCTTCTCCGTGGTGGCCGCCATCCCGCGTGACGACGCGATGACCTGGCTCCTTACCCGGGCCGCCGATTCACGGACCGCCACGGCCGCCCTGCTGGAGGCCGCCGGGCGGTTCCCCGGCCGGGCCCTGCGGATCCTCGCCGAAAACGACGCCGCCGACCTGCTGCGCGTCCACGTCGTCCAGCACATCGACCTCGTCGCCGAGGTGATCCCGCAGCTGAGCCCGGCCGCCGCCGACCGGGTGCGGGCCATCGTGGACTCGTTGGCCACGGTGGTGACCGCACCGCCGTCGGCGATCCCGCCGGTGCTCGCCGACCCGCCGTGGCAGAGCCGTAAGAAGGCTCCGAAACCATCCGTCGTCGCCGGCCTGACCTGCTCCGACGCGCCCGCAGTCGGCTGGCTTCCGGGCGAGCGGGAGGATTGGGTGCGGCACGACGGCTACCACGTGGCCGCGAGCACCGACTGGGCGGCCATGGCCGAGCGTGCGCTCAGCGCCGGCCGGCGCCGCCGATGGGACGAGCCCGGCAAGCTGTTCTGCCGCGGACCGGAGGAGCTCGCCCGCGAGACCATCGCCAGGTGGCAGCCCCGCGCCGAATGGGACACACCGGCCTGGCTCCGGTTCGCCGCGGCCCGTCTCGAGATCGACGCGCTGCCCGCGCTGCTGACCCTCGCCCGCACCGCGCCCGCCGACTACGCCCCACTGCTGATGCCGTTCACGTCACCCGAGGTGGCGGTGCTGATGGCCGATTGGTCGGCCCGGCTCAAGTCGGTGCGCGGCCTCGCCCAGCAGTGGCTGCTGCGGCATCCCGCCCCGGCCGCCCGCGCCCTCCTCCCGGCCGCGCTGGGCAAAGCCGGGGCGGCCCGGCGGCAGGCCGGGCGTGCGCTGCTCCTCCTGCACGACCACGGTCACACCGCGCTGATCCGGCAGGCCGCCACCGAGTTCGGGCCGGCCGCCGCCGCGGGGGTGGAGGCGCTGTTCACCGCCGATCCGCTGCTGGCGCTCCCGGGCCGGATGCCGACGCCGCCGGTGTGGGCGGCGCCTGGGGTCCTGCCGCCGGTGCGGCTGCGTGCCGGCGCCGGGGCGCTGCCCGCCGAGGCGGTCACCCACCTGGTCCAGATGCTGATGATCTCCCGGTCCGACGAGCCGTATGCGGGGCTCGCGCCGGCCCGGGAGGCCATCGAGCCGGCCGAGCTCGCCGAGTTCGGGTGGGCGCTGTTCCATCAGTGGCAGACCGCCGGCGGTCCCGGCAAGGACGGGTGGGTGCTCGACGCGGTCGCCCTGACCGGCAGTGACGAGATCGCCGACCGGATCGCCCCGCTGATCATGGCGTGGCCCACGGAGGGCCTGCACGCACGGGCGATCGCGGGGGTGTCCGTGCTGGCCGGCATCGGCACCGACGGGGCGCTGATGCACCTGCACCGGATCTCCCAGCGGGCCAAGTCGACACCACTGCGCAAGGCCGCCGCGGCGCGGATCGAGCAGGTCGCGGAGGGGCTGGGGCTCACCTCGGAGGAGCTGGCCGACCGGCTCGTGCCGGATTTCGGGCTGGACCCGGACGGGAGCCTGCGACTCGACTACGGCTCACGGCAGTTCACGGTCGGGTTCGACGAGCAGTTGCGGCCGTTCGTCACCGGCGCGGACGGTAAACGGCTCAAGGATCTCCCGAAACCCGGCGCGCGGGATGACGCTGAGCTGGGTGAGGCGGCCTATCAGCGGTTCACCGGCCTGAAACGGGCGGTCCGGAAGATCGCGGCCGAGCAGGTCCGGCGGCTGGAGCAGGCGATGATCGCCGGGCGCCGGTGGAGCGGCGCCGACTTCCGGCGGCTGTTCGTCGAGCACCCACTGATGTGGCACATCGGGCGCCGGCTGGTCTGGGCCCGCTTCGACGGGAGCGGGGCCGTGGTGGGCGCGCTGCGGATCGCCGAGGACCGTAGCTTCGCCGGCCCCGACGACGAACCGGCCGGGCTCGCTGACGACGATGTGGTGGGTGTCGCGCATCCGCTGCAACTCGGCGCCGACGCCGCCCGGTGGGCCGAGGTGTTCGCCGACTACGAGATCCTCCAGCCGTTCCCGCAGGTCGGGCGTCCTGTTTTCGAGTTGACCGAGGCGGAGCGGGCGACCTGGCGGCTGGCTCGGTTCGAAGGCGTCACCGTGCCGACCACCAAGGTACTGACCCTGGACCGGCGCGGATGGACCCGGCACGAGCCGATCAGCGCCGGGGTTCAGGCCGGGTTCGACCGGCCGGCCGGGCCGGGGCAGGTCGTCACCATCCACCTCGATCCGGGGATCGTCGGGACGGTCGGGTTCCACGCCAAGCAGAGCCTGGTCGCGGTCTACCTGCACGACGGCGGCACCGGCTCGTGGAACGTCACCGATGCCCGGAAGCTGCCACTCGGTGTGCTCGATCCGGTCACCGCGTCGGAGATCCTGCGCGACCTGACCGACGTGACGAGCTGACCGTGGTTCAGGCGGCTACCTGGGCGCGCGGCGGAGTCACGATTCGTGCCTCGCACTACGCGAGTGTGCGGCGGAGCCACGATTCGTGCCTCGCACCGCGCGAGTGTGCGGCGGAGCCAACGATTCGTGCCTCGCACCGCGCGAGTGTGCGGCGGAGCCACGATTCGTGCCTCGCACCGCGCGAGTGTGCGGTGGGGAGGCCGCGTTTCGCCCGGTCGGCGCTGGTGGTGACGATGGCTGGCGGTGGCACTACGCGGTGGTCAGATCGCGGACGGAGTCGCGCGCTGTGTTGAGGCGCCGTGGGCCAGGGCGGTGACCAGGTCTTCGCGGGCGCGGGCCACCCGTGAGCGGATCGTGCCGACCGGGCAGTCGCAGACTTCCGCGGCCTCCGCGTAGGACAGGCCCAGCACCTGCGTGGCGACGAACGCCTCCCGCCGGTCGTCGGGGAGCCCGGCCAGCAGCGAAGTCAGGGCGTGCTCCTCCTCGAAGCGGGGGCGGCCGTCCGGCTCGGCGGCGTCGGCGCTGGTCACCCAGTCGGTGACGGTCGCGATTCGAGGCCGGCGGCTGATGTGCCGGATCTGGTCGGCGGCGACCCGGCGGGCGATGGCGAACAGCCACGTCCGAACCGAGGAACGACCCTGGAAGTCGGGCAGCGACCGCAGCGCGCGCAGGAAGGTGTCCTGCACCAGGTCGTCGACGTCGGACTCACCGGACAGCGTCCGCAGGAACCTGGCCACCTCGAACTGGGTGGCCCTGATCAGGTCGGCCGCCGCGTCCCGGTCGCCGCGGCCGGCGGCGAACGCATACGCGGTCAGATCGGCGTCGGCCATACGGGCGTCCTCTCGCTGTCGTGGTCCCGCGTTCAGATACGAGCACGCGGCGGCAGTCGGTTCACCCTAGGCGCGGGCTACCAGGTGGTCGTCGGCCCGACCGATTTAGTTCCCGCCCTGATGTGCCAACAATCAACCGTTCCAGCCGACCGCCATCCGCCGCACAGCCCAGACCGCCAGCCGTCGCCCACAACGCTTTCGGCACCCGAATTCCCGTGCTGGGCGACGGCTGGCTGGGTGAGCCGTTGTTCACGGTGGTTTCGGGGGGTGGTTTGCCGTGCTGGGCGACGGCTGGTCGGGTGAGCCGTCGTTCACGGCGGTGTTTGCCGTGCTGGGCGACGGCTGGTTGGGTGAGCCGTTGTTCACGGTGGTTTCGGGGGCTGGTTTGCCGTGCTGGGCGACGGCTGGTCGGGTGAGCCGTCGTTCACGGTGCTTTCGCTGGCCCGATTGCCGTGCTGGGCTACGGCTGGGGTGTGGGGGCGACCTCGGCGAGAGTGGGTGGCTGCCATCGGGGGCGCCGGTCCTTGTCGATGATCTGGGCTCGGATGCCCTCGGCCAGGTCGGGCAGGCGCAGCAGCATCGCCGACAGGCGGTACTCCCGGTCGAGCGCCTCACGAAGGTTTGCGAGACCTGCTGCTGACCGGATCGAGCGCAGGGTCACGACCAGCGACGTCGGTGACTTGGTGGCGATCTCCTTGGCCGCGGCCTGTGCGCCCGGCGCGGCGGAAGCGGCCAGGCGGTCGATGATCGCGGCCACATCGTCGCCCGGGTAGCACTCGTCGATCCAGGTCCGGGAGCCGGGGAAGTCGCCCGGCGGTGGCGCAGCGGCGAACGACGCGACGGTGCCGGCGGCGTCGGCTGTCTGGAGGGCTGCTGCCAGGGCGGGGAGGTGGGCGGACGGGACGAAGACGTCGGCGAGACCGGCGAGGATGGCGTCGGCCGCGCCGATCGTGCCTCCGGTCAGAGCCAGATGCGTGCCGATCTCGCCCGGGGCACGGGACAGCAGCCAGGAGCCGCCGACGTCCGGGTGGAAACCGATGCCCACTTCGGGCATCGCCAGGCGGGATCGTTCGGTGACGACCCGCAGCGAGGCGTGGGCGGAGACGCCGATGCCTCCGCCCATCACCAGCCCGTCCATGAACGCCACGACCGGTTTCGGATACCCGGCGATCTCGGCGTTGAGGCGGTACTCGTCGGCCCAGAAGTCCAGCGAGCCGGTGCCTCCGGAGACGGCGTCGGCGTGCATGGCCCGCAGGTCGCCTCCGGCGCACAGGCCGCGCGGTCCGGCGCCGTCGATCAGCACGGCCCGGACCCGGTCCGTTTCCGACCAGTCCGCGAGCGTACGCCGGAGGATCCCGACCATTTCGGCGGTGAGCGCGTTGATCGCCGCCGGCCGGTTGAGGGTGAGCCGGCCGAGCCCGCCGGTCACCTCGGCGAGTACCGGCGGCACGCTCTGCGACGACATGCCCACGATCTTGCCCGCACCCCCGTGCCGGGCAACGATCGGGGTGACGCCCACACCTCAGGACACGGCGTGGGCGAAAGCGTCGGTGAGTGGCCCGCCCGTCCGGCGCAGGGTGGCGAGCGCCCGGCTGGCCCGGCTCTTGACGGTTCCGGTGGAGCAGCCGAGCTGGCCGGCGATCTCCTGCTCGGACAGGCCCGCCCAGTAGCGCAGCACGAGCACGATCCGCTGCCCGGCCGGCAGTTCACGCAGCGCGGCCAGCACCACTTCCGCGGTGTCGCGAAGGTCGAACGCATCTCCGTCGACGGCCCGGTCCGGGGGCGCGGCCGCGGGCAGCTCGCGCCGCCACAACCGGCGTCCGGCGCGCCACGCCGCCCGTACCATGATCTGCCTTGTGTAGGCCTCGGGGTCGCCGTGCGGATGCAGCCGCCGCCAGGCGCGATGGGTTTTGACCAGGGCTTCCTGGGTGAGGTCTTCGCCGTGCCCGCGGTCACCGGTGAGCAGCGTGCCGTAGCGGACGAGGGCCGGGTAGCGGGCGCCCACGAACGCGGCGAACTCGTTCTCGTTCACTTGGCACCGAGCCCGAAGATCGCCTTGATCGAGGTGACGGTCTCGTCGCTGAGCCGGACGCGTCCGCCGTGTGAGGAGACCGCCTCCTGGCAGCCGCCGCCGAGCGAGATCACCACCCGGAACACGGTCGGGTCGGCCGGGGAGTGGAACTGCGTCAACGGGGCGGCGGTGGGCAGGAACGTGATCTCGGCGGTTCGTTGTGACTCGTTGGCGCAGGCGTCCGCGTTCGCCACCACGTCGGTCTGGGCGCGCAGGCTCTGGATCAGCCGGCTGATGGCGGCACTGTCGTCGAGATCGCCGTGCCCGTCCGGGCCGGACCAGTAGGCGTTGGCGGCGGTGTCGGGCAGCCGGAGGACACCGGCCTCGGTCGGTGTGGTCCGGATCGTCGACACCATCGCACGCTGTGCCGGGCCGTCCATCAACCAGTGAACGGTGACGCGCGACCACGGCATCACCATCAGGTTGCGGGCGGTGGGGATCCCCGGCTTCAGGTAGATGTTGTCGAAGTCGGCCGCGAGCCAGGCCGGTTCGCCGCCGGGCAGGGTGATCGCCACCGGGGGGTCGGTCACCATGCTGACGACACCGTCGGCGTCCTGGCGCCGCCGACCACTCCGGTCGACACTGCGTTCGCCTGATCCGTACACCAGGATCTGCTGGGACCGGCAGTCGTCGCCGCGACCCGGGACGAGCATGACGAGGGCCTGCCACGTCCGTGGGATGCACGACGCGGCCTTCTCGGTGGTCAGGGCCTGCCACTTCGGGGGCACCGGGATCTTCAGGGCGCCCGCGACGACCTTCCCGTCGATGGTCAGGGGTGTGGGGTTGCTGGGGTCGGCGGTCCGCTGCGGTTCGGCCGGCTGCGGGGCGGGTTCGTTCCGGATCAGCCCACCGGCGGTGATCGCTCCGACGGCCAGCACCGCCACCGCCAAGCCGGCCGTCGTGGCTCTCCGCCGGGCCGCCCGCCCACGGCGCAGGACGGATCCGACCGGGTCCCGGTCCAGCGGTTCGAGCCCGCCGACCGCGTCGTCCAGTAGCTGTCTGAGACGTTCCGTCATCCCCGCTCCGTTCGGTCCGATCCGTCGTCACCCTTCCGAAAGGCATCACTCCGCGGAAAGGTTCCATCAGGCGACCATCGATGTCGAGGGCGACCGGGCAACCATGCCGAGGGCTGCCGGGTAGCGACGCCGAGGCCGGTTCGCGTACTTCGACGATCAGTGACCGGTATGGTGACGGCGGCGGAAAGCGATCGCCGCTCGCGGCGGAACGTGAGGACAGGGTGCCTGACCGCGACCCGATGAGTGCCGGACACGAGGCGGCGATCGAGCACGTCTACCGGCTCATCGAGGCGGCCCAGGGCGACAACGACGCCGAGGCGGTGGAGCGGGCCGAGCGCGAGGCGCGGGCGTACGGCTGGGAGGACGTGCGGCTACTGCTGCACATGGCCCGGTCGCTGGCCTGCCTGGAGGACGGGGTCGACGACACCGAGCACGTGAACGCGATGCTCGACACGGCCCTGCTGCTCGGCGATCCGGATCTGCTGGCGCTGTCGATCGCGCTCAAGGCGCTGCGCTGCGCGAGCCGCCGCCGGCTCGCGACGACCGGGGAGTCGGCGGCCGCACTGCTGGTCGAGGCGGTGGTGCTGCTGGACGAGGCGGACGGCACCGGGCTGGTGCTGCACCGGGCCAACGCGCTGATCGAGGTCGCCTGTGTCGCCCACGAGCTGGGGTTCTGGGAGCTCGCGCAGGAGTATTACCAGCTCACCGAGCAGACGTTGACACCGCCGCAGCCGCGCTGGGCGGAGACGATCCGGCGGCAGGCGCGGGTGGTGTCGATCAACTCGTTCGACCTGGCTCTGGACTGGGCGAGCTGTCTCGCGGCGATCGGTCAGTGGGACGAGGCGGCGGTCCGGGCGCGTACCGTCCTGGCCGTCGGTGACCCGACCGATCCGGAATGGCCGCCCGGCTGGGTGGGCGAGGTGCACGGCATGCGGCATCTGCTGGCGACGATCGCCGGTGACGTCCCGGTTCCGGCCGAGGGCCTGGTGGCCGCGCTGGGCGGGGCGATCACGGCGGCCCGCGCGGGTGACGCCGAGACTGCGGCCCGTCTGGCCGTGCAGGCCGGCGACGATGTCGGGATTCCGGTGCCGACCGGCACGAAACTGCTGCGCCTGTGCATCGCCGCCAGAAAACCGGGGACCAACCCCGAGGCGATACGGTACGGCGACGAGCTGGCCGTGCTGCGCTGGAACGACCGCCTGGACCGGATGTCCGGCATGCGCGACGCCATCGCCGTGGAGCGCCGCCGCCGTGACCACGAACAGCTGCGCCGCGATCTGGTGGTGGACGACCTGACCGGCCTGGCGAACCGCCGCGGCTACCAGGCGTACCTGTCGGGGCTGGGCGAGAAGACCGGCGAGCAGGACTACGCGGTCATGATGATCGACGTCGACCATTTCAAGGCGGTCAACGACGGGTTCGGCCATGACGTCGGTGACCTGGTGCTGGCCCGGCTCGGGCAGATCCTGGCGCTGCATGTGCGCCCGATCGACCTGGCGGCCCGGCTGGGCGGCGACGAGTTCGTGGTGATCCTGGCCGACGTGTACACCGACATCCCGGCGGCGCGGGCGCAGCAGATCCTCGACGCGGTCCGGTCGCATCCGTGGGACGACCTGGCGCCCGGCCTGAAGGTGTCGGTGAGCATCGGGGTGCACCACGGCAGCCGCCGTGAGCTGCCCGCCTTGCTGACCGACGCGGACCGCAGCCTGTACCACGCCAAGCACGACGGCCGCGGCCGTGTCTGGGCAAATTGACCAGGGAACAGGACCGTCGACCTGTCGTTCTGGGCATTCTGTCAGGCCAAGACACAACTTGTTGTGCAGTGACCGGCGTCTCGTAAAGCTGTGGGCAGAGCCAGCCGCTGAAGGGAGCGCGGATGTCCGTCAACGACACGCTGACCAACGAGGAACGCCTCGCGGAACTCGACCTCGACACGCTCAAGCAGCTGGTGGGGCTGGTCGAGTACGACTCCGCCGGCGACCCGTTCCCGGTGACCGGGTGGGACGCGATCGTGTGGGCGGTCGGCAACGCCACCCAGACCGCGCACTTCTTCCAGTCCGCCTTCGGGATGGAGCTGATCGCCTACTCCGGTCCGGAGAACGGCAACCGTGACCACATGTCGTACGTGCTGAAGAGCGGCGCGATCCGGTTCGTGATCAACGGGGGCGTCGACCCGGCCAGCCCGGTGATCGCCCACCACGCGGTGCACGGCGACGGGATCACCGACATCGCCCTCACCGTCCCGGACGTGGACAAGTGCATCGAGCACGCCCGCGCGCAGGGCGCCACCATCCTCGAGGAGCCGCACGACGTCTCCGACGAGCACGGCACGGTCCGGATCGCGGCCATCGCGGCCTACGGGGACACCCGCCACACGCTGGTCAGCCGGGCGCACTACGCCGGCCCGTACCTCCCCGGTTATGTCGCCCGGACCACGACGCACCGGAAGCGGCCCGGGGCGCCGAAGCGGATCTTCCAGGCTCTCGACCACATCGTCGGCAACGTCGAGCTGGGCGCCATGGACGAGTGGGTGGACTTCTACAACCGGGTCATGGGCTTCACGAACATGGCCGAGTTCATCGGCGACGACATCGCCACCGACTACTCGGCGCTGATGTCGAAGGTGGTGGCGTCGGGCAACCACCGGGTCAAGTTCCCGCTGAACGAGCCGGCCATCGGCAAGAAGAAGTCGCAGATCGACGAGTACCTGGAGTTCTACCGCGGGCCCGGCGCGCAGCACCTGGCGCTGGCCACCAACGACATCCTGCGCGCGGTGGACGCCCTGGTCGAGGAGGGTGTCGAGTTCCTCGCGACGCCGACCTCGTACTACGAGGACCCGGAACTGCGGGCGCGGATCGGCGAGGTGCGGGTGCCGATCGAGGAGCTGCAGAAGCGCGGCATCCTGGTCGACCGGGACGAGGACGGCTATCTGCTGCAGATCTTCACCAAGCCGACCGGTGACCGGCCTACCGTGTTCTTCGAGCTGATCGAGCGGCACGGGTCGCTCGGGTTCGGCAAGGGCAACTTCAAGGCCCTGTTCGAGGCCATCGAACGGGAGCAGGCGAAACGCGGGAACTTCTGATGGCGCACTATCAAAAGATGGGCAATGTGCCGGCCAAACGGCACACCCAGCACCGTGACCCCGACGGGAAGCTGTACTACGAGGAGCTGATGGGGGAGGAGGGCTTCTCCTCCGACTCGTCGCTGCTCTATCACCGGCACGTGCCGTCGGCGGTCGCCGGCGCCCGCATCTGGCAGCTGCCCGACCAGGCGACCGAGTCGAACCAGCCGCTGCTGCCCCGGCACCTGCGCCTGCACGAGCTCTTCGACGGCGAGGAATGGAAGTCCTGCGACGCGGTCCGGGACCGGCGGCTGGTCCTCGGCAACGCCGACGTGCGGATCGGGTACGTGGTGGCCGGCACCGCCTCGCCGCTGTACCGCAACGCCACCGGGGACGAGTGCGTCTACGTCGAGGCCGGCACCGGCACGGTCGAGACGGTCTTCGGTGACCTGACGGTGGGACCCGGCGACTACGTGATCCTGCCGCGGGCCACCACGCACCGGTGGGCGCCGTCCGGGGACGGGCCGCTGCGGCTCTACACGATCGAGGCGAACAGCCACATCGCGCCGCCGAAGCGTTACCTCTCCCGGTACGGCCAGTTCCTCGAGCACTCGCCGTACTGCGAACGCGATCTGCGTACTCCCGATGCTCCTCATGTGGTCGAGGGGGAGAACGTCGAGGTCTACATCAAGCATCGGGGCGACGGGCCGGCCGGGCTCGCCGGGACCGTGCACGTCCTGCCGCACCACCCGTTCGACGTGGTCGGGTGGGACGGATGCCTGTACCCCTACGCGTTCAACATCGCCGACTTCGAGCCGATCACCGGCCGGGTCCACCAGCCGCCGCCGGTGCACCAGGTCTTCGAGGGCAACAACTTCGTGATCTGCAACTTCGTGCCGCGCAAGGTCGACTACCACCCGCTCGCCGTGCCGGTGCCCTACTACCACTCGAACGTCGACAGCGACGAGGTCATGTTCTACGTCGGCGGTGACTACGAGGCGCGTAAGGGGTCCGGGATCAACGTCGGATCGGTGTCGCTGCACCCGGGCGGGCACTCGCACGGGCCGCAGCCGGGCGCCATCCAGGGCAGCCTCGGCGCGGAACGGTTCGACGAGCTGGCGGTCATGGTCGACACGTTCCGGCCGCTCGGGCTCGGTGAGGCCGGCCGGCTCTGCGACGACGGCGTCTACGCCTGGACCTGGGCGCGGAACTCGTGAACGCCCTGTTCGCGGGGCTGTTCGACGACGCGGCGATCTTCCCGCCGGGCAACCTGCCGATGGGCGAGGCGGTTGCCGCCCATCGGGCCCGGCAGGGGTCGCCGCTGGTCGGGCCGTTCGTGTGCTCACTGGCACGGTTCGACGAGCTGGCGGCTTCGGCTTCTGGCGGTGCGGTGATCAGGGTGTCGCTCGTGCTGCCAGGGCCCGTCGACGAGCTGCCGTCCGCGCCGGAACTCGACGTGATCGCGGTGGAAGGACCGGGCCTTTCTGCAGGCGGCACGCGTACGGCGTACAACGAAATTGGTTGTAAGGAAGTGACCGCGACGCGCGTCGCGGCCTTGCGCGACGCCGGCCTGCGATTGAAGATCAGGACCGGTGGGGTACGCGCGGACGCGTTCCCGAGCGAGGCCGAGCTGGCCGGCGCGATCTGGGCGGCGGTGCGCGGCGGTCTCGCGTTCAAACTGACCGCCGGCCTGCACGACCCGATCCGTCATCGCGACCCGGTGACCGGTTTTGAACATCACGGCTTCCTCAACGTGCTGCTCGCGACGGCACGCGCCCTCCAGGGTTACGAGATCGAGCGGGCGCTCGTCGACCAGGACGGCGACCGGGTCGCGGCCGCGGTCGCCAGCATCGACGAGGTGCTGGCCAAGGCGGTCCGGCACCATTTCATCAGCTTCGGCACGTGCAGCGTCAGTGAGCCGGTGGCCGGCCTGCGACGCTACCGACTCATCTCGGAGGCAACGCTGTGACCTGGCTCGACATCCCGTCCGGCCACCCGTTCGGCGTCGCCGCCCTGCCCTACGGGGTGTTCAGCACTCCCGCCGACCCGCACCCGCGGACCGGTGTCGCGATCGGTGACCTGGTCATCGACCTGCCCGCGACGGTCCGCCGGCTGGCTCCGTCGCTGGCCGGCGCGGTCGCCGGGCCGTCGCTGGACGCGCTGCTCGCCGCCGGGCCGGAGGTCTGGGCCGAGCTGCGTGGACTGCTGACCACCTGGGTCACCGACGAGGTGCACCGCTCGCATCTCGTGGTCCGCGACGACGCGATCATGCACCTGCCGTTCACGGTCGCCGACTACGTCGACTTCTACGCCTCCGAGGAACACGCCACCAACCTGGGCCGGATGTTCCGGCCCGACCAGGCGCCGCTCACCCCGAACTGGAAACACCTGCCGATCGGCTACCACGGCCGGGCCGGCACCGTGGTTGTGTCCGGAACCGACATCACCCGGCCGAGCGGCCAGCGCCGCAGCCCGGACGGCGAGATCACCTTCGGGCCGTCCCGGCGGCTCGACATCGAGGCCGAACTCGGTTACGTCGTCGGCGCCGGATCGACCCTCGGCGAACCGGTCGAGCTCGGCGCCTTCGACCGGCACGTGTTCGGGGTGTGCCTGGTCAACGACTGGTCCGCCCGCGACATCCAGGCCTGGGAGTACGTCCCGCTCGGCCCGTTCCTGGGCAAGAGCTTCGCCACCTCGATCTCGCCGTGGATCCTGCCGCTGGCCGCCCTCGACCACGCCCGGGTCGGCCCGCCGGAACGGACCGTGCCGCTGCTGCCGTACCTCGACGACGAGAAGGCCCAGCCGTGGGGCTTCGACATCCGCCTGGAGATCCGGCTCAACGGGCACGTCGTGTCGCAGCCGTCGTTCGCCGGCATGTACTGGACCGGCGCGCAGATGCTCGCGCACATGACCGCCAACGGCGCCTCGCTGCGGACCGGTGACCTGTTCGCCTCCGGCACGATCAGCGGCGGCTCGCCCGGCTGTCTCATCGAGCTCTCCTGGAACGGCACGAAGCCGTTGCGCCTGGCCGACGGCTCGGAGCGGACCTTCCTCGCCGACGGCGACGAGGTGGTGATCAGCGCGACCGCGCCAGGGCCGGGCGGCTCGGTGATCGGGCTCGGCTCGGTGGCCGGTCGCGTCCGTTCTCCTCTTGCCGAGTAAACAAACGGACAGTTCCCCAACTGCTTCGAACCGTCACGGGCCGTGATCCGTGTTCTGTCGCGGACGGCGAGCCGCTTCCGCTCGCCGCCGCCTCATACGTTTTCGAGCAGGCAGGGGAAAGTCATGCTCACCACTCGTTCCCGGATCAGTGCTGTCGCGATCGCCGCGGCGATCGGCGCCGCCACCGTCGCGAGCCCGGCGCTGGCCGGCGTGCACACCGACTCCGTCGAGACCAGCGCCCGCCAGATCGGGGTTCCGCTGATCGCCAAGGAGATCCGGCCGCCGGCCGGTTCCAAGCTGGTCGGCGCGTACGTCGTCGTCAGCGGCACCCAGACCTACACCTGTGCGGTGCCGGCCGGCGCGGCGACAGGCGTGTTCACCGGCACCCCGTCGGTTCCGGAGGCGCAGCTCATCGGCACCGGCGGGCGCATCCACCACTTCGGCGGCCCGAGCTGGCAGTCGGTGCGGGACGGCTCGCTGGTCACCGCCTCGCGGGTGAACGGGTCGAACGTCGAGGGCGCGATCCCGGAGCTGCTGCTCAAGGTCGAGACCCACTCCGGCAAGGGCGTGCTCAGCCGGGCCGACTACATCAACCGGCTGCGCACGTCCGGCGGGGTCGCCCCGACCGGCAGCTGCGTCGCCGGGGAGAAGGCGTCCGTACCGTACGGCTCGATCTATGTCTTCTGGGACGCTCCGGCGGTCTGAGACCGTCATGGGACGGCCCGGCGGCATGTCGCCGCCGGGCCGTTTTCTTACTTCCAAGCAAAGACCTGCGGCTGTACGGCGACCGCGGCGCTCGCGAAGTTGTTGTTCACGGTGCGTGCCTCGGTGGCGTTCGGGTTCGCGTTGGTGCAGCTCACCGGGGCGCTGCTGCCGGACATCAGGTCGGCGCACAGCCCGGTGCGGCGGTCCGGCAGACCCAGGATGTGGCCGAATTCGTGTGCCGAGATCCGCGGCGGGTTGTAGCCCTGGTTGACCGCCTGGCGGCCCATGTACCAGTAGCCGTTGCCGAGCGAGCTGGAGTAGGTGCGCGGCCAGCCGTTGTCGGCGTAGATCCGGATGTTCGGCGTGCGGCCGGCCGGAACGGGTTGCAGGCGCACGTTGGCGACGCTGTTGTTCCAGATCTGGGCGCCCTGGTCGACGACGGCTTTGAACTCCTGGGCCTGGCTGGCGTCGTAGTACAGGATGCGGGGCGCCGCGGTGGCGGGGGCGGCGGTGACCGCCTGGACGCCGCCGAGGGCGAGAACCGCGAAGACGGCTGCCGCGATCTTGCGGATCAGCATGGCTTCCTCCGGGGGGAACGGGGGTGTGGACCCTCCCTTCATATCGAGAAACGTCGATTAATGCGGCATATCGGTTCGGCCCTCTGCGTGGTGATATCGACGTCCATCCCCGGGCTCGGGTGTGCTGCCGCGCGCGTCGGGATGTATTTGCGCTGCCGTGCGCGTCGGGAGGTCTTCGCCGTGCTGCACGCGTCGGGAGGTGTTCGTCCTGCCGCGCGCGTCGGGTGTGTTCGCGCTGCCGTGCGCGTCGGGAGGTCTTCGCCGTGCTGCACGCGTCGGGGTGTTCGTCCTGCCGGGCGCGTCGGGAGGTGTTCGTCCTGCCGCGCCACCGAGGAGGCGGCGGAGGCCGGTTGCGGGCAGCGTTTCGAGGAGTTCTGGTAGGAAGGGGCGTGGCGGAACGCAAGGTCGACGTGCTCACGGTGCGCTGGTATGAGCGTGCCGCCCGATCCCCGGACATCGTCACCCGGTGGCTCGACGCCGCACGCGAACACCTGCCCGAGGCGATGCCTCGCCGATTCGGCGACGTCGAGCCGCTGCGCGGACGCTTCGACCGGGACGGTGGCGACGGGTTCCGCCGCGGTCACCAGCAGGCCGAGGGCTTGTTCTTCCTGGCCGGGACCGCGCCGGTCTACTCGGCATCGCTGTCGGCCCGCAAGGCCCGGTACTTCGGCCCGACCGTCGCACACAGTCTGGACGTGGCACTGAAACCGGATGACGACCGGGTGCGGCGGTTCGCGTTGGCCCTGACCCATCCCGGCATGGTCTACGTGTCCGCGTCGGTCAACGGCCAGACCCTCGACGATGGCCGGCTGTGGGGCGGCGCCCCGGACGAACAGCCGTTTCTGGCCCCGCTCGGCGAATGGCTGGGACTGTCCCCGAAGCCTCCGTCCTGGTGCTGGTTCGGTCCCGCGTACAGCCGATTGGTCCGTCGATCCGTCAACGGGACTCAGATCGCCGGCGGCCTGCTGTGGACCGGCGGCCCCTGGGTCACCGAACGGCTCCAGGCCCGGCTGTCCGAGGTGGATCCGGCCGACCGGCACGCGACTCGGATGCCCGGCGGCCTGCGTCGCAACCCGTTGCAGATGCTGTTCAGCCTCCGGCGGTGACCGCCGCCGTTTCTGTCGCTGCCGTCGCTGCCGTCGTTGCCGCCGCAGTCCCCGTCGCTGTCCCCGTTGCCGCCGCCGTCCCTGTCGTCGTTGCCGCCGCTGTCCCCGTTGCCGCCGCAGTCCCCGCCGCCGTCGTCGTTTCCGGCTTCGGTGGCTATTCAGGCGTTCGGGGTGGGCGATTCGCTGTCAGGTCTGTGGCCATTTCGCCGGGCCGGCGGGTTCGGCGGCGGGGCGGTCCGGTGTCTGGTCGGCCGGCCAGAACCGGAACGCCCGGAAGGCGTAACCGTCCTGCCCGGCGGCCTCGAACTCGACCCGGACCTCCTGACCGGCGGTGAACGTCGCATAACCACGGACCGCGGCGTTGCTGCGATGCGCCCAGCACCCACCCGGTGTCTCGGTGGAATCGAGCACACCCCAGCCCTCGTCGTCATGCCACTCACGGACGAACGCGGTGATCGCCATCAGCTGCTCCTAGATCCGAAAGGCCTCGACATGACTCCATTCCCAGGATGCGCGGCCGGTATCGACGAAGTCGCGGATCACCGGCTCCAGCGGGTCGAGCTCGACACCCGGCGGCACGTCGATCACCACATGCCGATCCCCGCTCCATTCACAACCCAGTCCCATCCGCTCGATGGTCTCCTCGACTCCGGCCCGGAGCATTGCCGCGTCCTCCTCGGAACACTTGGAGAAGTGCAGCCGGAATGCCTGGTGACCGGACGACCGGAGCAACCGCCGGACCCGCCGCCGGTGAGTGTCCAGCCCGACGACATCGTTGAGCGCCAGCCCGTAGGCACGAAACGGAACACACGCCATCGCCGCAGTGGTGCCGGACGGCGGGGTGATCCAGACCTGCTCCATCTCACCGGGCAGCCCGAACGGCTCCAGGTCGATCATGGCGGTGATATTCGACGGGGCCCGGCGCAGTGGCGCCTCGTGAACGATGTATCGCATGTAAGAATCCAAACCCGCAGTAGCTGCTAAAAGCGAGCATATAGGACAAATTGCCCGATCAAGGTGCACTTACCTCCACCGTGCTCGGTACCCTGCTGCCATGTGCTGCCGGTCGCCGCAGCGAAGACTCGGCTCATGACCCGTCACACCCCCGCCACCTCAAACCTCCGTCTCACGCCGAGCCACCCACCCGCTGCGGCGAAGATGCGGCCGGTGACCCGGCTTCCGCTCGCCGCGCTCCGGTGCGGGCTCCTTCTGCTGCTCACGGCCGCCGGCTTCGCGTACTCCCTCCTGATGTTGATCTCCGTGACCCTCGTTGTGCCGTTTCCCGCGGCAGTCGCCGGACAGCAGCGACTCGCCGCGCTCGGGAGGCGGCTCGTCCGTCGCTGGGCCGGCGTCGATGTGCCGGACGTCCCGCGAACGCCGCTGCCCCTCCCGCAACGCCGTGCCGACGGCTGGTACCTGCACGGCGCGACGCTCTACCGATCCCCTCGAACCGCCCGCTGGATGTCCAAATTCGATCACTACGGCGACGACCCGCTCGTGGCCGTCGAATGGCGATGGCTCACCCTCGCCCCTTTCACCAGCGCCGTTCCGCTGCTGTTGCCGCCCGCACTGATCACCTTCGGCCTTCTGGCGCTGCGCGCCGGGCCATGGGGATGGCTTCCGGCCGGCGTGGCGATCACCACGGCGTTGCTGATCGCCCCGACTTCCCTGCGGTGGTTCGGCCAATCCACCCGTTACCTCCTCCGAGAACGCCGCCACCAGCCCCGTCGCGGCCGGATCAGCCGCGCCTGGACCGCCGGCTGGCGGCTCGCCGGCCTCGCCGGCCTCCATCTGGCCGCCTTCGGCGCGGCCCTGCTGACCCTCGTCACCGTCATCCCGTCGTGGGGCGGGCTGCTCCTGATGATCACCACCCAGACCCGTCCCATGACCGAGATCTACCGTCGTCAGGCACATCGCTGGACCGGTGTATCCCTGCCCAGCCCGTACCGCCCGCTGCCGACCCCACCGGCCCCCGGCGAGGACGGCACCTACCGGGTCGGCCGAACTCTCTACACCGAACCCGACATCGCCGCCGGCCTCCAGCGCCACCGCTGGGTCAGCCACGATCCGGCGACCTGGCGCGATCAACTGTGGGCGTGGGGCGCCCTGCTGTGGGCCCCGCTGAGCCTGCTGCCCGCGATCCTGATCTCCGCCGGTTTCTTCGGGCTCGTCCTGCAGCCCCTCACCTGGGCGCCGTGGGCGGTGCCGATCGGCCTGTTCACCGGTTACTGGATCACCCCGTTCTACCTGTGGTACGCCCTCGAATACGCCGGCGCCGTACCCACCTGGATCCCCGGCTGGACCAGCCTGCTGCTGGGCCTGGCCCTGACCCTGCTCGGACTGGCCCTGGCCGTCCCGCTGACCCGGGCCCGCACCTGGTGGGACGCCCTCCTGCTGAGCCCGACCGCCGCCACCCTCCTCGCCGCCGAGGTCTCCCACCTGAACACCACCCAATCCCACCTGGCCATCCAGGTCGACGAGTTGAGTGCCAGCCGCTCCCTTCTCGCCGGTCAGGTCGACGAGCTGAACAGCAGCCATGACGTCCTCGCCGGGCGCGTGGAACAGCTCAACTCCAGCCGCGCCGACACCGCGGACGCGGCCGCCGCCGAATTGCGACGGATCGAACGCGACCTCCACGACGGCGCACAGGCCCGGCTGGTCGCCGTCGGCCTCGGTCTCGGCGCGGTCGCCCGCCTCTTGGAGACCGACCCGGTCCGGGCGCGGGAACTGCTCACCCAGGCCCAGGAGACGTCCGCGACCGCCCTGGCTGAACTCCGCGACCTGGTTCGCGGCATCCACCCACCGGTCCTCGCCGAACGTGGCCTCACCGACGCCGTCCGCGCCATCGCCCTGGACACCCCGCTTCCGGTCACTGTCGACACCGACCTTCCCGGCCGCCTCGAACCTGCCGTCGAGTCGGCCGTCTACTTCGCCGTCTGCGAAACCCTCGCCAACGCCGCCCGCGTCGCCTCCACCGTCACGCTCACCCTCCGGCACCAGGACGGCCTGCTGCGTATGGTGGTCACCGACGACGGCCCCGGCGGCGCGGACCCGTCCGCCGGCACCGGCCTGCTCGGCATCATGCGGCGGCTCGGCGCTTTCGACGGCACCGTGACCCTGCACAGCCCCGCCGGCGGCCCCACCGTAGTGATCATGGAGGTGCCGTGCGCGTTGTCATCGCCGAAGACCTCCACCTCCTGAGAGACGGCTTGGCCCTGCTCCTGGAGAGCCACGGGTTCACCATCACCGCCGCGGTCGCCGACGGCCCCTCCCTCCGCGACGCCCTCATCAGCCACCGCCCCGACGTGGCAGTGGTCGACGTGCGCCTGCCGCCCACCTTCACCGACGAGGGCCTGCAGATCGCCCTCGAAGCCCGTCGTGCCACTCCCGGCCTCCCGATCCTCGTGCTGTCCGCCCACGTCGAACAGCTCTACGCCCGCGAACTCCTGGCCGACGGCGCCGGAGCGGTCGGCTACCTCCTCAAGGACCGCGTGCTCAACGGCGACCAGTTCGCCGACGCGGTCCGCCGGGTAGCGGGCGGCGGCACCGCCATGGACCCCCAGGTCATCGCCAAGCTGCTGACCGCCGGGGGTGCCGCGACCCCGCTGTCCCGCCTGACCCCACGCGAACGCGAGGTCCTCGAACTGATGGCGCAGGGCCGTTCCAACGCGGCCATCGCCCAGCGCCTCTTCCTCAGCGACAGCGCGGTCAGCAAACACATCGCCGCCATCTTCACCAAGCTGGACCTCCCGCCCTCCGACGACGACAACCGCCGGGTAATGGCCGTACTGACCTTCCTCAACGCGGCCTGACCTCCCCGAACGCCGTTCGGCCTCCCGGAGTGCTGCCGGACCTCCCGGAGTGCTGCCGGACCTCCCGGAGCGCTGCCGGACCTCCCGGAGTGCCGCCGGACCTCCCGGAGCGCCGCCGGATCTTCCGAATTGCTTGCCATTTACCGGGGCCGGCCTGGCCGCTGCCGACCGACGATGTCTGCCGCGTGCTCCACGGCCGTCTTGGGCCTCGGTGCTCACGCGCCGTGGCGCGCTGACCTAGTCGGCGCCGAGCCCTTGATCGGCACCGAGCAGGGCTCGGTAGTGGTCGAGCAGGAAGGTAGCCTTGAACTGGGCGGCCGCTTCGGCGTTGAAGAAGCCGAACTCGGGGGCGTAACCTGCGCCACCGGACGGGCCGAGAGTCAGGATCATGCCGTCGGCGAACGGCTCGTACGCGGTCAGCGGACCATCCCCGATCAGAGCGCGGATGTTTGCGGCGGCGACCTCGGCCTGGCGTCCAGCCGCGCGTCCGGTCTTCAGCTCCGGGGTGTCGTTGACATCCCCGACCGCGAACACCCTGTCGTGGCCGGTCACCTGTAGGTGCTCGGTCACCGGCAACCGGCCGTCCGGCTGGCGGGCCGCGGCCAAGCTCGCGCCGAGGTGGTCGCCGGGCACCGTCGAGCCGTAGCAGGAGAACCAGAGGTCGGCGGCGATCGTCTCGCCGGCGCTGGTGGTCGCTGTGAACGGGTGGACCGAGCCAGCCGGGGTGTCAGGCAGAGCGTCGAGTTTCGTACCGAGAAGAGTCCGAACGCCCATTTCGTCGAGCTGCCGGGTCAACTCGGCGCGCATCTCTCCGGTGAACCGGCCACCCAGCAGGTCGGGCGCCGGGTCGATGACCGTCACCGGCTTGCCGGGCCAGGCAGCGGCGATCTCACCGGCGAACTCCAGGCCGATCGCGCCGGCGCCGAGCAGCAGCACCCCGGCCGATCGTGCCAGCGACGCGTGGAGCTGGTGCATCTGCTCGGCTGCCGCGTCGCGGCTGGTGGCGGCGAGGCGTGCCGGGAACGGGCCGGTCGAGCCCGTGGCCAGCACGACGAAGTCGGCGTCCAGCCGGGCGCCGGAGGCGAGCTCGACGGCATCGGGCCGGACCTCGGTCGCGAAGTCCCGGACGATCCGGCCGCGGGCCAGCAGGCCGTCGAACGGGAAGAAGATCTTGTTGATCCAGGTGGGATCGGCGACCGCCCGCAGATGGGCGACATGGTGTACGAACATCTCCTTCGGCTCCACCAGTGTCACCTCCGCGATGTCGTCGAGGGCCCGGGAGACCACGATGCCGGCGTAGCCGCCGCCCACCACTACCACTTTCGGAGCCATGTCGAGACTCACCTTTCGTCGGTTCGCCTCGACTCTGGCGCGGCCGACGGGCGATAGGGAGGCCGTGTCCAGGCTGGTAGTGGCAGGGATAGGAGTGGGCAGGGTAGTAGTGGCAGGGCCACCCTCCCGGCTCCGGACGTGGCTAGATTCGTTGCATGAGCGACAACGAGCTGGGCGGTTTCCTCCGGGCCCGGCGGGCTGAGGTGACGCCCGCCGAGGTCGGGTTGCCATCGGGCGACCGGCGGCGCACGCCGGGTCTGCGCCGAGCCGAGGTGGCGTTGCTCGCCGGGATCAGCGTGGAGTATCTGACGCGGCTCGAGCAGGGGCGTGACCGGCGCCCGTCACCGCAGGTCCTGGCCGCGCTGGCCGGCCCGTTGCGGTTGACCGCGGCGGAGCGCGCCCATCTGTATCGGCTGACCAGAGTGTCGACGGTGACCTGTGGCCGGCTGGTCACGGATCCGGGCCGGAGTGTGCGGCCAGGCCTGCGGGCGATGCTGGACCAGCTGGAGCCGGCCGCGGCGATGCTGGTCAATCAGGTCGGTGATGTGCTGGCGTGCACGGCGGGCATGCGGCGCCTGGCCGGGCCGATCGGGTTGCTGGACGGCGATCCGCCGAATGTGAACCGGTATGTGTTCGCCGATCCGCGCTCCCGGGCGGCCTTTCCGGACTGGGCGCATGTGGCCGACGAGCAGGTCGCGGCGCTGAAGGACGGTCCGGCCCGCCCGGAGTTCGCCGGCGAGCTGACGGCGCTGGCGGGGGCGGAGTTCACGGACCGTGCCGAGCGAGTGCCCGGCCTTCCCCGGTCCCACGGCATGCTGCGCCTCGAGCATCCCGAGGCGGGCGGTCTGCGCCTGGCCTATGAGGTCATGGTGCTCCCCGGTGACCAGGGCATGCGGCTGTTGGTCTACCTCCCAGCCGACGAGCGTAGCGCCGAGGCGCTGCGCCGGATCTCCCCACTCCGCCTGGTCGCCGGCTGAATGCTCGACGCCAGTCGGACGTCCGACGTCGACTGAACGATCGACGCCGGCCTGACCGGGTGGTGCGCCGAGTACACCGGGCCGGGCGCTTGGCGTCGGGTTGATGGACAGGCCGGGGTGGGCGCTGAGCATCGGGTTGATGGACGGGCCGGGGTGGGCGCTGAGTGTCGGGTTGATGGACGGGCCGGGGGTGGGCGCTGAGCGTCGCGGTGTTGGCTTGTCATCCGCCGTCGGGGTGGGCGGCAGTTGTGCCGGGTGGCGGTAACAGGTGCGTCAAGGGAGAGGGAGGTGGAGGATGCTGCCGTCGGCTGAGGCGCCCAGCAGGAGGGCGCCGTCGGGTGTGGTGGCCAGGGCTGCGAACTGGCGGGGGACTCCAGGCAGGCCCTCGATCAGGAGGGCCGGCTGGACCGGCCGGGGCGGGGCTACCGGGAGGTCTTCGAGCAGGACGCTGACCTGCGGTGCGGCCAAGACGAGGCGTCGGCGGCCGGCTTCGACGACCAGGATCCGGCCGTCGGCGGTCACCGCCAGGCCCTGCGGGGCGTGCAGGCCGTCGGCGATCACCGTCGGCTTGCCGTCGTCGAGGCGGTAGACGGTGCCATGGTCCTCGTCGGAGATGTAGCAGCGACCGTCGGCGTCGACCGCCACGTCGACCGGGCGGCCCAGGCCCTCGGCTACGACGGACAGTACGTCGTCAGGGGCTATCGACAGCACGCGGCCCGCGCCCGCCTCAGCGATGAGAAGGGTGCCGTCCGGGCGTACCGCGATGCCCTGGGGTTGATCGAGGTTTTCGGCCCGGGTTCGGGTCTTGGCCTGCGAGAGGGTCAGGACCTGGCCGTATTGGGAGGTGAAGTGCAGGTCGTCGCCGGAGGCGGTGACCGCGTGGGCGAAGGGCAGGAAGGCGCCGTCGAGCCGGTAGTGGTCGGCGATGTGCAGTTCGCCGGTGGCGTCGACGGCGATGCCGTAGGGGCCGGCCAGGCCGCGTGGCACCACCTCGCGCAGGCTGCCGTCGGGACGGACCTCGGTGATTCCGGCGCTGCTGAAGCTGGAGACGTACATCCGGTTGTCGGCGTCGAAAGCGGCGTTGTCCAGGCCGGCGATGCCGGTGGCGATCTCGGTGCGCTGGTCGCCGTCGATGCGGGTGATGGTGCCGGCCTCGTCGATCGACAGCGCGTAAAGGACGCCGTTGCGGTCGAAGCGGACCGCGACCGTCTGGGCGACCTCGGCGACCAGCGTCGGGGCGCCACGTTCCGGGCTGATCCGGTAGACCTCGCCGGGGAACATGTGCGGGTAGTAGAGGTTCCCGTCCGGCCCGGCCTGCATGGCATTGCCCAGCATCAGGCCTTCGACGAGGACGCGAGGTTCAGCCGTGGCATGGGGTGACGCGGAATCAACCGGCGCGGTCGGTGCAGTCGCGGTGTCGGTGAGTTCGAGGACGCGGCCGCCGGGGACCATCTCGTTGACGAAGATCCGGTTGCCGATGGCGGCGATGCCGTTGGGATTGAGGATGTTGTCGGCGGCGATGGTGAGTTCGCCGTCGGGGGTGCGCCGCCACACCCGGCCGGGGGCGACGTCGGTGATCCACAGGTTGCCGTCGGCGTCGAAGACCAGGTCGTCCGGTGATTGCAGCGGACCGTCGGGCGCGACGATCACGTCGACCCGGCCGGTCGTGACGTCGACGGCGCTGATCCGGCCGGGCAGGTATTCGGCGACCCAGAGGCGCCCGTCGGGGCCGAAGGTGATTCCGTTCGAGCCGCGCAGCGGGGTGGCGGCGATCAGTCGTTCCACAGCACCTGCTCCAGACTTCCGTCGGTGCGCCATGTGCGCAGGAGTTCGTGGAAGGCGATCGGGCCGGGACCGAAGGAGAAGCTCATCGGCAGCGGATTGCCCTCGTTGTTGTAGTAGCCGGGGGTGCATTCGCTCTGGAACCGGTAGCTGTCGGTGGCGGTCGCGTCGATGGTGGCGGCCCACGCGTCCTCGGCTTCGAGGGTCGGTTCGATCCGGCGGGCGCCCCGGTTCTCCGCCTCGCCGACCACGGCGCTGATGTGAATGGCCTGCTCGTGAAGGATGTGCACGAAATTGACGGCGTTGGCGTTGTGGACCGGGCCCAGCTGGAACAGGTTGGGGAAACCATGAGAGGCAAAGCCGTGCAGGGTACGGAACCCATTCGCCCAGTGTTCGAAGATGTGTTTCCCGCCGCGCCCGTACACCTGAAGGTTCCCGGACAGGATGCCGGAGATGCCGACCTCGAATCCGGTGGCGAAGACCACGCAGTCCACCGGGTATTCGGTGTCGCCGACGACGATGCCGGTGGCCGTCATCCGGGTGATGCCGCCGTGCCCGGAGGTGTCGACGAGCGTCACGTTGGCCCGGTTGAAGGTCGGCAGGTACTCGTCGCTGAACGTGGGCCGTTTGCACATGTATCGGTACCAGGGTTTGAGCATCTCAGCGACGGCCGGGTCGGTGACCACCTCGTCGACGCGGGCACGGATGCCGTTCATGGTGGCGAAGTCGGCGAGCTCCAGTTGTTCCCCGGTGAGCTCGGCCGGAGTGCCGGCCAGGAAGGTGCGCTGGAGTTTCGCCGTCGCGGTCCAGCGGTCGTCGATCAGGTCGGTGTCGGCGTGCCCGCCGGTCACCACGGTGAGGAAGTTGTCCATCCGTTCCCGCTGCCAGCCGGGCCGCACATTGTCGAGCACCGCCTGGTCGGTGGGCCGGTTGTCACGCACGTCGACCGACGACGGGGTGCGCTGGAAGACGTAGAGGTGTTCGGCGTCACGGCCGAGGTGGGGCACCACCTGGATGGCGGTCGCTCCGGTGCCGACGACGGCGACCTTCTTGTCGGCGAGGCCGGTCAGTCCGCCGGTCTGGTCGCCGCCGGTGTAGGCGTAATCCCACCGGCTGGTGTGGAAGGTGTGCCCGCCGAACTCCTCGATGCCCGGGATGCCCGGCAGCTTCGCCTGGGTGAGCAGCCCGGACGACAGCACGATGTAGCGGGAGCGGAACACGTCGCCGCGGTCGGTGGTGACGGTCCACTCGGCGGCGGCGTCGTCCCACCGCAGTTCGGTCACCTTGGTGTGGAAGAGCGCATGCTGGTAGAGGTCGAACCGTTTGGCGATGGCCACGGCGTGCTGCCGGATCTCGTCGCCCGGCGCGTACCGCCATTTCGGGACGTATCCGACCTCTTCGAGGAGCGGCATGTACACCGTCGCCTCGATGTCGCAGTGGATTCCGGGGTAACGGTTCCAGTACCAGGTGCCGCCGAAGTCACCCGCCTCGTCGACCATCCGGAGGTCCTGAAGGCCGGCCTGCCGCAGCCGGGCACCGCTGAGCAGCCCGCCGAACCCGCCGCCGATGACAGTCGCGTCGACCCGGTCGGTCACCGGCTCGCGTTCCACCCGCTCGGTCCAGGGGTCGGTGGCGTAGTAGCCGAACTCGCCTGTCGTCTGCCGGTACTGACCTCCGCCGTCCGGGCGTATCCGCCTGTCACGTTCGGTCCGATACTTCGCGCGCAGGGATTCGATCTCATGCGGTGTGAAGGACACCCAGACAGTCAAAACACAGTGATGGACATGAATCAAGCATTTTTCTGACGCAGGGGTGTGGCAGAGTTCCGCCTCCCGGACAGGTAGGGGGCATGGACCAACAAGAGCGGTTCCGGGCGCTGCACCGGGACACCTACGCTGACCTGCTGCGTTTCGTCGAGAGACGGATCCCGGCGGACGAGGCGGAAGACGTCGTGTCGACCGTCTTCCTCACCGCCTGGCGGCGGCTCGCCGACGTTCCTCCGGAGGCCCGGCCATGGCTGTTCGCGGTGGCCCGGCGGACCATGGCCAATCAGACCCGCGGCTGGTTGCGGCGTCAGGCTCTGGATGTACGGCTGACCGGCGCCGACAGCCACGTGCCGGATGGTTCGGCCGCGGCCGCCGAGCGCATCGATCTGGAACGGGCGTGGCGGACCCTCAGCCCCGGCGACCGTGAGGTTCTGGCCCTGATCGCGTTCGACGGGCTCACCTCCGAGCAGGCGGCCACTGTCCTGGGCTGCCGCCGTTCCACCTTCGCGATGCGGCTCACCCGGGCCCGCAAGCGCCTCCAGACCGCCCTCAGTCCCGCCGCGTCGGCCGCGCAACCTGCTTCGGCCGGGCTGCCTGCTTCGGCCGGGCAGCCTGCACCGGCCACGGGACCTGTGCGGAGGTCATCTGGACCTCGCCTCACCTCGACACCGACCCCACCCATCGCCAAGGAGCAGCAGTCGTGGACGAACGCATGAACGACCTGGACCGTCTCGCCGTCCTCGACCCGGCCCGCGACCGGGAGCCGAGCCCGATGGAGTGGGCCCGCGCGGAGGCGTTCGTGGAACGGGTGATCGACGGGTCCGCCGAGAGCGCCGCCCGCCCGCCGATGCGGCGCTGGCTGTTCGCGGGTGCGGCCGCTACAGCGCTCGGCGCGGTCGCCGCGGTTGCGGTGCCGGCGCTGGTTCCGGGGGCGACCGAGCGGGCGGTGGCGTCGTGGACCGCTCAGCCCACCGCGCGCACCGGCGACCAGGTGCTGCCGCAGGCGGAGGCCTGCGCCGCCAACGGGGTCGCCGGAGAGACCGTGGCGAAGGCGTCCGACGTGCTGCTGGCCGAGCAGCGTGGCGAGGCGACCCTGCTGATCCAGCGCAAGGACGGCACGATCGTCGAGTGCCTGATGGTCGGTGACGACGACCGGGCCGCCTCGATGAGCCTGATCGACGAGGCGGCGATCGTCGCCCCGCCGGCGGGCACCGTCAATCTGGAGACGATGAGCTCCTACGGCGACGGTGACGACCAGTGGTCGAACATCGTCGGACTCGCCGCGCCGGACGTCACAGCGGTCGAGGTCCGTCTCGGCAACGGCACGCTGGTTCAGGCGAGCGTGAAGGCCGGTTGGTGGGCGGCCTGGTGGCCGGGCGCCGAGGGCGGCGAGGTCGACACCCTGTCGGTCATCGTGCACGCTGGCTCCGCCACCACGACGCACCGCCCTTCCGAACTGCCCTGACGCCCGGCGCGGACGGGCAGCGGGCAGGTGTGACGCCAGGCTCGAGCCTTCCGAACTGCCCTCACGCCCGCCGCGGACAGGCCGCGGGCAGGTGTGACGCCAGGCTCGGGTCAGCGGAAGAAGGAGGGCTGGCGGGGCGGTTCGCGTCAGGTGTGCAGGCCCATGATGAGGAAGCCGACCATCCGGCGG
The DNA here is from genome assembly GCF_040638175.1 of Actinoplanes sp. NPDC026670. Taxonomy (NCBI): domain Bacteria; kingdom Bacillati; phylum Actinomycetota; class Actinomycetes; order Micromonosporales; family Micromonosporaceae; genus Actinoplanes; species Actinoplanes sp. NPDC026670. The sequence continues at coordinate 154,768 of NZ_JBEZXU010000018.1, forward strand.
GCGTTGTAACGGGGGTCGTCGCCGTCGCCGATGCACAGGTTGCCTACGCCTCGCATCAGTTCCAGCGCGCCCACGTCGGGCCGGATCTCGCCCGCGTCGGCCGCCGCCTTCAGCAGATCGGCGCAGACCGGTAGCAGCCGGTCCAGGAAGTACGAGTGCAGTTTCTGGAACGCGGCGTCGTCGGAGTGGAAAGCTCCGGCGAGGCCGTGTTTCGTCACCAGGAAGTCGACGAACAGGCCGATCCACTCGGCCAGCGCCGCATGCGGGGTCTCGGCGGCGGCGAGAAGAGCCGGTCCGGCCTCGGCGCAGGCCTCGATCTGATGGTGGTAGACGGCGACGATCAGGTCGGCCCGGGTCGGGAAGTGCCGGTAGATGGTGCCGACCCCGACCCCGGCCCGCGCCGCGATGTCGCGCACCGGCACGTTGACCCCGGCCTCGACGAACGCCGCGGCCGCCGCCGACAGCAGGGTCGCCTGATTGCGGCGCGCGTCGGCCCGCTTCTCCACCACTGAACTGTTACCCCCATCACGCCTCTTGGGAACGGAACCACTTGGTAAACGGAACACCGTTCCGTATGTTGGTGGTTGGGCCGGAACGTTGTTCCGCTTAGCCCAGCATGCCAGATACCCAGGAGGAACGACCATGCAGTACCGCAGTTTGGGCCGTACCGGCGTCCAGGTCAGCACCCTGGCGCTCGGCGCGATGAACTTCGGCGCGATGGCCCGCACCGGTCAGGACGAAGCCGGCGCGATCATCGACGCCGCCCTCGAGGCGGGCATCAACCTGATCGACACCGCCGACATGTACAGCCACGGCGAGTCGGAGCAGATCGTCGGCAAGGCCATCGCCGGCCGCCGCGACGACATCGTGCTCGCGACGAAGGCGACCCTGCCGATGGGGCCGGACCGCAACCAGCAGGGTGGCTCCCGTCGCTGGCTGGTCACCGCTCTCGACGACAGCCTCCGCCGGCTCGGCGTCGATCACGTAGACCTCTACCAGATCCACCGCTGGGACCCGGCGACCAGCGACGAGGAGACCCTGTCGGCGCTGACCGACCTCCAGCGCGCCGGGAAGATCCGCTACTTCGGCTCGTCGACGTTCCCGGCCCACCGGATCGTGCAGGGTCAGTGGGCCGCCCGCGAACACCACCTGAGCCGGTACGTCACCGAGCAGCCCAGCTACTCGATCCTGCAACGCGGCATCGAGACCCACGTCCTGCCGGTCACCCAGGAGTACGGCATGGGCGTGCTCGTCTGGAGCCCGCTCGCCTCCGGCTGGCTCTCCGGCGCGGTCCGGGCCGGGCAGGAGATCAGCACCTACCGGTCCGGCCTGCTCCAGCAGCGCTTCGACCTGACCGTCCCGGCCAACCAGGCCCGCCTCGACGCCGTCGAACAGCTGATCAAGGTGGCCGACCAGGCCGGACTCACACTGATCCAGCTCGCTCTCGGGTTCGTCACCGCCCACCCCGGCGTGACCAGCGCGATCATCGGCCCGCGAACCCTGGACCACCTGCACTCACAGGTCGCGGCAGCCGACACGGTGCTGTCCGCCGACATCCTCGACGCGATCGACACCATCGTGGCGCCAGGGCTGGACCTCGCCCCGGACGAGAAGATCGACACCCCGCCGTCGCTGCTCGACGCGTCGCTGCGGAGGCGCTGAGATGGCAGGCGGCACCGAGAATGCGGGCGGCGCTGAGATGGCGGCTGACGGAGAAACGGCGGCCGACGCTGAGATGGCGGGCGGCGCTGAGATGGCGGCCGACGGAGAAACGGCGGGTCGCGCCGGGATGGCAGGCGGCGCCGAGGTGGCCCGCTTCGGCATCATGACCGCGCCGATGCAGGTCGGCTACCAGGACATCCAGCAGGTCTGGCGGGACGCCGACGACATCGCGGAGATCGAGCACGCATGGCTGTTCGACCATCTCATGCCGATCGGCGGCGACCCGGACGGCCCGGCGCTGGAGGGCTGGACCCTGCTGTCCGCCCTGGCCGCACAGACCCGGCGACTGCGCCTGGGCCTGCTCGTGACCAGCAACAGGTTCCGGCCGCCGGCGATGCTCGCCAAGATCGCCACCACCGTGGACATCGTCTCCGGAGGCCGTCTCGACTTCGGGATCGGCGCCGGGTCACGACCGAGTCACCCCATGGCCCGGCGGGAGTACGAGGCACACGGCCTGCCCTACCACGACTTCGCGCATTCGGTGGCGGCGTTGGGCGAGGCCTGCACGGTGATCCGGAGACTGTGGACCGAGGCAGAGCCGTTCGACTTCCACGGCGAGCACGTCGAGCTCACCGGGGCGTTCGGCAGTCCCAAGCCGGTCCAGCGGCCGCATCCACCGATCATGATCGGCGGGCGTTCGTCGGCGCTGCTACGGGTGGTCGCCGAGCACGCCGACCTGTGGAACATCCCGGGCGGCGGCGACCTCGCCGACGTAGTGGGCCGCAGTGTCCTGCTGGACCGGTACTGCGCGGAGATCGGCCGCGATCCGGCGACGATCGTCCGTTCCATCCATCTGCCGGTCGACTACGACCGGCCGGCCGGAACTCGCGACCAGATCCGTGCCTCGCTCGACGCCGGATTCGGCCACATCGTGCTGGGCCTGCCCGCGCCCTACCCGTCCGGCGTCGCCGAGTGGGTGGCCGACGAGTTGATCGGCCGCACGGCGCGCTGAGCCAGGAGCGGGACGGCGGGTGAAGGAGCGGAAGGCGGGTGAAGGGGCAGAAAGCGGGTGGCAGCGGGAAGGCGGGTGAAGGTGCGGGAAGGCGGGTGGAGGAGCGGGAAGGGCGACGGTAACGGGTCAAGCGACTAGGGCCCACTGGCGGCGGCGCGGCGGGTACAACCGGGTGACGGTCTCCAGGGCCCAGCGCATCCGGGGCACGGCCAGCTCCGGATGGTCACCGAACTCGGCGGCCATGTCGGCGGCGCAGGCGCGGGTCCCGCCGCGGGAGCGGACCGCGGTGCGGATGGCCTCGTCGACCACCTCGAAAGCCGGGCTGCTGCCGGTCGCCAGACCGGTCGTGAACAGGGCTTCGGCCCGGGCGGCGGTGAGGTTGGCGGTCATGGTGGCGCTCCTTTCGAGGCGACGTGCTCTACAGATATGGAGACCGCCCGGCGACCGGTGATTCATCGGCGAGACCAGAAAACCCGGGCTGTCAGAAAGTTGAACCCCGCCGCGCCGCGTACGGTTCAGGCCGGCTCGTGCCGGACCGGGAAGTTCACCGAACGGGCGATGTAGCACAGCTCATGGGCCCGTTTGTGCAGGCCGGCCAGGAGATCGGCCTGGCCCGGGTCGGCCAGTGTCACCCGGGGACGCAGCACGACCTCCTCGAAGTTGCCACCACCGTCCGGGGTCTCCACCATCACCCCGGTGGGGGAGTCGGTGTATCCGGTGACCACCACCCCGTCGCTGGCGCTCAGGTGCAGGAACCACAGCATGTGGCACTGGGCCAGCGACGCGACCAGCAGCTCCTCCGGGTTCCAGCGGGCCGGGTCGCCACGGAACGCCGGATCGGAGCTGCCGGCGATCGGCGCCTTGCCGGCGGCGGTCACCTCGTGGGCCCGCTCGTACGACCGGTACGAGCGGGTCTCTCCGGTCCAGCTGACCATCACCTCGTAGTGGTGCGAGCGCGCCATCGGATCCCCTCACGTGATGTCGAAATTGGCCATCATGGCCATGTCCTCGTGTTCGAGATTGTGGCAGTGCAGCATGTAACGCCCGCGGTGGCCGGTGAAGTCGACCAGCACCTGAACCGTCTCGTAGGGCCGCACGTCGACGGTGTCCTTCCAGCCCGCGTCACCTGGTTCGGGACCGCCGGCGCCGCGCGACAGCACCTGGAAGTGGCCCAGGTGCACGTGGACGGGGTGATGGAAGTCGCTGGTGAACCGCCACAGCTCGACCGTGCCCTCCCGGACCGAACAGATCGTCGCGGCTGGATCGTACGGCTGACCGTTGATCGTCCATCGACCACCGCCGAACCGGAAGTCGAACTGTCTCTCGGCCACCGCCTGCGTCCGGTCGAGGGTTTCCGGGGTGGTGAGCGTGGCCGGGATCCGGCTGTCGTCGGGCGCCGGGCCGGTGATCACGAAGCGCATGACGTCGGCGGTCGGCCCCTCACCGAGGGTGTTGGTCATGGTGACCTCGGCGCCGGCCGGAAGCCCGGTGAAGTCGGCGATGACGTCGGCCCGTTCACCCGGCGCGAGCAGCACGTCCTTGCGGGGCAGGGGGGTGGCGAGCAGGCCGGCGTCGCTGCCGATCTGGGTGATCGTCCCGGCGGACAGCGACAGCCGGTAGCGGCGGGCGTTGGACCCGTTGACCAGGCGCAGCCGGTAGCGGACGGCGGCGACCTCGGCGCGTGGCCATGGGGCGCCGTTGACCAGGATGACGTCGCCGAAGATGCCGGCGTGGAAGATCCCGTCGGCGCCTGGGTGGGTCATGTCGCGTTGCGGATACCGCAGCGAGCCGTCGGCGGCGAACGATCTGTCGCAGATCATCAGTGGCAGGTCACGGTCATCGCGGGGCAGCGGCAGCGCGGCCTCGATCTCGTCGGTGATCAGAAACAGTCCGGCCAGGCCACGCCACACCTGCGGGCCGGTGAAGTCCATCCGGTGGTCGTGGTACCAGAGGGTGGCCGCCCGCTGACCGACCGGATAGGTGTAGTCGCGGGTGGTGTCGTGATGCCGGCCGGAGGCGCCGTGGTGGCCGGGCGGGCCGGGGGAGTAGCCGGCCGGCAGGATCAGGTCGGTCGGGAAGCCGTCCGACTCGGCCGGGGTGACCCCGCCGTGCAGGTGCGTCGACGTCGGCACGGGCAGTTCGTTGCGGACGGTCACCACCATGGGCCGGCCTTTACGGGCGTGGAACGTGGGACCGGGGAAGACTCCGTCGTACCCCCAGATCTCGGTTTTGACGCCCGGGATCAGCTCGGCTTTCGCGACACGCTGAGTGACCAGGTAGTGGTCGGTGTCGGCGGTGACCTTGACCGGGCGGGCGACCGGCGGGATCGGCAGTCTCACCCGGAACCGGTCCGGCAGGGGCAGTTCGCTGGCCAGCAGCTCGCCGGTGCCGGGGCCGTCGACGGGCCGGGCGCAGCCGGCCAGGCCGGGCGCGCCGGCCAGGGCGAGGACACCGCGCCGGGAGATCCTCATGCCGTCACCGGCCGCGGGCGGTAGCTGATCGACCACCAGGCGAACGCGCCGGTCAGGGCGAGGATCGCGGCGCCCAGCGGAATGTGGAAGCCGACCAGCCGGGCGAAGCCGATGCCGATCTGGATCGCGACCATCCACCACAGGACGACGCTGAGCAGAATCGGCCACCACGGGCCGCGGCCGGGGCGGAACAGCAGGATCGTCGAGATCCCCAGGAACATCACGGTGACCGTGAGCAGTGAGCCGTTGAGGCTGTGCGCGGTCAGGTAACCGATATGGCCGCTGATGAAGCCGCCGGCGAGGGCGGCCTGGAGCAGCACCTGGAGCAGAGTGATGATCGCGAATACTCGGACCAGGGCGACGGGCCACCGGCGAGGCTGGATTGTGGACACACCAGAAGGCTATTTTCCAGGGAAAACGTCCGGATCCGGCGCGACCCCGGAGGGGCTCCCTAAGTTTTTCGGCGGGTCTGGTCGCCCTTCGGGGTATGCCGTCTCCGGGATGACCCCGACCCCGTCCACCGGGGGATGGACGGGGTCAGCGGGCGGGATGGCTCAGCGGAACCGGCCGAGCGGCAGCCGGTCGAGGATCTGCTGCCAGCGGCTGCGCGAGCGGCGCGACTGCGCGTACTTCCGGCCGCCGATCACACCCGCGGCCGCGACCGCGGCGACGGCGAGCGCGGCCGCCGAGGACGCCACCGGGCGCCGGCGGACCGGCTCGGCCGCGTCCCTGATCTTCTCCTGGGCGGTGGCGGTGTTCGAAGTCGTGGTGCTGTCGAGTGTCGTCATCGTGATGCCTCCCGGCGTTGCATGTCCGTCCACCCATCGATATGCCCGGTCCGCCGATCCTTAATCCGCGATCCGGGTCATAGGCGTAAGCAGGCGTGATCGCGGGGCGGCCGTCCACGGCCCGCCGACCGGCCTCCGGTGCCGAGGTCACTGCCGCACCGCCACAGCTCTTGTGGGTTCTGCTGCCCGGGAGCCTTCTGCGCAGCCACCTCACCTTGAAAGGACAGCCCTCAAACGGATGACGTCTCCTCCGCCAGCGCCTCGCCGCCTACGGCTCGCCGCTTGTCGCCCGCAGATCTTGCACGACTTTCCCCGCCCACGCCGATCTTGCAGCCCTTTCCGCGTTCCGGCAGGAAGAAAGTTGCAAGGTCTCCCCGGCGCAGTAGACCTTGCACGACTAACCACACCCAGACATGAAGAACCTTGCAAGATCGCTGCCGGCGTGGAGAAGCGTGCAAGACCTACGAGGCTGGCTGGGGATGAATTTCCCGCGAATGCGACATTCCGGGCCTTGGGTCGGTGTCTCAGCCGCCCGCGTGACCGGTGGGGCTCCGGCGGTGCGTGAAGGACCCTGAAACGCCGAAGAAGCAGCCGTGCGGTGCCGCTGGCCGCTCGATCGGGTCGGGAAGCAGCCATACCGTGCCGCTGACCGGTCATCGAGAGCCGAAAAGCAGCCATGCCGTGCCGCTGGCGGCTTTGGAAAGGCCCGCGTCGGCGAACTGCCCAGGTCGGTGCCACCGGAGCCAGGCCGCGGTCACCTCGCTGGGCGCAACGATCCGCGGCTCTCGACCCGCAGGTCACCACGCATGATTGCCCTCCTCGAAACTCGTGCGGTCACGTCCACCAGCACACCGCGATGCGCGGAGAAGTCCCTGCCGATGGGTGTACCAGCAGTACATCCCTGATCCGGGCGGGGAGTCGTACCGTCGGAGACGTGGACAACCGGGCAGAGGTGCGCGACTTTCTCACCACGCGGCGGGCGAAGATCAGCCCCGCGCAGGCCGGCCTGCCGGTCTTCGGGCAGCGGCGGGTCCAAGGGCTGCGCCGCAGTGAAGTGGCGGCGCTGGCCGGGATGAGCGTGGAGTACTACGCGAAACTCGAACGCGGCGCGCTCGCCGGGGTGTCGGCCGGGGTGCTCGACGCCATCGCGCGGGCGCTTCAGCTCGACGAGGCCGAGCGGGCCCATCTGGTCAGCCTCGCGCACGAGGCGAACGGCAGCAACGCCATCCTGCGGCCGGCCCGCCGGACCCGGCAGTGGACGCTGCGGCCCAGTCTGCGCTGGTCACTGGACGCGATCAGCAGTCCGGCGATCCTGGTCAACAACCGGCAGGACATGCTGGCGGCCAACCATCTGGGGCGGGCCATGTACAGCGACGCGTACACCGATCCGTCCGGGACGCCGAACTTCGCCCGGTTCACGTTCCTGGACAGCGCCGCGCACCGGTTCTATCCGGACTGGAGCCTCGCCGCCGACATGACCGTCGCCAACCTGCGGACCGCAGCCGGGAAGAATCCGGACGACAAGGGCCTGCACGACCTGGTGGGTGAGCTGTCGACCCGCAGCGACGACTTCCGCCGCCGCTGGGGGTCGCACAACGTCCGCACCCACGCGACCGGGACCAAACATTTCCGGCACCACGTGGTCGGCGACCTCACCCTGGCCTGGGAGAGCCTCGACCTGCGGGCCGAACCCGATCTGACGCTCACCGTCTACACCGCCGAGCCGGGCTCGGCGACCGCCGAGGCGCTCGGGCTGCTCGCCTCGTGGGCGATGCGGAGCGCGGATCAGGCCGTCCGGTAACGCATCACCTGGACACCGTCGGCCAGCACGGTCGTGCCGTCCGGGACGAAGCGGTGCGGCTGGAAGCCGGCCGCCGCGAGCGGGATGCCACCGCCGGCGATCACCGGGTTGAGTTTGAGCACCACCTCGTCGACGGCTGGGAGCAGCTGCCCGGCCAGGTTGCCGCCGCCGGCCAGCCAGATGTCGCGGCCGGGCTCCTGTTTCAGTTTCTCCACGAAGGCGAGCGGGTCGTCGGCGACAACGTCAACCCCGTCAGATCCAGCGATGGTACGGGAGAAGACGACCTGTTTCAGATGGGCGTAGGGACTGGTGATCCCGGCCTGGAACGCCGGCTCGTAGGTGTGGCGGCCCATCAGCACCGTGTCGAACACCCGGTTGGGCGCGTCGTCGACGCCGAGCGCCGCGCGCACGTGTGTGGGCAGCGTCTCCGGGAACTGCTCGACCATGAACGCGACGGACGCGTCCGGGGCGCCGAAGAACTCCCACGAACCGTCGGGCGCGGCGATGTAGCCGTCGATGCTGGCGGCCACGAAGTAGACGAGCTTTCGCATGGGGAACCCTAACCGACGCGCTGTGGATCATGGAGCGGTTCGCCGGCGAGCCGAGTTGATATCTGGCCGGTTGCGGTGAGTTGCGGTCGTCTATGGATGGGTCCTGGTGGGAGTCACGCGACGGCCCGGAAGTCACTGCTTGTGATCACATCAATTGCTGTCTATCCTCGCCAGGAAAGCGCTTTCCCCCCGCTTGAAGGCGCTGCCCAATCCCCAGATGAAGGTGAGTACCGCAATGAGAAGACCAGTCGCCCTACGGTGGTTGGCCGTCGGAGTCACGGTGACCGCGAGCGCCGCGATCACCCTGTCCCTGCCGCTGACCAACGCCATGGCAGCTGACAACCTGAGCCTGGCCGGCGGCGCCGACGGCTCCAGCAAGGCCAGCGGCACCAGTTACGGAAACGTCAAGGACGGCAACACCAGCACCTACTGGTCGCCGAGCAGCGCCACCGGCTACGTCTCGGTCAAGTGGAGCAGCGCCACGTCGGTCTCCTCGGCCGTGATCAAGCAGGCTTCCGGCGGCGGCTCGATCAGCGCCTGGCGGGTCCTCAACGGCGACAGCGGCTCGCAGCTGGCCAGTGGCAGCGGCAGTCCGGGCACCATCAACTTCTCGGCGACCTCGCTGAAGAAGCTCACCTTCGAGATCACCAGCGCCTCCGCCGCGCCGCGGATCTCCGAGTTCGAGACGTACTCCAGCGGCGGGTCCACGCCGACCACCAGCCCGACCTCGGGCCCGACCAGCCCGACGCCGAGCCCGACCGGCGGCACCGGCACGCCGACCGGCGCCTGGCCGTCCTCGGCCGGCAACGTCTCGATCTCCGGCACGGTCAGCGTGTCCGGCACGTTCGACGGCGGCATGAAGACCTATTGCTGCATCGGCGACGGCTCGCAGGACGAGTCCCAGGACCCGATGTTCAAGATCGCCAACGGCGGCACCCTGCAGAACGTGATCATCGGCTCGCCGGCCGGCGACGGCGTCCACTGTGAGGGCACCTGCACCATCCGCAACGTCTGGTGGAACGACATCGGCGAGGACGCCGCAACCTTCAAGGGCACCGGCGGCGGTACGAGCTACGTCATCGGTGGCGGCGCCCGCAACGGCAGCGACAAGACGTTCCAGCACAACGGCAACGGCACGGTCAGCATCTCCGGCTTCTACCTGAGCGGCTCCGGCAAGCTGTACCGCGGCTGCGGCAACTGCTCCAGCTCGTACCAGCGTCACGTGAAGATCGACAACGTGCTGGTCAACAACATCGACATGGTCGCCGGCATCAACAGCAACTGGGGCGACACCGCCACCATCACCCGGGTCACCGTGACCAACAGCTCCGACCTCACGGTGTGCGGCAAGTACCAGGGTGTGGCCAAGGGCAGCGAGCCCAAGTACCTCGGCGAGGGCTGGAACGACAGCAACTGCAAGGTCAAGGAAAGCGACATCACGTACAAGTAGGAGTTCCCGACCGGGGCGTCCACCGCGAGGTGGGCGCCCCACCGGAAAACGGGACCGTTATCGGACCGGGTGGGCACATCGGGCGCTCCGGCGGCTACCGTGCCTGTTGTGTCGATGTCCGCCCGGCTGCGCCTGCACGCCGCCCGCCTGGACGAGTTGCGGGTCCGGCTGGGCCGGGTGCGGGTCGTGGTCCAGCGGTTCGAGAAGGATCAGGCAGCGTTCGGGGCGCTGTGCGGCTGGGTCCTCACCGGACTGGGTGAGCGGCACATCCGCCACGACGAGCTGATCGCCTATGTGGAGGAGACCCTCGTCATCACCGTCCACGGGCTGCGTGGGGTGGCCGACGGCCGGCAGAGTCTCGCCCAGTTCGTCGGCGAGCCGGACGACGGGCCCCGCTCGGCGACCGAAATCATCGACGGGGTGCTGGCCGTCGTGGAGGGCCGCGAGTGGGTGGAGCCGCTGCTCGCCGACGCGCCGGTGGCCGAGTTCGCGATCCCGCTCGACGACACCGAGGCCGCCGTCCGGTCCGGCGGGCTGGATGTGGCGATGGACCGGATCCCGCCGCTGCGCCGGATGGTCGACGACCTGGCCGGGATGCCCGATGTGGTGGCCGAGCAGGCCCGGCTGTGGGCGGACATGGCCGGCGACCTGCGGATCATCGGCGGCGACCTGCGACAGTGTCTGGACGCCGACTTCGCCGGCGAGGACGGCCCGGACGTGCGGGCCTACCTGACGCTGATGGCCAACAACGTCGAAGCGCTACGAGGGCTGGTCGCCACCTGCACCGCGATGACGGTGATCACCAAGGCGGCGGGTGATCTGATCCTGCTGGCCCGCGACATCGTCCGGGGGCTGATCGGCGACCTGGTGGCCCGGGTCAGCGGCTGGATCGCCGACCCGGCGGTGGTGCCGCTGCCGGTGCTGGTGTCCCGGCTCGGCACCGTGGTCGCCGCCACCTGGCGCATCGACGCCTACCTGACCGCCCTGGTGACCAGCATCGCGAACCTGTCCCGCAGCATCGACGGATAGGGTCGGATCATGAGCGGCGACTGGGTCCGGCACGTCATCTGGTGGCACGTGTACCCGCTGGGGTTCGTCGGCGCCGAACCCGAGGCCGGGCCGGCGACCGGCGTCACGCACCGGCTCGGGCGCCTGGAGAAGTGGCTCGACCACCTGATCGGGCTGGGCTGCAACGGCCTGGCGCTGGGCCCGGTCTTCGCGTCGGGCAGCCACGGCTACGACACCGTCGACTACCTGCGCATCGATCCGCGGCTCGGTGACGACGGCGACTTCGACGCGCTGGTGGCGGCCTGCCGGGAGCGCGGCATCCGGGTCCTGCTGGACGGCGTGTTCAACCATGCCGGCCGTGACTTCCCGCCGGTCCGGGCCGCCCTCGACGGCAGCGGGCCACGCGACTGGGTGCGGTGGAGCGGGGAGTACCCGTACCTGTTCGAGGGCCACGACCGGCTGATCACTCTGGACCACACGTCAGCCGTGGTCCGCGATCACGTGGTCGAGGTGATGTGCCACTGGCTGGAGCGCGGCGCGGACGGCTGGCGGCTGGACGCCGCCTACGCGGTCGACCCGGAGTTCTGGGCGGCGGTGCTGCCGAGGGTGCGCGAGCGGTTCCCGGACGCCTGGTTCGTCGGCGAGATGATCCACGGCGACTACGGCGACTACGTGCAACGGTCCGGCCTGGACTCGGTCACCCAGTACGAGCTGTGGAAGGCGGTCTGGTCGTCGCTCAACGACCGGAACCTGTTCGAGCTGGCCTGGGCGCTGGACCGGCACCGGGCGTGGACCGAGGCGTTCCTGCCGCTGACCTTCCTCGGCAACCATGACGTGACCCGGATCGCCAGCCGTCTCATCGACTCGCAGCACCTGGGTCACGCCGTCGCGTTGCTGTTCTTCCTGCCCGGCGTGCCGAGCGTCTACTACGGCGACGAGCTCGGATATCAGGGGGTCAAGGAGGACCGGCCGGGCGGCGACGACGCGGTCCGCCCGCCGATGCCGGACACCCCGGGCGACGGCGACTCGTCGCTGTACCAGCGGCTGATCGGCATCCGCCGGCGCGATTCGTGGCTCACCGGCGCCCGGATCAGCACCGACGGCCTGACCAACGAAACCCTGGCGATCATCGCGGAGGGTCCCGCCGGCCAGCGCCTGTCACTGCTGCTCAACCTGGCCGACAAGCCGTTCGGGTACGGCCACCACGCCCCGGTTCCACCGCACTCCTGGGCGATCGTCCCGGATTGACGGCGAGCGGCAGCCGGATCTCGAAGGTGGCGCCGGCCCCCTCGGCGCTCTCCGCCGACACCTCGCCACCGTGGTCGTGCACGATCTGCCGGACGATCGCCAGCCCCAGGCCGCTGCCCCCGCTTCCACGGCCGCGGGACGGGCTTGCCCGCCACAGTCTGTCGAACACGAACGGCAGATGCTCGGCGGCGATCCCGGCGCCGGTGTCGGTCACCCGCAGCACCGCCCGGTCTCCGTCGGCCAGCGCGGTCAGCGTGACCGTCCCGCCGGCCGGGGTGGCCCGCAGCGCGTTCCGGACCAGGTTGCCGACCACCTGCCGGATCCGGTCCGGGTCCACCTCGGCGAGCACCGGCCGGTCCGCGTCCACCACCAGGGTCACCCCGGCGGTGTCGGCGGCGGCCCGGTGCGTGTTGCGGACCGTCGCCATCAGGTCGGCCAGGTCGGCCGGCGACCAGTGGTAGATCAGCGCGCCCGCCTCGGCCAGTGCCAGCTCCTGGAGGTCACCGACGATCCGCTGGTTGAGGACGACCTCCTCGTGCAGTGACGCGAACAGGTCGGCGGTCGGCTCGACCACACCGTCCTGCAGCGCCTCCAGATAGCCGCGCACGTTGGCGAGCGGATTACGCAGCTCGTGCGCCACGTCCGCGATCAGCCGGCGCTGGTCGTCCTGCGCGGCTCGCACCGAGTCGGCCATCTGGTTGAACGCGCGGGCCAGCTCACCGAGCTCGTCCCGGCCGCCGTCGGGCACCCGGCCGTCCCGGTCACCGCCGCCCAGGCGCCGGGCGGCGGCGGTCAGCGTGCCGATCGGGCGCAGCACCCGGCGGCTGATCAGCAGCGCGCCGCCGGTGGCCAGGGCCGCGACCACGAGGGTGATCAGCAGGACCGGGCCGGCGTCCAGCGTACGAGCCGGCTCATTGCCTGCGCCGATGGTGAGCAGCAACGGCGCGGGAGCGATGTCGGCCGTGGTGATCTGCCGCCGGAAGGCGGCCCGCAGGCATTCGGCCTGGAGAGGATCGCACTGCTGCACCTGCGCCAGGTCGTCGGCCCGCTGCCAGGGCGCCGGATCGTCCGGCCGGCACCGCACCACCGCCTCGGTCCCGCCGCCGGTGACCGAGTGCCGGGGCACCCCGTCCGAACCGGGGGTGACGGCCAGTTCGTAGCCGTGCCGGTACAGGCAGGCGGCCAGCAGCGTCTCGGTCCGGTACACGTCGATGGCGGCGAGCGTGGCCCGCCATCCGTCACCCCGGCCGGTGACGATCAGCTCCGGCAGCGGGTCGACGAACACCGCGACCGAGCCGGGTGGCCGGGCCGTCCGGCGGTCCAGATGGTCGGTGTCGGCGACCACCGCACCGTACGGGTCGACGAGCCGCAGCCGCTGCCCGGTCATGCCCCGCAGCCGCCGGAGGGTCTGGTCGACGCCCTCCCAGGTGCCGTTGCGCAGCGCCTGCTCCCGAAGCTCCCGCTGGATCAGCTCGGTGGTCTCCCGCGACGCCGTCGCCGCCTCACTGACCTGGTCCCGGGCCTGCCACCAGGTGAGCGCCACGGTCGCGCCGGTCGCGCCGAGCGCCACCAGCGCCATCAGGACGAAGACGCGGATCCGGAAGCTCACGGGTTCTCGGCGGTCAGGATTTCGGTCGGCACTCCGCGATCCAAACATCGACCGGCGGCTCTCGACGGGGTCCGGCCGGATCGGCGGCACGATCTGTGGATACGAAGCCGGCCCCGGCATGCTCTGCCGGGGCCGGATCTCACCGACGGTGATCAGGCCAGGTCGAAGCGGTCCAGCTCGGTGACCTTCGTCCATGCCTTCACGAAGTCCTGCACGAACTTCTCCCGGGCGTCGGAGCTCGCGTAGACCTCGGCGAGGGCGCGCAGCTGCGAGTTCGAGCCGAAGATCAGGTCGACCGCGGTGGCGGTGAACTTGACCTGGTCGGTGGCGAGGTCGCGGATCTCGTACACGTGCTCGCGGTCCTTCGACGCCACCCACCGGGTGCCGGGGGAGAGCAGGTTGACGAAGAAGTCGTTGGTGAGCACGCCCGGTTTGTCGGTGAGCACGCCGTGCTCACCGCCGGCGAGCGACCGCAGGCCGCCGACCAGCACGGTCGTCTCCGGGGCGGTCAGGTTGAGCATGTACGCCCGGTCGACGAGCAGCACCTCGGGCTGGGTCTTCTCGCCCGGCCGCAGGTAGTTGCGGAAACCGTCGGCCCGCGGCTCCAGGACGGCGAACGACTCGACGTCGGTCTGCTCCTGGGTGGCGTCGGTGCGGCCCGGGTGGAACGGCACGGTCACCGGCACACCGGCGTCGGCGGCCGCCTTCTCCACCGCCGCGTTGCCGGCCAGCACGATCAGGTCGGCCAGCGAGATCTTCGCGTCACCCGACGCGTTGAACTCCTGCTGAATCTTCTCCAGGGTGTCGATCACCGGCATGACCGGCCGGTTGACCTCCCACGAGCGCTGCGGCTCGAGGCGGATCCGGGCGCCGTTGGCCCCGCCGCGCTTGTCGGTCGACCGGAAGCTGGCCGCCGCCGCCCAGGTGGCCTGCACCAGCTGCGCGACACTCAGGCCGGAGTCGAGCACCTTCGCCTTGAGGCCGGCGATCTCGGCGTCACCGACCAGCGGGTGGTCGACGGCCGGCACCGGGTCCTGCCACAGCTGCGCCTCCGCCACCCACGGGCCGAGGAACCGCTCGACCGGGCCCATGTCACGGTGCAGCAGCTTGTACCAGGCCTTCGCGAAGGCCAGCGCGAACGCGTCCGGGTCGGCCAGGAAACGGCGGGAGATCTGCTCGTACGCCGGGTCGACGCGCAGCGACAGGTCGGTCGTCAGCATCGTCGGCTTGTGTTTGCGCGACGGGTCGTGCGCGTCCGGGATGATCGCCTCGGCGTCCTTGGCCACCCACTGCTTCGCGCCGCCGGGGCTGGTGGTGAGCTCCCATTCGTACCCGAAAAGGATCTCGAAGAAGCGGTTGCTCCACTGGGTCGGCTTGTCGGTCCAGGTGACCTCCAGGCCGGACGTGATGGTGTCGCCGCCCTTGCCCGACGCGTGCGTGCTCAGCCAGCCGAGGCCCTGCGCCTCCAGCGGCGCGCCCTCCGGCTCGGCGCCCACGTGGTCGTCGGCGATGCCGGCGCCGTGCGTCTTGCCGAACGTGTGACCGCCGGCGATCAGCGCCACGGTCTCCTCGTCGTTCATCGCCATCCGGCCGAACGTCTCCCGGATGAAATGCGCCGCGGACGCCGGGTCGGCGTTGCCGCGCGGGCCCTCCGGGTTGACGTAGATCAGGCCCATCTCGGTCGCGCCGACACCCTCGTTCATCGTGGTGTCGGTGGCGTACCGGTCGGCCAGCCAGGTGTCCTCCGGGCCCCAGAAGATCTCCTCCGGCTCCCACACGTCGACCCGGCCGAAACCGAACCCGAACGTCTTGAAGCCCATCGACTCCAGGGCCACGTTGCCGGCCAGCACCAGCAGGTCGGCCCAGGAGATCTTCTGCCCGTACTTCGCCTTCACCGGCCAGAGCAGGCGGCGGGCCTTGTCCAGGTTCGCGTTGTCGGGCCAGCTGTTCAGCGGGGCGAACCGCTGGCCGCCGTCACCGGCGCCGCCACGGCCGTCATGGATCCGGTACGTCCCGGCGGCGTGCCAGCTCAGCCGGATCATCAAGCCGCCGTAGTGGCCGAAGTCGGCCGGCCACCAGTCCTGCGAGGTGGTCAGAACCGTGACGATGTCGGCCTTGAGCGCCTCCACGTCGAGCTTCTCGAACTCGGTGGCGTAGTCGAAGCCGGGGAGCGGGTTGCCCCTCGACGAGTGGGCGTGCAGCACCGACAGGTCCAGCTGGTTGGGCCACCAGTCCCGGTTGGTGCGGGGTCGGCCGCCGGTCTGCGGTGTCGGCGAGTCGATCGCCGGGTTCTCACTCTCACTGCCGTGTGCGACCGGGCACTTCGTTGTGTTGTCCTGAGCGTCGCTCATGGGATTCCTTCCGGACGTTTGCTCACGCAGGCGGGGCATCTGCCCCAGTAGACGACCTCCGCCTCGTCGATCACGAACCCGTGATCGTCGGAGGCGGTCAGACAAGGGGCGTTTCCGACAGCGCAGTCGACATCGGCGATCGCGCCGCACGAGCGGCACACGACGTGGTGATGGTTGTCCCGCACCCGCATCTCGTAGCGGGCCGTCGCACCGGCAGGCTGGATGCGCCGGACCAGACCGGAGTCGGTCAGCGCACGCAGCACATCGTAGACCGCCTGGTGGGAGACGGTCGGAAGATCCGCTCGCACCAGGGCGATCACGGCGTCGGTGTCGACGTGGGGGTGGTCGGTCAGTGCGGCCATCACCGCGAGCCGGGGCCGGGTCACGCGCAACGAGACCGCCCGGAGCCGAGCCTCGAAGTCGGACGTCATGCCCCCGACCTTAACCCCCTTTTCTGGAATCGTTCCACTTTTGCCGCCGGTGATCACACCTGAGTGGCCCACCGGGGCCGCCACGACGCCGCCAGCACCAGATACCCGGCCAGCATCGCCGCCGCGCCGATCGCGCCCTGATCGGTCGTCGCCGCCAGCATCGTCAGATAGCCGAGCACCACCGCCACGGCCTGCCACGGCAGCGGCAGGCCGTCCGGGAGCAGCGCCACCAGCAGCACCGACGCCACCGACGTCGGCAGCCAGTAGTAGTCGAACATGATCGGGTCGGTCGCCGGCCGCAGCAGCGCGGCCACCAGCGGCGCCGCCGCGACCGCCACCAGCCGGCCGCGCAGCAGCCACGCGATCAGCGCGCACCCACCGGACACCACGGCCGCCTGCAACAACCGGGCCACCCATGTCGCCTCGCGCAGGCCGAGCAGGTACGGCAGGGTCCCCGGGCTCACCGGCCACACGTGCCCGAACATCCCGAACTCGCCGCTCAGCACGAACGGCAGAAAACCCGACACCGCGACCGCGGCCGCCACCAGCGCCGTCCGTGCGGCCCGCAGCGGACCGGCCACCGCCAGCAGGCACGGGAACCCGAGCACTGCGATCGGCGCGATCAGTGCCGACGCGCCCAGCAGCGCCGCGGCGACGAGCCACCGGCCGTCGCGCTGAAGCACCATCGCGAACGACCACAGGATCGGGATCGCGACCTCGGCCGGATGCCCGGCCCACGGGGTCGGCCCGAGCAGCCACAGCAGCGCCAGAACCGCGACCACGCACTCGCGTGCCGGCCGCCCGCGGCAGGCGGCCATCGCACCCAGGGTGAGCGCGACATCCACCACGATCCGCACCGGCGCCGCCGGCATACTGGCGTCGCCACCGATCAGCAGGAGCCGGCTCAGCACCAGTTGCAGCGGGCCGGACTGGGTGAACGAGCCAGCGTACACCTCGTCGAGCCGGCCCTCCAGAACCTTGCGCCCCAGATCGGCGAAGGCCAGCAGATCCTCCGGCCGTGGCCGGTCGACCAGCCCGATCAGCGCGGCCAGCAGCGCCGCTGCCCAGCGCCGGCGGCGCAGCAGGAACGTCCCCGGGCTCACCTGATCAATATCGGTCCCCGGCCGGTCCCGCCTGAGACCGCGTGGTGATTTACGGCGCGAATCGGACCGCACGTCACCACGCAGGTTCGGCTGAAGTCGCGTGGTGATCTGTGGCGCGAATCGGACCGCGGATCGCCACGCGGGTCAGGTCAGGCGCGGGGTGCCCTCGGTGCCCTCCAACTGATGGTCGACGTGCCGGCTCAGCGCCTGCCGGTAGTGCATGGCCAGGCCGCTGAGCTGCTCCACCTCGTCGACCAGGGCGGCGCGGCGCCCGGCGATCCCGTCCATCGCCTCGGCATGCCGCCGCCGGGCGTCGCCCTCGATGTCGGCCGCCTTCGCCCGCGCCTCGGCGGCCAGCTGATCGGCCCGGTCGCGGGCGGTCGCGATGATCTCGTCCGACTCGCGGCGCGCGTCGTCGAGATGCTCGTCGGCGGTACGCTGCGCCATTGCCAGCACCCGCAGGTGACGGCCGTCGTCAGCCGGCGCGATCTCCGCCCGCCGGGCCTGCTCCACCTGCGCGGCCAGGTCACGGGCGTGCTGCTCGGCCCGGTCGCGGGCCTGCTCCAGCATCCGCAGCCGGGCGGCCAGCTCCCGGATCTCGTCGTAGTCGACATCGACGTCGTAGTCGTCCTCGGGGACGGACCCACCGCGGACCCGGCCCTTGAGCGCCGAATTCTCCGCCATCAGCCGGGCCAGTTCGCGTTCCACCTCGTCCAGGAACGCGTCGACCTCCTCCTCGACGTAACCACCACGGCCGACAGCCGGTTTGGTGAAGGAGACATTGTGAACGTCAGCAGGGGTGAGCGGCATGTTTCTCCCTAGAAACGCCGTCGCGAGTGCGCACACCGTACGCCGTTCCGCGCCCGTCCTCTACCGCTCCATGGCGTGTCTTCACCATTACCTAAAGACAGATCTAGGTCAGGTCAGGAACAGCGCCGCGACGATCATGGCCAGAGCGGACGCCAGGGTGGAAAGCATCACCACGTCCCGGGCCAGCGATTCCGACTGCCGGTAGCGCAACGCGAACACGAACACGTTCTGCGCGGCCGGCAGCGCCGACGTCACCACCGCGGCGAACAGTTCCGGCCGGTCCAGGCCGATCAGCCGGCCGATCAGGTACGCCAGCAGCGGCTGCGCCACGATCTTCAATGTCACCGCGAGATAGCGGTCCGGCGCGTCCGGACCCGGCCGCAACGGCCGCGCGCCCGGCAGCGACATCCCGAACGCCAGCAGCGCGGCCGGCACCGCGGCCGCCCCGACCAGGGACAACGGCTCCAACAGCAGCGCCGGCGGCGTCCAGCCGGACGCCGCCACGGCGACCCCCGACCCGGACGCGATCATCAGCGGGTTGCGGGCCGGCAGCAGCGCCAGCCGGCGCAGCGACGGCCGGCCCTGCCCGGACGCGAGATCAAGAACGGTCAGCGCGAACGGTCCGGCGAGCAGAACCTGAAAAATCAGCACGGGTACGACGAGCGACACGTCCCCGAGCACGTAGGCGGCGACCGCGAGCCCCATGTTGCCGGCGTTGACATACGACGCGCCGAGCGCCCCGATCGTGGTGGCGCCCGCGCTCCGCTTCCACACCAGTTTCGCGACCAGCACATACGCCGCCGCCACCAGAACCGTGGACGCGACGAACGCGAGCAGCGCGCCGGTGAGGATCCGGTCCAGGCTGGTGTGGCTCAACGTGACGAACAGCAGGGCCGGCGCGGCCACCGAGAACACCAGCCGGGCCAGCACCTGCGGGGCGTGCTCGCCGAGCACCCGGCCGCGGGCCAGCAGATAGCCGAGAGCGGCGAGCGCCCAGACCGTCGTGAACCCGCTGAGCACCCCGGCCATGGCGTCGATCCTGCCCGCCCGCGCTGCCGGCCACGCAGCGACTGTGACCGGTCAGTCAGAACCCGGCCCGCCGCGCGGTGACGTGTGGTGCGGATCGGACCGCTGGTCGGCACGGCGCGGCGTGGGGTGGGATCGGTGGGCCGCTACCTGGTCGGTGTCTGGATTTAAGGTCTTTTTAGGAAAGTGTTGGCTAGGGTCCTGCCGTCAGTTGTCCGACGGGCGGATCGGAGTGGTCGTGGTGCCGGTAATGGTGGCCGACAACGGCGCTGGTTGGCGTCCGGGGCAGGGTCGGACGCTCGACCTGCTGGCCGGGCGCAAGTTGGAGTACGTGTGGCTGGGGCACGCCGTCGTGCTGGGGTTCGCCGGCGGCTGCCAGGTGCTGATCGAGGCGGTCGCGCACCTGGACGGGCCCGGTGGACCGGCCGATGTGGAGCCCGGCGACGACCCGTCGGACGCGGTCGCGACGCTGCTCAGTGACGTGGTCCGGACGGCCCGGAGCCGGGAGACCGGCGAACTGGAGATCACCTTCACCAGCGGCGCGAGCCTGCTGGTCGACGCCGACGCGGACGCCGAGTCCTGGGCGGTGACCGGCCCGGACGGCTACCTGATCGTTTGTCTGGCCCACGGTGAGCTGGCGGTGTGGGGAGACGCCGCGGCGTGAGTGGGGACCGGCCGGGGCGTGTCGCGACGCGCCCCGGCCGGTTGTTCTCAGGCCGGCTCGTAACCGGTCAGGTGCAGGGCGAACGCCCGGATGGAACCGGTGTCGGCGCCCACCCGGTCGGCGACGTGCAGGGTCCACGTGCCGTCGGCGGCGGAGAGCCGCAGCGAGCCGAGCGGGTCGTTCGGCTTCCAGGTTCCGGTGAACGGAGCGTTCGTCGACGTGGCCGACGCGAACGGTGTCGCGGCGTTGTCGTCGAACACCACCTGGCACAGGTTGTTGCCGCTCCCGCCGGTACGGGAGAACAGCGTCGCCTTGCGCCCGTCGGGTGCGGTCAGAGTGCCGACCAGGTCACCGACGAAGGTGTGGTCGACACCCACGGTCGTCGCGCCGGTCGTGGTGCTGCACTCGGTGCCGTCGATGGAGAAGGTCAGCGACGACGCGTACCCGACGCCGGTCACGGCCACGGTGGCGCTGACGCCGGTCGGGTCGTTGTCCGGGATCGGCAGGGGTGCGCCGGTGTAGGCGAAGTTCTGCACGGTCGCCGACGGCTGTCCGGTCGCCACCGTCACGGTTCCGGTGGTGGGGGACAGGGTGCCGGCGAAGGTGGCCCGCACGTTCAGGCCGACCGGCCGTCCGAGCGGGTACCCGGCCGCCAGTTTCAGGGTGTAGTCCCTGGTCTTGGAGGCGCCGGCGGCGATGTTGCCGTACGAGCGGGCGCGTGGCGTGACCGTCGCGAGCGGACTGTCGGAGTCCACGACGACACTGACGCCGGTGGCCGTACCGTCGCCGATGTTGTTTGCCGGAAGGGTGACGGTGGCCTGCTCGCCCGGCTCGAGGAAGGCATCGCCGTCGCCGGTGGTCGGGGTGATCGTCGGGGTGCCCGCCTGGACCAGCGGTTGCGGGGTGGCGCCGGTGTTGCGCAGCACCAGGTCGGCGCGGATCACGCCGCTGCCGGTGCGGTTGTCGGCGCCGGCCGGGGTGAGGTCGAGGGCGGTGCCGGTGAGGGCGGCCCGGATCTCGGCGCCGGACAGGCCCGGGTTGCCGGACAGCGTGAGCGCGGCGATCGCGGCGGCGTGCGGTGCGGCCGCCGAGGTGCCGAAGAAGGGCTGGAAGTCAGGCACCGAGGTGCCCACCCCGTCGGCGGCGGTGATGTCCGGCTTGACGCGTACGAAACCGCCTGTCGAGGAGAAGTTCCCGGGTGTGATGGCGGTGCCGTCGGCGTTGAAGAACACCCGCCGCGGGCCGTCGGAGGTGAACCGCTCGGGCAGGGTCTGCTTGGTGAACACGTTCGGGTACGGGCCGGCCGGGTTGGCCGGGTCACCGGTCTCCAGGGCGAACGGCAGCGGGTCCTTGGCCGGGGCCGCGGCCACCGAGAACGCGTCGACGGCGGCGCTGTGCCCGCGGGTGATGCCGGGTGTGGAGAAGCCCTTGAGCGTTCCGTCCGGGGTGTCGGTGAACCGGCCGCGGAACACCGTCAGTTGCAGGTACCGGTCCGCGCCGGCGAACTTCACGACGGCCAGCCGCTGTCCGGTGCTGTTGGCGGCCTGCAGGATCTCCCACGGGTCGTCGTCGCCGTCCTGCACGTCCTGGGAGAACGAGGTGACGTTGCCCAGCGAGTTGATCAGGTACAGGTCGTAGTCGTTGCCGGCGGCCTCCAGCGCGTCGGCCCACCACAGCGTGACGATGCGGCCGGCGCTGCCCGGGGACAGCGGGTTGAACTCCTGCACCCCGGCGCCGGGGTCGAAGTCGTGGGCGTCGCCGGCGAACTTGCCGATGCCACGGCCGGAGTCGACGAAGTCGCCCTCCCAGTTGCCGGCGGTGCCGTCGATGGTGTTGCCCTCGTTGCCGGCCGAGCTGAAGTAGTACGCCCCGTCGGCGGTCACCGCGTTGACCGCCTGCGCGATGATCCCGTCCTGGAACGGGCTCTCGTGGAAGTAGATGATGTCGTCGACGATGATGTCGCAGCCGGCGTCGAAACGCAGCGCCCGGATGTTCTCGGCGAAGCTGGCCTCGCTGGTGAACGCGGTTGCGTAACCGAGCTTCGCGTTCGGCGCCAGGTCGTGGATGATCTCCAGCATCGCGGTGCCCTCGTCGCCGCTGCCCTCCTGACCGGGCAGGACGTCGACGTCGGCCGGCAGGTCGCCACTGGCCTGGGAGTCGGCGAGCGAGTCGACACCGTCGGAGAGGGCGCAGACCTTCACGCCGGTTCCGGTGACCTTGAATCTGGTACGGGCGGTGTCGGCGGCGTGCGTACGGTCGCCCTCGGAGACGACCGAACCCTGGCTGACGGTGACCGCCGCGGACTTCGGCGCCACCGCTTTCGCCGCGCGCAGTGCCGTCTCGATCCGGGTCGTCTTCTCGACCTTCGACTCGGTCTTCGGTTTGGCGTTCGGGTCGGTCATGCGTGCGGTGATCGCGCCGGACTTGAGGCTGACGCTCGTGACGTCCTTCCAGCCGGCGATCTCCGGCAGTGCGGTGAGCGGCGCCTCGACCAGCACCGTGCCGGTCGCCGGGGAGGGGAAGCGGATGCCGGCGCCCGCGTCGCGCAGCCGGTCGAGCAGTTCGTCGCCGACCTTGTCGGCGTGGATCTCGACCTCGGTGGTGCCGGACTTGCTGACCGGCACCCCGGTGCCCAGCGACGGCAGTGCGTTGGTGGTTGCCTGGTTGGTGCGTTTGCGCAGCTCGATGGCGAGGCGGCTGTCCAGTTTGCGTTCGGCCGGGGTCAGTGACTTCTTGATGTCCTGTAGTGCGGCGATCTGCTCGTAGGCCCGCTCGGCCGGGTCGTCCGGAGCTTTCGCCGCCGCGCCCGGGGCGGTCAGGCTCAGTACGGTCGCCCCGATCGCGAGGACCGTCACCGAGCGGCGGAGGTTACCTTGACTGAAGATGTTCAATTCTCAGTCCCCCATAGAGATCAGTAAATCTCAATGCCAGGACTCTATCGGTCTCCGTCGATGGTGGACAGATCTTCCAGGCGCGGCGGGATCGTGCGGCGACACATGCGGCAGGATGGCGCGGTGATCGGTTACTGGGATCCGCTGCCCACCGCGCGGCGGCTCGTCGACGAGGGGCCGCTGGCCGGCCTGGATCCGTTCCAGGGGCGATGGGAGGACCTGAACTGGCGGAACGTCCCCGGGCCGTTCTATGCGGGCGAAACCGATTCGATGGCCCTCGGCCGCCTGGACGCACCTCGCCACATCTGTTACGACGACGATCGCGGCAACGGGACGGCGTCGGAGTTCGTCTACCGGCAGCCGGTCGACGAGGCCGAGACCGAAAGCCTGATCAGCGGGTGCCGGCTCGAGCTGTGGCAGGGCTACCAGTGGGACGGCGACGAGCACTGGACGGTGGCCGGTGTCCGCGAGTGGTGGCGTGACCGGGCCCGGGTGCGGGAGTGGGCGGTGGCGATCGCGACCGACTGGGAGGCCGACGGCCACCCGCAGTGGGGTTTCGCCGGCGGCCCCGAATACGTGCGGCACTATCGGGAGGCGGCCCGCGGGCACCGCGACTTCATCGCCTACCTCGACGACGGGCTGGAGGGGTACCTGCGCGGCTACCTGTTCTGGCTGGATCAGCGCCGTGCGCCCCGGCCCGGCGAGGCGCTGCCCCGGCTCGGACGGTGAGTGGGCAACCAGCCCGGCGGCCGCGTTGCGGCCTTGCGCGGGCGGCTGCTCGCGGGGCGCGGGCGGTGCGGTCATGGTGCGGTTGAGGGCTTCTCCGATCGTACGATCAACGGGTTCGGTACTGCATTTGCGGCCGGGGTCGCGGGCATCGGGTTGCGGACCCGTGGTCGCCGAGGCCGCCGTCGGCCGGCAGGGCGTCGACCTGGCCCGCGTGCAGCTGGTCGTCTTCGCCTACGAGTCGGGGCTGCTCAGCCCGCGGACCGGGGTCGTCTAGGACCGGATTGGGCGCATCGCGTCGGCAAGCATGCGTTCGGATCGCAGGTGTTGCCCGGCCGGGTGATGGCCACCCCTCGCGAAGGTGAATATAGTTCGGCGGGATATGTCGTAGATAGGATGCCGTCGATAATGAAGTCCGGGCCGCGCGGTTCACAGACGATTGACAGCGGTATCTAGGTTGTGCGCGTGAAGATCAGGTACCTCCTCCACAACGCGTACGGGGTCGGTGGCACGATCCGTACGGTCTTCAATCAGGCCAACGCGTTGTGCGCCAGCCACGACGTCGAGATCGCCAGCGTGTACCGGACCGCTGAGACCCCGGCCTTCCCGCTCGACCCGCGCGTGCGGCTGGTCTCGGTGACCGACCTGCGACACGACGGTTCACGATGGACGGGCAAGCCGGATCGACGCCGCCGGCTGCTGCGCCGGACCCGGATGCTGCCCAACCCGCTGCCGCACGGCAACGACTTCCGGTACAACAGGTGGGACCCGATGGTCGACCTGAAGATCGTCAGGTACATGCGGTCCCAGCGGGACGGGATCCTGATCAGCACACGGCCCGCCCTCAACCTGCTGTCCGCCTGGTTCGGCCCCCGCCGGCTGGTCAGGATCGGTCAGGACCACATGAACTTCAGCAGCTACAAGCCGAATCTCCAGGCCCAGATCGTCCGCGCCTACCCCCGGCTCGACGCGGTGACCGTGCTGACCCACGCCGACCTGGAGTCGTACCGGGCCGCGGTCGGCGACGGGGTCAACCTGACCCGCATCCCGAACGGCGTCCCGTCCCGCGAGGCGGCGCCCGACGGCGAGCGGGCCAAGGTCGTGGTGGCGGCCGGCCGGCTGTTCCGGCAGAAGGGCTTCGACCTGCTGATCGAGGCGTGGGCGCGGGTCCGGGAAAGGCATCCGGACTGGCAGTTGCACATCTTCGGCGAGGGCAAGCTGCGCAAGAAACTGACCGAGCAGATCGCCGAGCACGGCCTCGGTGACGTGGTCAAGCTCCGCGGGATGTCCCGCACCCTGGACGCCGAGTTCGCCAAGGCGTCGGTCTTCGTGCTCTCCTCCCGCAAGGAGGGCCTGCCGATGGTGCTGCTCGAAGCGATGGGCACCGGCCTGCCGGTGGTCTCCTTCGACTGCCCGACCGGCCCCGCCGACGTGGTCGAGAACGAGGTGAACGGGCTGCTCATCCCGGCCGAGGACGTGCCGGGGCTGGCCGACGGGCTGTCCCGCATGATCGACGACCCGGCGGAGCGGGCCACCTTCGGTGCGGCGGCGAAGGCGACCGCCGCCGGGTACGAGATGCCGGTCATCGCCGCCCAATGGAACGACCTGTTCCAGCGAGTATCGAGGGAACTCGCCGCCAGGTAGTCCACCCCGACCGCGATCAGCGCCGAGCCCTGCCCAGGGCCGGCGTTGATCTTTTTTGTGCCTTGGAACTTCTGCCGAATGGCGAAAGTTTCAGTTGGCCTCCCGGGAGGTTCAGCGAATTTACGCACTTGAATTCACCGATACATCTTCGTAACGTCACGGCCATCGCTCTCCCCATCCCCAGGAAAGGAGCTTCCCCTGTGACACAGCTCCGTACGAGAGCGACCATGATCGTGGTGTCGGTCCTCAGCGCCGCCGCGGTCGTGTTCGCCGTCCCCACCACCGCCCACGCCGCCGTCGAGGACGACGGCGCCGACTGTCCGGTCGCCGCCTCACCGAGCGTCAGCACCGCCCAGCTGCCCGACCCGTTCACCCGGATCGACGGCTCACGGATCACCACCACCGGCGACTGGCGATGCCGCCGGGCCGAGATCCGCGAGATGGCCGAACGCCACGTGTACGGCCAGAAACCCGCCCGGCCGGCCACCGTCACCGGCAGCGTCAGCACCTCGAACATCACCGTCAACGTCACCGACCAGGGGCGTGCCGCGAGCTTCTCGGCCAGCGTCCAGTTGCCCACCACCGGCAGTGCGCCGTACCCCGCCGTCGTGGTCTTCGGAGGTTTCGGTGCCGACACCACGACCATCCGCAACTCCGGCGCCGCGGTGATCAGTTTCGACCCGCTCGCCGTCGGCAAGGAGGGCACCGGCCGGGCCAGCAAACAGGGCGCGTTCTACACGCTCTACGGCTCGAACAGCACCACCGGCATCCTGATGGCCTGGGCCTGGGGCGTCAGCCGGATCATCGACGTCGTCGAGCAGGCCGGTGGATCGGTGCTGCGCGCCGACGCGCTCGGTGTCACCGGTTGCTCCCGCTACGGCAAGGGCGCCTTCGCGGCCGGCGCGTTCGACCAGCGGCTCGCCCTCACCATGCCGATCGAATCCGGCACCGCCGGTGTGCCCATCCTGCGCGGGGTGCCCGGCGAGTCCGGCGCCCAGCCGCTGAGCAGCGCCTACAACGAGCAGCCGTGGCTCGGTGACGCGTTCAGCTCCTACACCGGCAACCCGAACAGCCTGCCCGTCGACACCCACGAGCTCGTCGGGCTGGTCGCGCCGCGGGGACTGTTCATCATGGAGAACCCGCACGTCGACTGGCTCGCCGCGCGGTCCGGCAGCGTCGCCGCGCTCGGCGGGGCGGAGATCTACAAGGCGCTCGGCGTCGGCGGCAACATCAGCTACTGGTCCGACGTCAGCGACGGCACCCACTGCGCCTCCCGCAGCGAATGGCGCGGGCCGCTCCAGGAGAACATCCAGAAGTTCCTTCTCAAGACCGGGAGCAGCACGGGTACGGTCCGGATCTCCAGCCGCAAGCCGGGCGACCTGTCGCAGTGGCGTTCGTGGTCGACCCCGAACCTGACCGGGAGCCCGTCCTCACCGCCGCCGTCTTCACCGCCTCCGTCCTCGCCGCCTCCGTCATCGGGTTCCTGTACCGCTTCGATCACTCCGGGCACTGTCTGGGGCGACCGCTACAACACGTCCGTCACGGTGTCCGGAGGTACCAACTGGACGGTGACCGTCGCCGTCACCGCGCCGCAGCAGGTCACCACCACCTGGAGCGGCACCTTCACGTCGAGCGGCAGCACGCTGACCGTCCGTCCCAACGGCAGCGGCAACACGTTCGGCTTCACGACGATGATGAACGGGAACAGCTCCGCCCGCCCGCGCATCGTCTCCTGCATTATCGGGTAGAGGGGGGCCGGGGGGGGGGGGGGGGGCCCCGCCCCCCCCCCGGGGGAGACGTGGTGTGGGAGAAAGGGGGGGGCCCCCCCCCCGGGGAGGGGA